>JAWLHS010000187.1:0-4851 GCA_041690235.1 Bacteroidales bacterium
GACGACGTCCATGTATTGGTAAGTGCCTTAAGACTTCACCAAAAAACCAGACAATTCAAGGTGCCAATCATTGCACGTATGAATCAGGCCGCCGGGCTGGCCACTTTGATCAAAAATGAGCGGCATGTGCTTGATTTTGAGCATATACATACTTTTTGTATGCTGGACAAGACATGCAATTTGGAGGCGCTTCTTGGGGGCACGCAGGAGATCATTGCCAGGGCGATTCACGAGGACTATGTTTTCAACCAGAAGGCAGCCGGGGAGACCGCCAGGAGCAATCCTTCCCTGGTTGACTGGGAAGACCTGCCGGTAAGTTTAAAGGAGTCTAACCAAAACCAGGCCGCCCATATCGAAACCAAATTGAATGCCATCGGATGCGGCATTGAGCCATTGCAGGACTGGGATGCAGCTTTTTTTGGGTTTCAGCCTGAAGAGATTGAACTATTGGCGGAGATGGAGCACGAAAGATGGCTTGATGAAAAACGCCGGAATAATTGGTCCTACGCCCCGAAGACCAAAAATACCCAGAGAAAGACCAGTCCCTATTTGGTTCCCTGGGAGGAGCTATCCGACAAGGCCAGGGATTCTGATCGCAACATGATTAAGAACCTGCCTTCTTTTCTGGCCAGGGCAGGTTTTCAAATCCACCGGAGGACATTTTCATGACAGGGAGAATGAATCATGTGGACAAAGAGTGGACGCGAAGGCAGGTCGAAGCCTACAGGAGGCACTATGATGATTACAAGCTTTTTGGTGAGGTTTTGGAGCGTATTCTCAGGCAGGTAGCCGCCAGGCTTGCCCCCATGGCTATTGTTCAAACCCGCCATAAGACCATTGCCAGTTTTGCTGAAAAGTGCCAGCGAAAAAAAGCCAAATATTCCGATGCCATCAATCAGTTTACGGATCTATGCGGGGGGCGCGTCATTGTTCACACAGCAGATGAAGTCCGGGCTGTATCCGGGTTTATTCAGGCGCATTTTGAGATCGACCAGGAAAACACCATCGATGTAAGTCAGCGGTTAAAACCCACCGAGTTTGGTTACCGCTCCGTTCATTACATCATTCGGTTTAAACCCGGGATCTTCCCAAATAAAGAGATAGCCGTTGAGGTGCCACCCATATTGCTCGATGATAAAAGATTTCCTAACAGGCGGGCGGAAGTGCAGGTAAGGACTATTCTTGAGCATGCCTGGGCGGATATGGCTCACGACCTCGCCTATAAAAGTCCCTTTAAAATACCCGTCAGATGGGAAAGGGAATTTGCCGGGGTGGCGGCCATGCTTGAGAGCGCTGACAAAACTTTTTCCCGAATTAAGGAAGGCTTGAGAACCTATGCCACAAGTTACGGTGCATACATGACCGAAGAGCAAATGCGGGAGGAAATTAAACTTCTGGAAGTCATCCTCGGGTACGATACAGGCAATGCCGAACTGGCCGGACGTGTTGGGAAGCTGGCCATAACGCTTGGTGACTGGCAAAAAGCGATTGATGTACTTTCTTTACATGTCGATTCAGGCTGCCCATTTGTGTTGAGAGATCTTGGTGTGGCACTCTGCAAAAAGCATAGGGACAAACCCGGTAGCAGGGAATTTCAGTATGGACGGAATTGCCTTGAAAAGGCTTGCGAAACCACAGCTGAAGACAGTGATTCCGTGGCTTCATTGGCCGGAACCTGGAAAAATATTGACAACGATAAAGCAAGGGGGCTATACGGAAGGGCATTTCAACTCGATCCCTCAAACCCTTATCCCCTGGAGAATTACCTGGATTTGTCGGTCGCCGCCACAGGGGACGCATCCATTGTGTCGCTGCTGACCCCGGCCATTGAACTGGCGGTTAAGTCCTGTCAGTCTCAGGCGGATGTTGGCGTCAACCTGCCATGGGCTTATTTCATGATGGGGAAATTCTTCCTCTTTTTGGGCAGGCCCTATGACAGTTTGGAGGCATACGCCAAAGCCATTCAACTAAGTGCTGCAACCTGGTTGATTGATACGGCCCTTGTCTCCCTGGAGAAACTGAAAATTGCAGCAGATGAACTTTCTGGATACCAATGGGTTTGGAGGTTGCTTTTATTGGGGAAGGCAGCACGGTTGAAGGACGCAACAGTGAAGGGTTCGGAAGTCCGGAAAAAAATCAGTGCCCTGTCTTTAAGGAATAAAAAATCCATTGAGGGGCCGGTTGTAGTTGTTGCAGGCGGATGTGACGTTGCTGTTGAGGGACAAATGAAGGCCTATAAGAACCTTATACTGGAGGCATTCGCGGATTTCAAGGGTACGCTAATCAGTGGAGGGACCACAGATGGCATCAGCGGTTTGGTTGGTGAGTTGGGTGAAGCATGCCGTGGGGCAATCCGGACCATTGGGTATCTTCCAAAAGCTGTTTCGGAAGGGCCATCGGTCGATTTTCGTTACAGCGAGATTTGCAAGACTGCAGGCAGTGCATATAGCCCGCTGGAACCATTGCAATACTGGATCGATATCCATGCCGATGGCATTGATTTTGCGCAGGTAAAGGTGCTTGGCATCAATGGTGGAATCATTTCTGCCATGGAATACCGGATCGCTTTGGCTCTCGGTGCCGAAGTAGGTATAGTGGGTGAGAGCGGTCGCGAGGCGGCTAAATTGGTTCAGGATGAGAAGTGGGCTGGTTCTGCAAAGTTGCTGTTGCTGCCTGCCGATGCGATGACGCTCAAGGCCTTCGTTGGCAGGGGTGGGGTCCGGTTGGACAAGGATATAAGGGAAAGATTGGCCAAAGAGATCCATAAATCGTATTGCCTTACCCGGAAGGAAAGGATGATAGCCGATGATCCATCGATGTTTAACTGGGAAGATTTGCCGGATGTATTGAAGGAATCCAACGCCCGGCAGGCTGACCATATTTTTGAGAAGTTGCAAAAAATTGGATATACGGTGAAAAAACCCGCCAAACCGGAGGCAGACCCCTTCACATTTACCGATGATGAGGTTGAAGTGCTGGCGAAAATTGAGCACGGACGATGGATTGTCGAAAGGTTGCTTGATGGATGGACCCATGGGGAGGAAAAAGACATCACTGGGAAGAAAAGCCCGTTTCTTGTCAGCTGGCTGAATCTGCCCGAAGAAATGAAGGAATTGGATCGGGCCTCCGTGCGAAAAATACCGGAATGCCTGGCTGAAGCCGGACTGGAAATCTGCCGGCAAAACAGCTAAGTGTGGCCGGAATCTAGCTGTTGAAACGAAAATAATACATTCAAAACCGAACAAATGATTTTCATTGTAATCGGACCACCCGCAACTGGAAAATCCTATTTTGCCAGACATGCGGCGGAAGAAATTGGCGCTGTTCATCTGAATACTGACATTGTCAGAAAAAAGATAAACAAGCAAGGTCAGTATGATGAACAGTCGAAAGAGCTTGTTTATGATCATCTGTTAAGGGAGATGATTCACCATGCACGAGCCAACGAGCATGTCATCGTGGATGGCACCTTCCAGAAGAATAAACATAGAGAACGATTTGCGAGGGAAGCCCGAAAGCATTCCCGGGAAGTACATTTTGTTGAAATGCGTGCCACAGAGGATACAGTGAAGGAGAGGTTGCAGTCAGATCGTGCTTATAGTGAGGCTGATTTTAAGGTATACAGGCAAATAAGAAGCACTTTTGAGCCCATGAAAGAGCCCCACTTAATATTATGGACAGATGAACAGGATGTGCCTGAGCTGATCCAAAAGCTAAAAACCCATATACACAAGGGCAGTAAGTGAATGTGACCGGCTTCATTGGTTGATACTGGTCGATCAGGCTGGGCCAATATGTCTTGGTGCTTCCTTTTCCAGGATTGGATCAATAGAGCAGTTTGCACCCTGGCATTTCGTCTGCGATATGCCGCTGATATGTGGATATTATTCCACAGTTCGGCACTTCGATGCCGGCGTATCCCGGTTTTGCAAAAACAATGAATGTATTTGGCGGGTCACCCAGGGGCAGGTATACGCTGAAAGGAATTTATTCTTGTTCAGGTAAGCGCTTAACAGACAAATAATTCCGGTATTATTCTTCACATTGACTTACTGTTGGTATCCGTCAACACTTTTTGGCTTCAGCCAACCCAAGAAAATGGCCGGTCTTATGGCATGCATTTTTCAATACACTTTCTAGCCATGATGGTGGAAGTGAAACTGATAATGGAACAAAAATGAATGCGGAAACCATCCAACAATTTGCTTTCCAAGACCAATGGATGATTTAGGAACCTCAAAACCACTGGAAAATGAAACATAGTTTAAAACACCTTACGAAATTCTCCATTGAAACAATAGATGGAATGAAAGGGAAAGTCAAGGACTTCCTATTTGACGAGGACACTTGGGTTATCAGGTATGTCGAGGCAGATTTCGGCGGGTTTTTTAAGGCAAAAAAAATATTACTGCCGGCGGATGTGCTTACGGATCCGTTATGGGACAGCAAACATTTCCCGTTGAATATCTCTAAAGAAAAAATAGAAAAAAGTCCCAAGCCGGAAGATAAACCGACCATTTCGCGCGAATACGAAGAAGAGCTTATCAGACATTACGGTTCTGTAGCCTATTGGGGCCCCGGATACATACCCCCGACACATACTGATTTGTATTATCCTATGCGACCAATGAATGTGCCTTCCAAAAAAATCAATGAAGAAGAGCTGGATTCCAGGCTCAGGAGCTTTAATGAAGTGAAAGGTTATCATATACTGGCCACCGATGGCACCTTGGGGCATTTGGAAGATGTGATCATTGATGACGCAGACTGGCAGCTGATTTACCTGATCGTGGACACCAGCAACTGGCGCCCATGGAGCAAGAAAGTCATTCTTTTGATCAATTGGTTAGA
>JAWLHS010000188.1:0-4829 GCA_041690235.1 Bacteroidales bacterium
AGATGCCGTTGCAGACATTGTTTCCATGGGAATCACCGGATTAAAAACCATTGAGATAAGGGGCGGCAGCCAGGAAGCAGATTTTCTTGAAACGGAGGCTTTCATTACTGCAGGATCCTCTCTTACCGAAGACATTACCGGCAAGGCGGAGGTCATCGCCTTTAAGGTGGAGCAGGTCCTGAACAATCTGGCGGAGTTTTCGGAGCCTGAAAACCTGAATAAATGGTCGGAGGCCGTTGTGAAGATTTCTGAGCTGTCTGACAACGCATCGGATGCCCTGGTTATGCTGCAGGAAGTTGTCGTGGAAAACCGTGCTGATATCAGAGAGTCCATTGCCTCCGCCAGTGAAATCAGTGTCAACGTCAATCAGACATCTGCTGAGTTGTTGGCCGCCTCCGAGCGGGTCAACCAAATCATCCAGAGTGACACCATAGGGCAAGTGCTTGGAAACATCAGGGAAATTTCCCTTGCGCTGAGTAAAACCAATCTCGGAGAATTGATTGAAAATCTCGCCGTTGCCACCCTTCAAACCCAGAACATCCTGATTCAGATCAGCCGGGACATTGAATCGGGCAGCGAAACACTTTCTGAAAATATGTTGCTGCTGCAATCCACATTGATGAACCTCAATGATGCTTCCCGCAAGATCAATGCCAATCCCTCCATTCTGATCAGGGGACAGGCACAGAAAGGGACACCCGATCAGCGGCTGAACCAGGATTAGCCAGAAATCCCGAAAACCAATTCAACATCCCGCTATGAAGAAGCCTTTCGTTCCGTTTGTTTTTCTTGCCTTGCTGCTGACCGCATGTGGAGGCGGAAAACCGGTTGTCAACCGGTTTTATGTGCTCGAGTATCGCCGGGAGGCCCTCCCAAACCAGTTGGAAAACACAGGCCATCTTGCCGGCAGCTGCCTGATTGAGACACCCCTTCTGGATCCCGCATTTGCCTCCCACCAGATCGCATTGAGGGAAAACACCCACGAGATCCATTATTTTTCATTCAACGAATGGGCAAACCGTCCCGAGCAAAGCCTGGAAGCGATTATGCTGGCCTATTTCAGGGAGTTCCCTGTATTTAAGGGGGGCATGGTTACTGCTGGAGGTGAACAGTCCGACTATGCCATTGCAACCCATGTAACCAGGCTGGAGGTGGCACAAGTGAGGAACGACTTTCATGCGCGATTGGATCTTGAGTTCAGGTTGTCGGACCGGGAGACCAACACACTCCTGGCTGTACATAAGGCCAGCAGGGAGGAAGTACTGGCTCAACGGGACCTGAACCTGTTTGCGGCCACCATCAGCGAACTTTTTGTCGGGGAACTGCAGGCTTTTGTGAGCAAGTTCAGTCAGGCAATCCCTGCGGATGAATAAACGTCGGTCCACTAATTTCTCCCGATGAGCATCATGAAGCAAAAAAAACCCCTTGATTCCATTCCCGTAGGCGAAGCCCATGCCTATCGCTTCGTACACAATACCCTGTTTTTGAGCGGGCGTCTCACCATCTCGGAGTCCGGCGATTTCATGAAGGGACTTCCAAAAGCAATGAAGGGCCGGGAGATCTCTACCCTGGTGCTGGACCTCAATGGGCTGAATCATATCGACAGTGTAGGGGTGATGACCCTGTCCCACCTGAAAAGAAAATTGTCCCAAAAAGGGGTTGAGGTCGAATTGTCGGGAGGCTCTGATTCTGTCAGGGAAAAGCTGAAGCTGTTCGGACCCCGGTCCGAAGGGGGCCCTCCTGAACGTGACAAACCGGGATTTCTGGAAAGCATCGGAGCCAGCGTCCATGATTTTTTTTCCTCCTATGTGTTTGGTTTTGTGTTGCTGGCTGCCAATATTTTTTATTGGTCGGTGGTGGGCTTTTTTGCCCGCAAATCCAGGCGGGAAGGGGAGACCGTGAACCAGGCCATCCATATCGGGGTCAATGCGGTGCTGATTGTTTCCTTTCTGTCATTTGTCATAGGCTTCGTGATGGCCTTACAATCTTCAGGACAACTTCAAAGTTTCGGGGCCAATATTTTCGTGGTCGACCTGGTCGTTATTTCCGTGATGAGTCAAATGGGTCCTTTGGTCACCGGGATCATGGTGGCCGGCCGCAGCGGGTCTGCCATTGCTGCAGAGATCGCTACCATGAAAGTGACTTCCGAACTGGATGCCCTGATGACCATGGGTCTCAACCCGGTACGCTTCGTTGTGGTTCCCAAGCTCTATGCATGCCTTCTGACCATGCCTTTTTTGATTGTGATTGCCGATGTAACGGGTTTGTTGGGTGGCGGACTTGCCGCTTACATTTATCTTGACATTACCCCCGAGATTTTTATCAACCGCATGGGAGGCATCATCAGTAACAAGCACCTGATCACCGGGTTTGTAAAAAGCCAGGTATATGCCAGCCTCATCGTGCTTACCGGAAGCTTCTACGGATTCCGGGTGGTCCGCGGGGCCGAAGGCGTCGGTAAGGTCACCACCATTGCCGTGGTGGTCGCCATCACGCTTGTTATTCTGGCTGACAGTATTCTGGGGTTGTTGTTTTATTAAGGTTTTGACAATATGGAACAAGAGAAGGTCATTGAAGTTCGGAATCTTTACGCTTCCTTCGACGGAATGGCTGTGCTGTCAGGCGTTTCATTCACAGCCCTCAAGGGGGAGGTAACGGTGATTCTGGGTGGCAGCGGATCGGGCAAGACGACCCTCTTGAAACACTTGCTGAGCCTGTATCCTGTCGAAGTGGGAGACATCAGCATTTTGGGGAGGGACCTGAAGGCCCTTCGCGAAGAAGAACAGGTTGATCTTTACCTTCAAATGGGCGTGTTCTACCAGAGCGGAGCCCTGCTGAATTCATTGACCGTGGCCGAAAACGTTGCGCTACCCCTGGTACAGCATACCTCCATTCCCAGGCCGCTGATCGATGAACTGGTGAAAATGAAACTGGGACTGGTGAATCTTGACCATGCCCTGAATATGTTTCCCTCCCAGCTAAGCGGGGGTATGCTCAAAAGGGCGGCCCTGGCCCGTGCCATTGCCATGGATCCGCCCCTTTTGTTCTGTGATGAGCCGGGCGCCGGACTAGACCCCATATCCCTTGCCTCACTCGACAAGCTGATCCTGGATTTAAAAAACCAGCTTGGCATGTCGATCGTGATGGTTACCCACGAAGTTTCCAGTATTATGCGGGTGGCCAATAAAATTGTTTTCCTGGACCAGGGGAAGGTGATTTTTGAAGGCAGTCTACGGCAGGCCCTTGAATCAGACCACCAGAGCGTGAATGATTTCTTTTCCGTATTAAAAAGTGAGCGCGCCCGTGATTTGATCGGGTAGTTGTTGGCTGTTGGCTGTTGGTTGTTGGCTGTTAGCCAATAGCCAATAGCCAACAGCCAACAGCCAATAGCCAATAGCCAACAGCCAGCAGCCAACAGCCTATTTAGCAGTGACCGGCTTCGGACTCTCGTGACATTCCTCCTGGCCTCCGGAAGCGCAGGAGCAGGGCATGGGCTTGCCCGTTTTGGGATGAAAGTTGCTGCCGCAGGTTTTCGTAAAGGTTCCTCCGGGTTTGAAGAACATTTTAATGGCGATGCCACCGATGGCGATGGCCAAAAGGAGTATGGCGAGGATAAAGACTTCCATGGTTTTTTCCGTTTTTCGGGGGGCTTTAGACCACCCCGGTCATTAAGTTCAAACAAAATGTTTTTAGCAATGTTCAGTGGGCGCTATCCCCTTTCGATGTTCAGTACATGCAATCCCCTTTCAATGTTCAGTGGGCGCTATCCCCCTTTCAATGTCCCCCTTTCAATGTTCAGTGCATGCTACCCCACTTCCAGTGGTGGCGGAGCCGGCGGTGATCCGGACCCGGACCGGCTGAACCAGGCCATGAGGATACCGGCCGCCACTGAGGCGTTGAGTGATTCCGCTCCATCCTTGCCCGGGGATTTGTCCAGAACCCCTGATTTTCCCAAAACCCCTGATCCTCCCGTAGCCGATGATTTTCTCAAAGAGCTGTCCTGTCCGGCGACCATTCCGGGAATGGTGACCCGCCTTTTCAGCAGGGGCAGCAGTTCCTTTGATATACCCCTGGATTCGTTTCCGATGACCAGCAGGGCAGGATGTTCAACCGGGCATTTATACAGGGCCTCTCCGTCCAGCGAGGCCCCGTAGGTTTGAACTGTGTCAGCGGCCTGTTCCAGCAGGGATACCAGGTCGGTATAATGTACCCTGACTCTGATAAATGAGCCCATTGAAGCCTGTACCACTTTCGGGTTCAATGCCTCGGCGGTGTCGGGGGAGCAAAAGACATGCCTGATTCCAAACCAGTCTGCCGTGCGCAGAATGGTGCCCAAATTCCCCGGATCCTGAATCCCGTCCAGAACGAGGGCAAGCCCCGATTCCAGATCGGCGGGGGTCCATTGCCACTTCGGTGTCCGCACCACGGCCAGCACCTTGTTTGGGCTTGACAATTCACTGATGCGATCCAGTTCGGCCGGGGATACAACAATGGTTTGCAGATCCTTTGGCAGCCTGTGGCGATTGGCGGCGAACCATTCTTCCAGGCCACAGAGGCATTCCAGGTCCAGATCGCTGTCAATCAGTTCGTCCACGATTTTTTCTCCTTCTGCCACAAAAGCGGCATGCAGCCTGCGGAACTTCTTCTGCTGCAGGGACCTGATGAATTTAATTTGGGCCGAACTGATCATAGTTATTGGCTGTTGGCTGTTGGCGGTTGGCTTTTGGCTGTTGGCTTTTGGCTGTTGGCTGTTGGCCGTTGGCTTTTGGGTTTTGGCTGTTGGCTGTTGGCTTTTGGCTGTTGGCTGTTGGCTGTTGGCTGTTGGCTGT
>JAWLHS010000189.1:0-4733 GCA_041690235.1 Bacteroidales bacterium
TCCACGTGGATTACGGACCCTTTCACCCAGTGATATTCGCTATAAGGGACGTTATGAAGGAAACGCCGTAGAAAGGGATGCCGCTTTTCACCAGGGAACCGTCTGGCCCTGGCTTTTGGGCCACTTTTCCGAAGGATATCTCAAAATCTACGGGCATCAGGGTGTCGAACTCATCAGAAAACTCTATGAAGGGTTCCAGGGGACCATGAAGGAAAACGCCATTGGATCCATTTCGGAAATCTACGACGGCAATCCGCCCCACCAGGCCAATGGCGCTTCTTCCTTTGCTCCAAGCGTTGCAGAGATCAGGCGAATGCACCACTTGCTGGAGGCTTTTTACACATGAAACCGGCAAGCAAGGTCTTACACTTTGCGTCAACATGACCGGAATCCGATTCCTGACAGAATGAATTGATCATTGAACATTGGAAAATATGAAGGTATTAATGTTTGGTTGGGAGTTTCCTCCCCATATTTCGGGCGGCCTGGGTACCGCTTCCTATGGATTGACCAAAGCCTTGTTAAAGGCAGGGGTGGAAATAATTTTTGTTGTTCCCAAGGCTTACGGGGACGAAGCCCCCGGGAGTGTCAGGCTGGTTAACGCCTCCGAAGTTTCTATAGACCTCACGGATGAGATCTTCAAATCCCATATGGACAAAATTTCCTATATGGAAGTGAATTCAAGCTTGTTGCCGTATGCTTCAGAGGAAGAATATTTTCATGTCCTGGAACAGCTTGAGGCGGGTATGTCATCAGAGACCATATCATTATCCTCCCAGAAGTTTTCCTTTTCGGGAGGCTATGGAAAAAACCTGATGGAGGAAGTAAGGCGCTATGCCCTGGTTGGAGCAGAAATTGCCAGGCAGCACGAATTCGACCTGATCCATTCGCACGACTGGCTGACCTATATGGCCGGTGTCGAAGCAAAAAAAATTAGTGGGAAGCCATTTGTAGTCCATATGCATGCCACGGAATTTGACCGTTCGGGAGAAAATGTGAACCGGGAGGTCTATCAAATTGAACGTTCCGGAATGGAAGCCGCAGATATGGTTATTGCTGTGAGCAACCTGACCAGGAACATGGTAATTAACCGCTATGGGATTCCTCCATCCAAGGTGGTCACCGTACACAACGGGGTTGAACCCTCCACAACCGACAAAACCCTGGACGTGCAAAAACACGTCAAAGAGAAAATTGTCACATTCCTGGGGCGGATTACATTTCAGAAAGGTCCGGAATATTTTGTCGAGGCCGCCCATAAAGTTCTGCAGCGAGATCCCGATGTACGTTTCGTGATGGCAGGGAGCGGAGATTTGCTTCCGAAAATGATCCGCAGGGTGGCGGCCCTGGGTATGGCCACCCGTTTCCACTTTACAGGGTTTCTAAAAGGCGATGATGTAGACCGGATGTTTGGAATGAGTGATGTATACGTAATGCCATCCGTTTCCGAACCCTTTGGCATTTCGCCCCTGGAGGCCATGAGATCCAACGTGCCCGTCATTATTTCCAAGCAATCGGGTGTGGCCGAAGTCCTGAAGCATGCCATCAAGGTCGATTTCTGGGACATTGACGCCATGGCCGATGCGATTCACGGACTCCTAAAGTATGAGTCCCTTCCGAAAACATTCAAGGAGTTCGGGAAGGAAGAAGTCGAAAACATCAAGTGGGATCAGGCAGGCATAAAAGTCAAGGAAGTTTACCGCCAGGTAACCAAAAGGGCCTGATTGGCCGGTTAAGGTATTTTGCAGATTAAACCGCGGGAATTATGAAGTCAGTTTGTTTTTATTTTCAGGTTCATCAGCCTTTCCGGCTACGGACCTATCGGTTTTTTGATATTGGGAAAAACCATGACTATTTTGATGAATACGCCAACCGGTTTATCATGCAGCAGGTGGCCGAGAAATGTTATTTGCCGGCCAATAAAATTTTGTTGCAACTAATCAAAACCTTGGGGAAGGATTTCAAGGTCAGCTTTAGCATTAGCGGGACGGCCCTGGAGCAGTTTGAGCAATATGCCCCAAGTGTACTGGAAAGTTTTCAGGTGCTTGCCAAAACGGGATCGGTTGAGTTTCTTTCCGAAACTTACGCCCACTCACTTTCCTCATTAAGGGACGGAGACGAGTTTTCTAAACAGGTGGCCCTACATTCCAAACGAATCAAGCAATTGTTCGGACAGGTGCCAACATGTTTTCGGAATACCGAGCTGATTTATTCGAATGACATTGGCAATAAGGTTTATGAGATGGGCTTCCGGAGTATGATAACGGAAGGGGCCAAACACGTTCTTGGCTGGAAAAGCCCCAATCGGCTGTATTGTAGCGCCACCAGTCCCAAATTAAAGCTTTTGTTAAAAAACTTCAGATTGTCTGACGACATCGCATTCCGGTTTTCTGAGCGAAAATGGAGTGAGTGGCCCCTGACTGCCGATAAATACATCCACTGGCTGCAGGCAATGGATCCCAAGGATGAGGTTGTGAACCTTTTTTTGGATTATGAAACATTCGGTGAGCACCAATGGGCAGAAACCGGCATTTTCGAATTTCTCAAGGCCTTTCCAAAACAGCTGGTCAAGAATACGCAGATCAGATTCAGAACCCCTTCAGAACTGGCCGGTGATCTTCAACCTGCAGCTTCCCTGAACGTTCCCTATCCCATTTCATGGGCCGATGAAGAGCGGGATCTGACGGCCTGGTTGGGCAATGAGATGCAAGATGAAGCCTTTCGAAAACTATTTGATATAGAGAAGAAAGTCAGGGAAGTGAGCGATCCGGTTTTGACAGAGGAATGGCGTCGACTGCAAACCAGTGATCATTTTTACTATATGTGCACCAAGTGGTTTTCTGACGGTTCCGTTCACCGCTACTTTAATCCCTATGCGTCTCCTTACGACGCCTTTATCAACTACATGAATGTTCTCTCCGACCTGTCCATCCGGGTGGAGGAGCGTTTCAGGGAACTGCCCCCCGCCAGATTAAAACGGAGCAGGAAGAAGCCCCAGGCTTCTGGTAAAATAAAATCCTGAATCAATGGCCCGGAGCGAGGTCATCATTCAGACCATATTTTTAATGAATTATGAAGAAAGAAATAATTAAACCCGATTATATTTTTGAGATCAGCTGGGAGGTATGTAACAAGCTGGGGGGAATCCACACGGTCATCAGTACCAAAGCCAACACCATGGTACAACAATACCATGACAATTACATTTGCATTGGTCCGGATGTATGGAAGGAAACCCACGGTAATCCAGAATTTGTCGAAGACCGGTTTTTGTTTCGCTCATGGCGGGAGCAAGCCGGAAGAGATGGCATACATATCCGGATTGGCCATTGGCAGGTACCCGGTGAGCCCATCGCCATGCTGGTTGATTTCACGCCATTGTTTGGGGAGAAGGATCGGATTTTTACCGATTTCTGGTTGAAATTTGGGTTGAATTCATTGAGCGGACAGTGGGATTATACCGAACCCGCCATGTTCGGTTATGCCGCGGGACAACTCATTGAAAGTTTTTACAAATACCATATGTCTTCGCGTGAGCGACTGGTCGCCCATTTTCATGAGTGGATGACGGGGACCGGGGTATTGTTTCTGCAAGACAAGGTCCCTCAGGCTGGTACGGTATTTACGACGCACGCAACTTCTTTGGGCCGGGCCCTTGCCGGTCAGGGGAGGCCTCTTTACAGTTCCATTGAGACGGCAGACATTGATGCCCTGGCCGGAGAGCTTGGCGTTACATCCAAACACAGCCTGGAGCATTGTGCGGCAAAAAATGCCGATGCATTTACCACGGTCAGTCCCGTCACGGCAAAAGAATGCCGCCTGGTTCTGGGCGTGGAGCCGGCATTCATTACCCCGAATGGATTCGATCATTTATTTGTACCCCAGGGAGCAGATTATGCAAAGAGAAGGGCTGCAGCCAGAAAGCAGCTGATCCGGGTTGCCAGGGGCATGCTGAACCAGGACGTGCCTGACAACGCTCTGCTAATTGCCCATAGCGGACGGTATGAGTTCAAGAATAAGGGAACGGACCTGTTTATTGAGTCGCTCTCCGCCCTCAGCGAGAAAAACCCCCGCAACACCGTGGTGGCATACATTCTGGTGCCTTCCAACCAGAACGGGGTCAGGCCTGAGGTGGTAAAACGGATTCAGGCGCCCGACTTCTCCAAGCCCGTAAGTGATGATTTCACCACCCATAAACTGGTAGATGAAGACAGGGACCCCATAATTGGCCTGCTGAGAAAATCCGGCCTTCACAACAACCCGACCGACAAGGTGAAAGTGGTTTTTGTACCAGCCTACCTGAACGCTGAGGACGGGGCCCTCAACCTTGCTTATTATGATGCTTTGCTTGGGTTCGATCTGACCATTTTCCCCTCCTATTATGAGCCCTGGGGGTATGCACCCCTTGAAAGCATTGCGTTTTATATCCCGACCATGACCACCTCTTTGTCAGGATTTGCCCAGTGGGTGAAAGGGAAATTTGAAAATCCGGATCCAGCCGTCCTGATTGTGGAACGAGACGACAACAATGATCCGCAGGTTGTCCAGCGTTTGACCGATGGCCTGCTTCATTTTGCCAATGATTCATTGGAAGGGGAAATGACCCCGGAACAGGAAGAAGAACCGGCCCAATCGCCAATGAACTTACTGGCCGGACGTAAGCTCGCCAGGGAAATCTCTGAATCTGCCCGTTGGGACAATCTTGTTGTCAACTACCTGGAGGCAATCGGATC
>JAWLHS010000190.1:0-4650 GCA_041690235.1 Bacteroidales bacterium
GAGGTGTCCTTAAAGGGGTCTCCGACCGTGTCGCCAACCACGGCTGCTTTATGGTTTTCGGAGTTCTTTCCCCCAAGGTTTCCTTCTTCAATGTATTTCTTGGCATTGTCCCAGGCCCCGCCTGCATTGGCCATGAAGATGGCCAGTGCAAAACCACTTGTAATGGTTCCTACCAAAAGTCCGGTTACCCCGGCCACCCCAAAAATCAATCCGACGGCGACAGGAATTAACAGGGCGACCAGTGCGGGCAACATCATCTCCCGCTGGGCGGCCTTGGTTGAGATGGCCACACAGCGCGCATAATCAGGAACTCCGGTTCCCTCCATGATCCCGGCAATCTCACGAAACTGCCTGCGCACCTCGTCGACCATCTTCTGCGCAGCACGCCCGACGGCATTCATGGTCATTCCGCTGAACAGGAACACGGCCATGACCCCGAGGAATATGCCCACAATCACTTTCGGGTTCATCAAATTGATTTCATAGTGATATATGAAGTCGATAAAGTTGGCGAACTGGGCCTGCACCGGGCCTTCCTTTCCATTGATGAGAAATTCCGGCATGCCCAGAAATTCCACAAACATGATCTTCACTTCCTCGATATAGGCAGCCAGCAATGCCAGGGCGGTCAGCGCCGCACTCCCTATGGCAAAACCCTTGCCGGTGGCAGCGGTGGTATTACCAAGGGCATCAAGGGCGTCGGTGCGCTTGCGTACCTCGGGACTCAATCCGCTCATCTGGGCATTGCCGCCGGCATTGTCTGCGATGGGGCCATAGGCGTCTGTGGCCAGTGTGATCCCCAGGGTCGAAAGCATACCAACAGCGGCGATTCCAATGCCATACAGCCCGTAACTCAGTCCGGAAACATCAAACACGAAACCAGTGGCAAACAAATAGGCCATGGTAATGGCCACGGCAATAATCGTCAGGGGGGCAGCGGCCGAAATCAGTCCGGTGCCCACCCCGGCAATGATGATGGTGGCCGGACCAGTCTGGCTGGCCGCGGCGATGCGCTGCGTCGGTTTAAAAGCCGAGGCGGTATAATACTCGGTCGACTGCCCGATGGCGATACCCGCCAGCAGTCCCGTTATAATGGAGCCCCATATCCCAAGGTAATTGGGAATATCCAACAGGTAAAGAATACCCAGGGAAGCAACCACGATCAGGGCGGCACTGGAGTTCACGCCCAAGCCCAGCGCACGCAGCAGGCTCTTCTGGGAGGCCCCTTCCTTGGTATGGACAAGGTAGATCCCGATGATGGAGAGAAGGATCCCCACGGCAGCAATCAACATGGGTGCCATCACCACATTGAGCGCAATATCCGGCTGGCTTAAAAAGGCAGCTGCACCCAGGGCAGCTGTGGCAAGAATGGACCCGCAATACGACTCATACAGGTCAGCCCCCATGCCGGCCACGTCACCGACATTGTCGCCAACGTTGTCTGCAATGGTGGCTGGGTTGCGCGGATCATCTTCCGGGATGCCGGCTTCGATCTTACCAACCAGATCGGCGCCCACATCAGCGGCCTTTGTAAAGATACCCCCTCCCACGCGGGCAAACAAGGCCTGGGTCGAAGCCCCCATACCGAATGTCAGCATGGTGGTGGTAATGATCAAAAGGTTGTGTGTACTGTCTGCCAGTGGATAGACCCAGTTAAGCACAAGGAACCATGCCGATATATCCAGCAAGCCAAGGCCGACCACCACCAGGCCCATTACCGCACCACTGCGGAAAGCCACCTTTAGTCCCTCGTTCAGGGAGTGGCTCGCAGCCTGGGCCGCACGCGCAGAAGCATAAGTGGCCGTTTTCATGCCGAAAAAACCGGCCAGGGCGGAGAAAAAACCACCGGTCAAAAAGGCAAAAGGCACCCAGGGGTTCTGAACGCCCAGCCCATAGGCCATAATACTGAAAATAACGGTAATCGTCAGAAAAACCAGTCCCACGACCTTATACTGCTGTCGCAAATAGGCATTGGCTCCCTTGCGAACATGCAAGGCAATGGTTTTCATCATTTCCGTTCCTTCACTGTAACCCAGCATCTGCTTAAAAAACAGGTAAGCAAACACCAGGGCCAGAATGGAACTAAGCGGGGCTAACCAAAAAATTGCAGGCATCTGTTCCTCCTTCGTTTTTAGATCCGTTAAACAATGCGGTAAAATAAATAATAGTTATGCCAAAAAAATATGCCGTCAAATTTAAAAATTAATTCCATCCGAAAAAACAATTGATCAAAATGGGCCTGGAGGCCCTCCAAAAACCCGGGGTGCTTTTCTAATAAATTTATCTTAATTTTGTGAGAGTCAAATTGGTTTTCCATTTTTCGCAGCATATAAAAAGCTTGAAGCCGCCTGGCCATGAAAAAGATCAAACTGGAGATTTTGGGTATTTCTTACAGTCAGTCCCAATCGGGCGCCTACGCTTTGATACTTGGTGAGTCCGGGAAAAAACGCCGCCTCCCTATTATCATTGGCAGCTTTGAGGCACAAGCCATTGCCATCGAGCTGGAGAAGATGAAACCCAGCCGCCCCCTTACCCATGACCTGTTCAAAAATTTCGCCACCACCTTCGGTATTGCGGTGACCGAAGTGGTGATCTACAAATTCAGCGAGGGGATCTTTTTTGCCCGACTGGTCTGTTTCGACGGAACCAGGGAGGTGGAGATCGACTCGCGCACCTCCGATGCCGTGGCCATTGCCGTCAGGTTTCAATGCCCCATTTACACTTTCGAGTCCATTTTAAAAGCGGCGGGAATTGTCCTACAGGAAGAAACCCCCGGGGCGGAGCCGGAGGCCGTTCCCGAAAAGAAAACAGAGAAAGAAGGCAGCTATGCCACTTTTTCAGTCTCTGAGCTGGAATCCTTACTGATAGCGGCCATTGATGAAGAGGCTTACGAAAAAGCCTCCCGCATCCGGGACGAGATCAATAAGCGAAAAAAGAACAAATAATTCTTCGATAGCCCCCCCCTTAAAGAAAAAATGTATAGGTTTGCATCCAACCCGTCCGGGCTGTATTGCATCATGTTTTTTGGTTTCACCTAAGCCGGATCTGCAATGAAATCCATGCGTCTTTTCCTTTTGTTAACGGTCACCTTCCTGTTCCCCTGTTCAACTTTTGCAATGCAGGCAGACTCCCTGCAAGTGCAGCAACAGGAGGTTTTTGCCCAACAGGATACCTTATCTGAACAAGATGAAACAGAAGCGCCCCCTGAAATTGCTCAATTGGAGCATGAGCCGGTTGAGATTCTGGCTGAGGAGGGCTTTTCTGCCAGAAACCTGTTTCGCGGTCTCCTCGGGATGCTATCGCTGATCGCCATTGCATGGGTATTCAGCACCAACCGGAAGGCCATCTCCTGGAAGGTGGTCATGATCGGGCTGGGTCTTCAATTGCTTTTGGCATTCAGCATTCTGCAAATTCCTCCGGTACAATATTTCTTTGAACTCGTCGGAAAGGTCTTTGTGGTAATCCTCGACTTCACCAAGGCCGGCACCGATTTTCTTTTTGCCGGCTTTTTGGACACATCCACCTACGGCTATATCTTTGCCTTCCAGGTGCTTCCCACCATCATCTTCTTTTCGGCCCTGACCAGCCTTTTGTTCTACCTGGGTATTATACAGAAGGTCGTATACGGGCTGGCATGGCTGATGACAAAGGCCATGCGGCTGTCAGGGGCAGAAAGCCTGTCAGTGGCGGGCAACATATTCCTCGGGCAGACCGAATCCCCCCTGATGATTAAGGCTTACCTTGAAAGAATGACCCGTTCGGAGATCCTGCTGGTAATGACCGGCGGGATGGCCACTTTGGCCGGAGGGGTGCTCGCGGCCTATATCAGTTTCCTGGGGGGAGATGACCCTGTTCAGCGTCTGATTTTTGCCAAACACCTGTTGGCTGCCTCCATTATGGCCGCACCTGGGGCAGTGATCATATCCAAGATCCTGGTTCCGCAGACCGAAAAGATTGACAAGACCATGGAGATCAGCAAAGACCGCATTGGCAGCAATGTGCTCGACGCCATCTCCAACGGCACAACAGAAGGCCTTAAACTTGCCGCCAATGTCGCTGCCATGCTGCTGGTTTTTATCGCCTTCATTGCCATGTTCAACTTTATCGTCGGAAAACTGGGTTTGTGGACAAACCTCAACCCCCTGATCACCGATATCAGCAATGGACAATATACACAGCTTTCTCTGCAGTTTATTCTCGGATACGTTTTTTCACCGATCATGTGGCTGATCGGGATCAGCCTGCCCGACATCACCCTTGCCGGCAGGCTGTTGGGCGAGAAGGTAATCATGACCGAGTTTATCGGGTACGTGAGCCTTGCCGAACTGAAGGAAATGGGGGCCTTTGCCGATCCCAAGACCATCATCATGGCCACCTATATGCTTTGCGGCTTTGCCAATTTTGCCAGTATCGGCATTCAGATCGGGGGCATCGGCTCCCTGGCACCCGGGAAAAGGGTACTGCTCTCGCAGTTCGGCATGCGGGCCCTGCTTGGAGGAACTCTCGCCGCCTTGATGAGCGCTACCATGGTGGGCATCATTTTGGGCTAGGATTTTTTTCTTCGGGCTTGCCTTCGAACAAAAGCTTCGTTAATTTTATCGTATGCAACAATACCTTCAATTGCTTTCACATGTCCTTGAAAAGGGAACA
>JAWLHS010000191.1:0-4649 GCA_041690235.1 Bacteroidales bacterium
CTTCCCTTCCAGTCCGACGAGACCCTCATAATCGTTTTGGCCCGACAGGCCATCCAGGCCATATCCCACATGCACAAAACCGGCCTGAACGGTTCCGCTTCCGGAGCCGGGGAGCGTAAAAAAGTCCTCTTCGTGGAGAAACGTACGGTTCCCCAGGCGGATGACATTGTCTTCACCCCAAACCCACTCTCCCGGAAAGGGAAACTCCTGGATAAAGGAGCGCCCGAAAACGGGCTGCAGACCAATCTCCTGCATCCGCTTCTGTATATAGGCCGCAGCCAGGCGTTCGCTTTGGGTACCGGACTCCCTCCCCTCCATTTCGTCGGAAGCCAGGGTATAAACATCTTGTTTCAGACGGCCGATCACAGCCTCTTCGCTAAAATCAAAGGCGGCCTGGCCCCAAACGGCAACCCCCGGGAGGAGGACCGCCAACAGCAGCATTAAACCAGTTTTTTTCATTGTAAAGTATTTGTTAAGGACACAAACTAAAACCTACAGGCCAAGAACTTCCAGCCCCTGCCTGAACACGATGTCGACCGGAATCCGGGCATTGTTCACCCTGTCCAGATCACCGGAAAGGGATTCGCTCATTCTTCCATCGGCGGTCACCAACTCGCGGGCACCCTCATAATCTCCATCGCCCTGAATCGTAAGGATGGTTTGCACAGAAGCTTCAACCGCCTCTTTCATGGCCCCGAAATGAACCCGGTAGGTTCCATTGTCCTGGCGCGTAAACGCTCCTTCCCGCTCAAAGTAATTGAAGCGCATCATATTGGCAATGCCATGCGCACTGGCCGCTCCGAAACGGCTGGAGCGGAAAATGCCGGCTATAAATGTAACATAATTATCCATCAGCTCGCCGCTGTCGATCTCCCCCTTTTCATAAAGCTGTCCGACCAGGTATAAACCAAGGATGTCGGCCTTGGCTTCCTCGATGGACGAATAGTAATCGCGCAAGGCTTCCCGGACGGTACCGCGGCCGTTGATCGTATTTTTTATGCCCATTCCATGGGAAACCTCATGAAAAGTGGTGTTTTCAAAAAAAGCGTCGAAGGTGATGTGCCGGCGCTGTTCCTCATCGATCAGCATATTGGCAATCGGAACCAGGATCTTGTCAAACTTCGCTTTCATGGAGTTTTTCAGCTGTAGCTTGCGGCTTCCGACCTTCAGCTGCACCTCTTCGTCATTCGGAAGGTTAATGGCAATGGTCTTGCTGCCGGCATTGCAGTCGCCTGCGTAATACAGGGCATCATACACATTGATGTCGGCATCGGTGCCGGGAACTTCCGCCTTGTATGCTGCGGGAACCGGCAACGCAGCCTGCAACTCAGGCAGCATGGCGTTGAACTTTTCCAGCCGGGCGCTCCAGACCGGGTCCTTCACAAGGATAAAGGCTTCGTGTGCCGCCTTGTAGCCAAACAGGCGGTCTTCGTAATTCTCAATGGGTCCGACAATAAAATCAATAGGGCTGTCTTTCATTTCCATCCAGGCAAAATCGCTGGGCTGGTAGTTGTCCGTCAGTAAGGCCTCTGCTCGCATCAGCAAATAGTTTTTCAGTCCCGCGTCTTCCGCCAGTTCGGCTGCCTCACGCATCAGGCCGGCGGCCTTTTCGTGCTGTTCGCGATAGGCTTCGGAATAGGGCAAGGAGATCAGCTCCCCGTTCATGTCGCGGCGAACCACCGTGTACTGGCTGGTCTTGTCCGGATCGTCCCACGCCTCAAATTCTTCACGGGTCATATCCGTGGGATAGAAGTTGGCCCCCAGGGGTTTTTCTTCATACCCGGGATAAAACGGGGCATTCCCTGCCAGTCGATCCCATGGCCCGTAATGAATTTTTGCATACTGTCGGGCATGCTCGTTATCGATTTGATCCATCAGGGCCTCCTTTTCACCAAAGGCCTGCATCCAGAAAATTTCGTCCATGATGTCGGCGGCATTCAACAGGATGCGGATGATCTCGCGTTCGTTCTCACTCAACCACGACAAATCCGTCGTCAGGGTCACTTCGTTGAATTGTTCGGTTTTGGCTTTCATTTTTTCAGCATATTCGGTATCAACCCGCGGGGCGCATCCGGCCAGCATCAGAACCGGAGCCATCAACACGAGGGTCCAATTTGCTAAACGCTTCATAGGGGAAATGGTTTAAGGGCCATGGGCCCGGTTATGGTTTAATTTTTGGTTGCCTGGTTCGGAAAATGGTTGCCGGGCCCGGATCATTGTGTGGTTGCTGCATCATGAATCTGCAATAGAGTTGTTTGTTGGCGAACAGGCTGGGTACATCGGCCAATGAACCGGCAAAACGCCCATGCCCTCCAAAATTACAAAAAAACCCGGGCCATGAACGCTTTATCAATCAGAAGTTCAGCACCCGTTCCTCAGAATCATCCACATTCCTGAAAAAAAGTACCTTTGCAAAGCCGGTTGAGGCCATTTTAAAAGTATTGCAACCCAATCAATTTTTCGATGGACCTGATCATTCTCGCCTCGTTTTACATCCTGATGCCGGTTCTGATCCTGCATCTTTGCCACAGGTACCGCTACGTGAACAAGCTGGGTGCCGTAATGATCGCTTATGCCATCGGACTCATCCTGGGCAATATCGGGGTATTGCCCGACAGGGCCGGTGAAGTGCAGGACCTGTTAACAATGCTCACCATTCCCCTTGCCTTGCCCCTCTTGCTATTCTCCATGAACATCAGAAAATGGTTTTCCATCGTCGGAAAGACAATGATCTCGATGGTCATTGCCTTTTTTGCCGTGGTCTCCATGGTGGTGCTCGGGTACTTTTTGTTTCGCAGCCAGGGCGTAACGGACCTCTGGAAGGTGTCCGGCATGCTCATCGGCGTATATACCGGCGGTACGCCCAACCTGGCTTCCATCAAGCTGGCCCTTGACGTTGATGAAACCATCTACGTGGTAACCCATACCTACGACCTGGTCATCGGGGTGTTCTACCTGTTGTTTATGTTGTCCGTCGGACAAAGATTCTTTTTAAAGTTCCTGCCTGCATTTAAATACGCAGACCCGGATACGGCCGCGCAGGGAAACTTTGACGGGGTGGACCCCTACTGGGGCATTCTGCGCAAAAAAGTTTACCTTCCGCTGTTGAAAGCCCTGGGACTTTCAATCCTTATTTTTGGGGTGGCAGGCGGTCTCAGCCTTCTTGTCCCGGAAAGCGCCCAAATGGCCGTGGTGATCCTTCTGATCACCACACTTGGCATCCTTGCCTCCCTGATCCCTTCAGTCAACCGCATTGAGAAGTCCTTCGAACTCGGCATGTATTTTATCATCGTATTCAGCCTTGTGGTTTCCTCCATGGCAGATATCAGCAAATTCATGGCCGCCAGTCCGGTGATCCTGCTATACGTCACCCTGGCCGTATTCGGTTCATTGCTGGTACAGGTCATTCTCTCCCGCATTTTTAAAATTGACGCCGACACCCTGATGATCACATCAACGGCCTTTATATGCTCGCCTCCTTTTGTTCCGGTCGTGGCAGGCGCCCTGAAGAACAAGGAGATCATCGTCTCCGGACTGACCGTAGGGATCATCGGGTATGCCGTCGGGAATTACCTGGGCATCAGCATCGCCTACCTGCTCCGTTAATCCGGCGCCTATCTGTTACGTTAATCCGGTGCCCATAAAAAAGCCGGACCTTCTTCCGTCTCTTCTGCGGATTAAACCCACCGCCTCGGGTTTTTTATTATTTTTGTTCTGACAACAATAAAAAACCATCCCATGAGTAAAGTATTGATTATTGGAGCCGGTGGCGTTGGCAATGTGGTGGCCCGAAAATGTGCTGCCGTGCCTGAAGTTTTTACCGATATTATGCTGGCCAGCCGCACCATCGAAAAATGCAACAGAATAGCCGGTGACGTGGGGGGCGATCGAATAAAAACCGCCCAGGTCGATGCCGATAACGTCCCCGAACTGGTTGACCTGATCAATAAATTCAGGCCCGACATGGTGATCAACGTCGCCCTGCCCTACCAGGACCTGACCATTATGGACGCCTGCCTGGAAACCAAGACGCATTACCTGGACACGGCCAATTACGAACCCCGCGATGTGGCCAAATTTGAATACAGCTGGCAGTGGGCTTACCACGAGCGGTTTAAGGAAGCCGGCATCATGGGCATTCTGGGCTGTGGTTTCGACCCGGGCGTTACAGGCGTATTCACCGCCTACGCGGCAAAACACCATTTCGACCAGATGCACACCCTCGACATTGTCGACTGCAATGCAGGGGAACACGGCAAAGCCTTTGCCACCAATTTCAATCCCGAGATCAACATTCGCGAGATTACGCAGAACGGCCGTTATTGGGAAAACGGACAATGGGTGGAGACCAAACCCCTGGAGATCCATAAACCGATAGACTATCCGGAGATCGGGCCCAGGGAATCCTTCCTTCTGTACCACGAGGAACTGGAGTCGCTCGTAAAAAACTTTCCCAGCCTGAAGCGGGCACGCTTCTGGATGACCTTCGGAAAGCAGTACATCACGTTCCTGAATGTGCTGCAGGAAGTGGGCATGACCAGCATCAAACCCATCAACTTTAAAGGGATGGACATCGTTCCGCTGGAGTTCCTGAAGGCGGTTCTTCCGGAGCCTTCCTCCCTGGGGGAGGGATATAAGGGGAAAACATC
>JAWLHS010000192.1:0-4603 GCA_041690235.1 Bacteroidales bacterium
ACCCTGTTGATGAAAGTTTCGGCTTCGCGCGGACTGATGGACAGTGTGGAAAGAAAGGCCTGCATGCCCACCAGGATCTCAGGCTCGGTTAGTGCCTGTTGATCATCGATGAAACCCTGCTGTTCCAGAAAGCCCCTTAATTCTTCGATTTTTGCGTCACGGAAACCGGGGACGCCTTTGTTCTTGAGTGCCTCTATCAGTCGGACGGGATTGCCGTCCAGTTGTTGGAGCAAATCGTTTGTGGCTTGCATGAATTTAGGGGAAACCGCTTCCGATGCAGCCAGGACCCCGGCATTGATTCTGCGCGGGCGTCCCCTCCGGTAAAGTTCACAAAACCGATCCAGCAACCTGGCCCTTTGCCTGGTCTCCTCCAAAATGCCTTCCGTCAATCCGACGACCCGCCCGTTCTGTTTGGTAAAACTCTCGAGCTGACCCCAGAATCGGATGCCCATTGCCAGGCATTGGTAAAGCAAGCGGTTGTCTTCCAGTAGATACCAGAGGTGCGCCTGGCCGGAATGTTCTTCCATTGGGTTGAAACGGGGCGGCTTAAAAAGCTTTCCGTAAGCCTCATGGTTCAACCCGCCGGGTTCGGGCACTTTCTGCCTGAATTCCAGGGACACAAGCTCGCTCATCCCCGGAAGATGGTCCATGGCGTCATTCGGTTCTCCCGCCAGCAAAGTGATCTGGTGGGTAATCCCCGGGCGGGTTTGCAGCATGGCCTTCCATTTGGCCACCTCGTCAGCCTGGGCCGTAAAATAAAACACCTGCCGGCCCTCTTTGCTGATTTCTATCAAGGCGTCTATAATGGCCTTAGCCCTGTTGTCGTCACTATTGGCCAGCAGTTCATCGGCCAGGATGGGCAAGCGTACCATGCCTTCCTGTGTCTCGATAAATGCCAGTTTCACGGCCAGCAATAGCTGGATCCGTGTTCCGGTCGACAATTCTCCCAGCTCCTGGCCCCTATTCAATACCGTGTCAAACGCCCGGAACACGGCTTCCTGCCTGTCGTCCAACAACAATTCGTACCTACCCCGCGTAATTTTACTGAACAGCTCATTGGCCCGATGGAACACCCTGGGGCGGTTTTCATCCCGGGTGTGCTTTTTCAGTTGATCCACGATCAGATGGCCGGTAATGGCGGACAGGTTTTTCTCGAAAAGCGCTTCCAGGTTCGTAACGGCCTCCTCCTTCCGGCTTAATGCCTCCTCCAGGTTTTTTCCGCTTCTGGCCTTGGCAATCAAGGCATCAATGGTGGTAATCTCCCGTTCAATTTCCACCAATCCGTCGAACACCTTTTCGTATTCCCGAATCATCTGACGCGTTTCCTCCATATCCGGGGCTTTGTGCCCGCTGCCCAAACCGGCATGCAATGGATGCTCCTGAAGCAAAGCTTCTTTGTCTGCCAGTTTTCTTTTGGCATACCCGTAGCGCTCCCCCAGGTCCTGGTAGGCATCCAATTGCAGAACCAGCTGGCGAACGGCTTCTTTTTCTCCGAATGCCACCCCCGATTTTTGATAGATGCCGGCAAGTCTTTCTGTGGCCTTCTGCTTTACTTCTTCTTTTTCCAGGATGGTCTTCTTTTGCAGCTTAATGGTGGAAATGGCCTCCAGAAACCGCCCGGCTTTTTCGGACAGCTGCCGTTGGATGGCTGCTGCGTCCGCCGCGTCCCGGGCTGGCCCGGTTTCGTAATTCCCCAATATGACATTGATTATTTCCAGGCTTTCGCTGGCGCCTTCTTCACATTTTTTCCTGGCAGCCAAAAACCCTTCGGCCCTGGCATGTTCCTGTTGCCAGAGCTTTAGCCTGGTTAAAAAGTAATACATGGCCGAGAAATTTTCCAGGGCCCCGCCAGGCAAGTCAGGCACAAGCTTCAGTTTCTCCATCCATTCTGCGTGCCTTTCTGACAATTTCCGGTAAGGTTCCAGGATTTCTTTTTGTTCCTCCAACAGTTGCGCCAACTCCGCGCTCAGCTTTTCCCTGCTGATGGTGTTTGCCAGGTCTGCCTCCAGTTGTTCCAAAACCCGGCTTACTTCTTTTGCGTTCCAATCGGACGGTTCAGGCAATCTGGTTTGCCGGTAATCGCTTTCGTATTCTTTGGCCGCACTTCCGGCTTTTTTTCGGTAGGCGAAGAAAATCAATGCAAGAATGGCGGGAAAGCCAATCAGTCCGGGCCAGCCCAAGCGCCAGGTGGCCAGGCCTGAAGCAATCAACAGGGCACTGATGGCCAACAGCCACCAAAGAGGCAACCCCGGATCGGGGTTCTCTTTTTTCAGCCACCGCCTGAGAAGCCCGATGCCGTCGCGCAGCATCCCAGCATCCCTTTTCGGGATGGCTTTCAGGCTGTTTTCCAAGGAATTGATCCGGTCGGCCAATCCCCGGGTTTTCGATGTAATGAGCTGTGCTTCATGAAAAAACTCGTCCAGTTGTTGCACATCCCCCAGATCAAGGCCCTTCCAGCCTTCTGTGTCTGACTGCCTGGAAATGCCCCTCAGGGCCTCCTTCGCCCTGGCTCTTGCCTCCGCAATTTGCTGATCCTTTTCCCTGATTTCCCGCTCAAACCCTTTCAGTGCTTCAATGCGTAATTGCATTTCATGCAAAGCCCTGTCCTCAATGCCTTTTTCCGGCAGTTCAAGTTCGGCCAGGGTGAGCTCACAGGTTTTGATCTTCTCCCTGGCAATGAAGAGGTCGCTTTCTGCCCTTTGGATTTCCTCCTCAAGCTCCGTGATTCTCTGAAATTCTTCCCCGTTGAGCTTTTCCAGTGACCGGGGGAACAGCCCGAACTCCGCTTTCAGGCCCGCCGCTTCGCTTTTTGCCTGCAGGTAGTCCCTCAGCAATGCGTAATATTCCATGAGCCTTCCTGCATGCATGGCCTCCTCTTTGGTTTTCCTGAGTTTGCCGAGACTTTCTTCCTGCTTTTTCAGTTTCAGTTGTTCTTTTTTAATTTCTCCCAGGATTTTCGTGGCATCGGTGTAGGCTTTGTATTCTGTTGCCCCTTTGTTTTTTATGGTGGCGGAATAATCCAGGTTCGTTCCGGCCTGGTCCAGGTCGTACCCCCCGATGGATTCCCTGGCGATATGTTGTGCCAGGCCCTGTTCATCCTCCATAACCAGTTCATGCAGGGCCAACATATACCTCCCGGCTGCCTCCCTCCCCGGAAGTCCGCCAAGCCCCTCTTCCATCCCGTTTTTTTGCCTTAGCGTATTGCCTGGTGCCAGCTTAACGTTCCAATGGTCAGAACCCAAAACAAAATGGCCTTCGGCCTCGGCCCCGGTGTTGGTATTATCTCCCCAGATCATTTGCCGGATCAGGCGCGCGGTGGAAGATTTCCCGGAGGCGTTGGGGCCCCAGATGATATTGATATGGGAGGCCAGGTTCTCTAAAGTCCTGATGCCCCGGGGGAATCCCGGAATTTTTTGTATGGAGATCTTTTTAAAAAGAAGGGGTTCCATAGGGCATTTGCCGGTTTTATTGTTCACGTTGGGCCAGTAGTTCATTCAGCAGGCGATTGCACTCCCTCAGGATGCATGTCCGCGCCTCCTCCCCGGCCATTTCGGGCATCCTGCCTTCTGACCGGAGTGGAAAGTAGGTTCCTGAACCCCGGATCCCCTCAAACTTCAGGTTCCATTGGATCAGGAGCTCGTCTAAAAACCCGTTTGTCCGGCCCTTCCGGTATGCCAGGATGGTGTCTGCCAGCACACCGGCAGGGGATGGCTCAGCGGCAAGCTTTTCAAGGTCTTCGATTTGTGGTTGCACCATATTGATGGTCTTGCGCACCGAAATCCTTGTGCCGGAAGGGGTGGGCAAATCGAAGTCATCGTTTACCCGGGCGGTCCACAAATCCATGTCGCGGGCCCTGCGATGTTCGCCTTCCAGCTCCATGTCGTACACCAAAAAAGAAACCTGTTCGAGCTCCCCCTGCCTGGTTTCGGCATCATGGTGAAGAGAGGTGGTAATCAGGTCTCTTAGTTCCCCTTCATTCCCGGCTGCGCTGACATCCAGCCGAATGGTTTCATACCTGATGGGAGAGAGGGGAATGGTTCGGGCATACAGTTCATTTTTGCCCTCAATGGTCAACAGCAGCGGACCGTGTATGCCAGGCTCCCTGGCACTCATGGCGTGTGGAGAACCGGTGTACCAGATGGCGGGGTTTTGCCCCCTCAGGCTTTGTGGTTTGTGGATATGACCCAGCAGCCAGGCATCCGCCCCGGTATGGATCAGTTCGTCCAAGGAAACGGGGGCGTAATTGCTTTCCCTGGCGTCTACGTCACAGTGCAGCATTCCCACGACCGGAAGTGCGGGGTCAAGCGCGAGCTGGTCAAATTTTAGAAGCGGACTGTCGGAAACCCATTGCCCGGGAAAAGACCATCCGGCAAACTGCACGGTAAGTGCTCCCTTTGAAAAGGATTTCATTTCCCACTGGCCATTGCTGCCAAGCAGATGGACATTGTCCGGTGCCTGCCCCTGCGGGACCCGGGCCTGACTGGTGGAAACCTGCGACAGCACTTCATGGTCGTGATTCCCGGAAACCATAAACACCTGAATTCCGTTTTGCCGCAGTTTCTTAAACCCGGTCAGAAGGGGACCCACCGCTTCAAAATAGCGG
>JAWLHS010000193.1:0-4593 GCA_041690235.1 Bacteroidales bacterium
ATCACCCCGAACATTGAGGGCATCGGATTGGAAGATACGGGGATTAAAACAGAAAAGGGAAGAATCATCGTCGACAAGTATTACCAGACCAATGTAGAGGGATATTACGCCATTGGGGATGTGATACCGGGACCTGCCCTTGCACACGTCGCTTCGGCCGAGGGCATTATTTGTGTGGAAAAGATTGCGGGACATCATCCCGAAGCGATGGATTATAACAACATACCGGGCTGCACCTATACATCGCCGGAAGTGGCCTCGGTCGGGTTTACCGAAAAAGCGGCCAGGGAGGCTGGATACGAACTCAAGATTGGAAAGTTCCCGTTTTCTGCTTCAGGAAAAGCCAGTGCCGCGGGCAGCAAGGAAGGCTTTGTCAAGGTGATCTTCGATGCCAAATACGGGGAGTTACTCGGGGTGCATATGATAGGGGCCAATGTTACGGAGATGATCGCCGAAGCGGTAGTGGCCCGCAAACTGGAAACCACCTGGCAGGAAATGGTCAAAGCGGTGCACCCCCATCCGACGATGTCAGAAGCCATGATGGAAGCCGTTGCGGCCGCTTACGGGGAAGTCATTCACATCTGATATAACCTGGGTTTTCCCTTATGCGCGTTATTTCCACCCCATTTCGCGGACTGGTCATCATTGAGCCAACCTTATACCGTGACGAACGCGGTTATTTCTATGAATCCTGGAACCGGGATGCATTTGCCGCATCCGGGCTGCCCGTCGAGTTTGTCCAGGACAACCAATCGGGCTCGATCCGGAATGTTGTGCGAGGTCTGCATTTTCAGCTACCCCCTTTTGAACAGGGCAAGCTGGTCAGGGCGGTGACGGGGTCGGTACTCGACATTGCCGTTGACCTGAGGAAAGGAGAACCCACATTCGGCCGGCACTTTGGCCTCACCCTGGAAGCATCCTCTGGAAAAATGCTGTTTATACCCCCGGGCTTTGCGCATGGATTCCGCACCCTGGAGGATGGCACCGTTTTCGCATACAAATGCACCAGGCAATATGATGCCGCCTCAGACAGGGTTTTGCTATGGAACGACCCGGACCTTCAAATTGACTGGGGCATAACCGACCCCCTGCTCTCGGAAAAGGACCGTTATGCGCCACGATTCAACACTTTTGACAGCCCGTTTTAAAAGTTGACGGAAGTCAGGAACTCCAAACGTATTTTTTCGGTATCCGGACGGTAACTGGTGCGAACCCCCAGGTTAAAAGGTGCAAAGAACCTGAACAAGTGCACGTTGCCCATTAACTCAATCCCGTAGCTGGTCAATTCACGGGTTTGCAGGGTGGGTCCCTGCCCGTTTTCGACAAGCCTGTTTTTCAACAAGGCATGGTCCAGGAACAGGGTGGCCGACAAACGTTTCAGGTAAAACAATCCGGAGATATTCCAGTCCGGATGGATCAACGGCAGTGCATAGTCGGTCATAAGAACAAGGGCTTCCTCATCGCGTTCCCCTGTAATTCCCCTCGGATAAGGGATTAATCCGGGGAAGGAATAGTTGATGGTATTTGAAAGCCGGGGGCCCGCCTCCCGCTTTTGAAAAGCAACCGACAAGCGCAGGCTGTGGTGCCTGGCGATTCCCGGGAAAAAAGCATTTGCCCGCGCGGCAAAGATCCAACCCATATCTCCGCCACTGAAGGGAGTGTTTCTGTAATGCAGGTTGAGCGATTGACCCCACCGCGGACGAAGGTCCCTGGGCACGCTCCGTTGCTGCCGGTAAGCCCAAAGCCCGTATTCCATTGTCCGGATCCTGTTGCCATCGAAAAAGTCAGGGCTGTCGTCAGTAGCAACCGCCTGAATGCTTGAGGTGCGCAAGCTGGGGGTTAGTCCCATGAAAACGGCCCCTTTTCTGAAACTTAACGGCACGCTGGCGCCAAACCGCAAGGTCTTTTCCCGCCACAAAAAATCTTCCTGATCCCCGGTATCCGATCTTTTATAAGAGGAACGCCTCAGACCGGTTTCGGCGCGGACATCCAATACCGGATACAGTCCGTAATGGGTGTACTGGAGGTAATACTTTCCAAGCGCCTCATTCAGGTCATATTCATAGCCAAGGCTGGCCACTGAAGTACTGAGCAAATTCTGTGACATCAGGGAGAACCCGGGCATGGCTTCAATATTGTCCACATCGATGGAGAAGGGTCCCCAGCTATGAAAATGAAACAGATTGGCCGCCTTGTAATAAGGAAGGGAAAGGTAATCATGCCGTGGCACGCGGCTCCGGCTTACCATTCCGGTTTCCTGATCCGCAAGAACTTCCTGCCATTTGACGGAGTGGTTTTCCACCTGGCTCAGGAATGGTGCATCACTGGATGATGGGTTGCCCCTGGCCACCCCGTAGCCCATGGACGAATATTCCGACCAAAGCAAATCCCCGTCTCCGGGCGAAATGACAGCATCCAGGGCACCGAAGGGAGAAGAAATGAGCATCCTTACGGTGTTGGTTTCCAAATCAAGCATGTACACATTGTCAACGCCTGAAAAAGCCCCGTTGAAAACCAGCATTCCGGGAGACAGGAGACGTGGTCTCGAAATTTCGGTATGGCCGGCATGGAACAGCGTGGAAATGCCGCCCGATCCCGTGTCAATTTCCACAAGACGCTTTCCCGTTTCATCCAAAGCCACCGCAAAAATCTTTTGATTGTCGAAATGCCAGGAGGGGGTCATCAAAAAGTCATTGCCCGGGGTCGCGTAACGCCCCTTTGGATCCCCGCTTATCGCATCAATAACCACAATGGCATAATGATTCTGGTCGGTCACCTCCGCCACGGCTATCCTGTTCCCATCCGCGGACACAGCGGGGGCAAAATAACGGGTTTTCCTTGTCAGTCGCTTTTTTTGTCCGGTGGCCAGATCATAGGCATGCACCTCCGACCAGGAGCGGTGCTCCCAGCGGGGATCCGGCCGGAGCTCGGCCCAAACAACCTGCCGGCCGTTGGTTGAAAAAAAAGGCACCTGAAAAAAGCCGGGCGTAAACAAGCGTTGTTCCTTGCCCGACACATCCATGCTTACCACCCTGGGAATGTCGCCGAGGCCGGTTTTCAGGGCAATAAACACAGTGTCGTTGATGAAAGCCAGGTTGCGGTAGCTGGTAAACAGCTTTCGGGGCGCATGAATGGCCTGACGTTCTGTGTAATCATGGGATTGCAGCTGGCGGGTCCATGACGAATCCAAAACCCGGAAAGTTTCGCCATAGAGTTGATTCTGGTTCAGGCCGGTATAGCGCTTCAGCGCTATTTTCAGCGGAAAGACGGTATAGGGACGGCGGGCAATAAAGGAGGTAACCTTGTTCCATACATCAGCCCCGTGGTGCACCCTTGCCCCTGCGACCAAATGGTAACCAAGCTCATAATGATTGGGTACGTGGTCCCGAAAGGAACCCATCAGGGCTTTGTCGAATGAATACGTTCCCTTTTCGAGTACCTGGGCCCTGAGCCCCTGCTCAAAAACCGGGAGTCTCCCCCTGCCTCCCTGAGTCAGGGCTGTTTCGGCAACCACGGCATCGCCCTCCATCATCCAGAAAGGATAAAACAATCCCGTCATCAGTCCGACAGCCTGCTCCCCAAGCAATAAGGAAAGCAAACGTGTGATCCCCTGGTTCAGCTTGTCAATCTGGACCACATGGCGAAATTCGTGCACAGCAAGGCCTTCCAGCCAGTCGGAGGTATCATTGTCGGGCGGGGAATTGGTAAACATCTCCAGGCGGGCCGGGGCCCAGCCCACAAATCCGTTGGAGACGACCGTCTGGTTATGAATAATCACGGAAATCGGGCGCGGACGATGTCCAAGGCTTGTACTTCCAAGCTCGTACACATATTCAAGCACATCCGCCATATAAGCGGCCTGCTCTTCGAAATTATCGGGGAAAATCAACTGAAAATTCGCTGTCCGGATCTGTCTCCATTTCAGGGCCGCAGGATCCTGTCCCCAGGTAAAATACTGGGCATCCGCCTGAGGCGACAGGCAGAGTATAAAAAAAACGCTTAAACAAAGACTGGCATGTTTATGGACCATGGTCACCACATCAACAAATGAACCCCTCAAAGACTCAAACCGGCAAAGTGCTCCCATAACTTATCCCCTTCGGGCAAGGGAGCCACCACCCTGATTTCCTGCTTGCTGACCGGGTGAACAAAATCCAGGGAACGGGCATGCAGGTGAATGCTACCGTTTTCATTGGAGCGGGGGAAGCCATATTTCAGGTCTCCCTTGATGGGACATCCGATGGCGGCCAGCTGGGCCCTGATCTGGTGATGTCGACCGGTCAAAAGGTCCACTTCGAGCAGCCAGTAGCGCTCTCCCGACCCGATCAGCCGGTAGTTCATCACCGCTTTTTTTGCCCCCCCGGTTTCATCACTTACCGCGTAAGATTTGTTTTGCTTCTCGTTTTTGCGCAGAAAATGCTCCAGCCTCCCTTCAGGTTCCGGGGGTTTCTCCTGGACCACCGCCCAATATTTCTTTTTCAGCTGATGCTGCTTCAGCATTTCGTTAATACGCGCCAACCCCTTTGAAGTCCTGGCAAAGATCACCAGTCCGCTGACCGGCCTGTCGACCCGGTGGGCCACCCCCAAAAAAGC
>JAWLHS010000194.1:0-4591 GCA_041690235.1 Bacteroidales bacterium
ATATCCGTATTTTCCCCTCCATGCGCCTGCTCATACTGCACCGGACGGGTGGGATCGGCCTCCTTGAGATACCGGTAGGTTTCCAGGAAGTTGATGCCATTCCCCGCTTCATTACCGAGAGACCAAATGATGACGGAAGGCTGGTTTTTGTCCCGCTCAAACATATTCCTGGTCCGGTACACATGGGACTGCATCCAAAGGGAATCCTTTGCAAGGGATTCTTCCCCGTAGCCCATCCCGTGGCTTTCAATGTTCGCCTCATCAATGACATACAGGCCGTAAAGGTTGCAAAGCTCGTACCACCTCTCCGGCTGTGGATAATGTGCAGTCCGGACTGCGTTGATGTTATGGGTCTTCATCCTTTCGATATCCAGCAGCATGGTTTCCTCGTCTATCGCATGGCCTGTTTCCGGATGGTGTTCATGAAGGTTCACCCCTTTCAGGTATACATATTGCCCGTTAATCAACAAGTTGCCGTCTTTGATCTCCACGCTCCGAAACCCGACATCCTGCCTGATGGCTTCCACAATGGCGCCATCCTTCGTTTTCAATGAAATGATCAACTCGTACAGGTCTGGGATTTCAGCGCTCCAGGTTCTCACGCCGGGCAGCCTTTTTTTAAATGTGAAAACCGGGCGCTCTCCATCCCCCGCATGTAGTTCACCGGCCATGGTCTCCTCCATCCCGTGGCCCTTCAGGCTGGCGGAAACCAGGTATTCCCCCACGGCTTCAAGACCTCCGGATAACTCCACGTTCATTGAAAATACACCATCCAGGTATCCATTGTCCAGCCCCGCAACCACTGTAAAATCGCGGATATGAACCGGGTTTCTTGCCGTCAGGAAAACGTCCCTGGTGATCCCGGATATCCGCCAAAAATCCTGATCCTCAAGATAACTGCCATCGCACCATTTGTATACCTCCACTGAAATACTGTTCTGTCCCGGCCTGATATAAGGGGTGATATTGAACTTGGCAGGTGTTTTGCTGTCCTGGCTGTACCCGGCCTGCTGGCCGTTTATCCACAGGAAAAATGCCGAGCTGACCGCCCCGAATTGAACAAATACTTCCTTGTCCCTCCAGCTGCGGGGGATGCTGAATGACCTTTTGTAAGATCCCACCGGGTGGTAGAATGCCTGGATCATTGGAGGTGTTTTTTCATGGGGATAGCCTGCGGTGATGTAAACCGGGTGTTCATGGCCCTGCAGCTCCCAGTTTCCCGGAACCTGAATATCAACCCATCCCCTTGTATCAAAGTCATCCATGAAAAAATAATAAGGTCGCTCGGAGGGTTTGTTTGCGAGATGAAACTTCCATGTTCCGTTCAGTAGCTGAACAAATGCAGAATGGTCCGCCGACCCGGAACTCGCTTTCCCGGCCGATTCAAATGGTATAAACCAGGCGCCGGGTTCTTCCCTGTTTATCTCGTTGACCAATGGGTTCTCCCAGTCTCGCGGACTTTTCTCCTCAAAAGGGACGCTTTCGTAATCCTGGTAAGCATTGCAGGCAGGCAGAAGAAATAAGCCTGAAACCAGCAGCAATAAGTTCAATTTGGAATGCATCATAGCCATAATCAGGGGGTTGAAAACGGACTGCATCATTGCAGGATAATTAAACGAAATTAGCATCATTACAGTCCAAACGCAGTTATCCCGGCAAAGATAGGAAAAGCATAAAAAACAGCACGCCCGGATAATAGTTTTTCCCTCATTGTCGGTGGCTCGATTATTATCCTTACCTTTGCCACGCAAATTACGAGTTGGGTTTTTTCTTTGCCCGTTACACGACAAGCGCCACGCGCTCCGCAGTTTAATCTCTCCACCTCCTATTTCTTAACCATATATACATTCAGCCTGTAAATCATTACAGGCCTAAACCAATTCATTATGATGACTTTTGAGCGTCTGAATTTGACGTTGCCGATTTTGCAGGCATTAAAAAGCAAAGGATATACGCAACCCACACCCATTCAGGAACAAGCCATCCCACTTATTCTCGACGGACAAGATATTTTCGGCAGTGCCAGAACCGGCACGGGTAAAACAGCCGCATTCGCTTTACCGGTGATGCAACTGATGGGACAAAAAAGAAACGACTCACGCAAACCCAGAACCCTCGTATTGGCGCCCACCCGCGAACTCGCCCATCAGATCAGCGACAGCTTCCAGAGCTACGGCAAGAACCTCGGACTTAGGCATACCGTCATTTATGGGGGGGTATCGCAGCGCCCCCAGGTAGACTCCCTTCGCAGGGGCACCGACATTATCATTGCCACCCCCGGCCGGCTGCTTGATTTGATTCAGCAGGGACATATCAAGCTAAATGCGGTTGAATTCCTGATTCTGGATGAAGCCGACAGAATGCTGGACATGGGCTTTATCAACGACATCAAGAAGATTTGTGCCATGGTGCCCACCCAAAGGCAAACCCTGCTTTTTTCGGCCACCATTTCTTTTGAAATAAAAAACCTGGCCGCAAACCTGCTTCACAACCCGGTCAGCGTGGATATCAAACCGGATCTCGCCCTGGATACCGTCACCACGGAACAAGTGTATTTCATTGACCGTTCATCGAAAACAGACCTGCTCCAACACCTGGTTGTCGAAGAGAGAATAGACCGCTCCCTGGTATTTACACGCACGAAACGTGGGGCCGACAAGCTGGTAAAAGCCCTGGCAAAGAAAGGCATTTTGGCGCAGGCCATCCATGGCGACAAATCCCAGTCACAGCGCATCAAGGCACTTGACCAGTTTAAAAGCAGGAAGGTGCATATGCTCATTGCCACGGATGTGGCCGCGAGGGGCATCGACGTCAGGGACCTTTCCCATGTCATTAACTATGACCTTCCGGAGCAGTCCGAGACCTACACACACCGCATCGGACGTACCGGCAGGGCCGGACAGGATGGCATCGCCTATTCCTTTTGCAGCCCGGAAGAACGCTCTTACCTGAAGGACATTCAACGATTTACCGGCAAGAATCTTTCGGTCACTCAGCACCCCTATCCGATGCCATCTGGTGCCGGATCACACCAGGACCACCCGGCAAACGGTTCACGAAACGGCAATCGGAACAATGCCAAATGGAGTGACCGCCAGGGCAGAAAAAGAAAGCCGGCCGGCCACTTTAAACAAATGAGCGAAAGATGATGAACCCACTGCATATCGGAAATATCTCCATCCCTGTACCCATTATTCAGGGCGGGATGGGAGTCGGAATCTCCCTTTCGGGAATGGCCGCGGCCGTTGCCAACGAAGGTGGTGTCGGGGTCATATCGAGTGCCGGACTCGGACTCCTGTACCCGAAAACCGGTATGGACTATATCCAGGCGAGTATCCAGGGACTCAGGGAGGAACTCCGTAAAGCCAGGGAGACAACCATCGGGACCATTGGGGTGAACATTATGGTGGCCATGTCAAATTTCACGGATATGGTTAAAACGTCCATTGCGGAGAAAGCCGATATCATTTTCAGCGGGGCCGGCTTACCCCTCGACATGCCGGGTTTCCTCAAAAAGGACAGCACCACAAAACTGGTCCCCATCGTTTCTTCCGCAAGGGCGGCCAGGATCATTTGCGACAAGTGGAAAAAGACATACGATTACCTTCCCGACGCCATTGTTGTGGAGGGACCAAAGGCAGGCGGACATCTCGGGTTTAAGACCGGTCAGATTACCGATGAAAACTTCTCCCTTGAACATTTGGTTCCTGAGGTGGTCACGGCCGTAAAGGTGTTTGAAGACCTTTACAATGTCAGGATCCCCGTGATTGCAGCCGGTGGGGTATATTCCGGACAGGATATATTCAATGTGCTTAAGCTGGGAGCTTCCGGTGTACAAATGGGAACCCGCTTTGTGACAACAACCGAATGCGACGCGGCAGACGCCTTTAAGCAGACCTATATTGACGCCAAAGCCGAAGATGTAGAGATCATTAACAGTCCGGTCGGCATGCCCGGCAGGGCCATCCGGAACGCATTTCTTGACAAGGTGAAATTGGGATACAAACAACCCATTCGTTGTCCTTTTAAATGCATCAAAACCTGCGACATCTCATCAAGTCCCTATTGCATCATCAATGCACTTTTCAGCGCCTTCAAGGGGAAATTCCAAACGGGATACGCTTTTGCCGGGACCAATGCCTTTCTTGCCCAAAAAATCATTTCCGTGAAAGAAACCTTTCAGGATATTCTTCAGGAATACAGGGATAGCAAATAAGCATAGAAAAAAATCATATAAAAAAACCCGCAGCTGTTAGGATGCGGGTTTTTGATTTTGCTGTTTGCCAAGACTGCTCTAGTGTCCGGTTATCTGAAATATTGTGATCATCTTCGGATAATCCTGAATTCAGATCGGCGGTTTTCCTGGTGTTCCTCCTCACTGCATGGCGGATCTTCCTCGCAGTTGCAGCGGTTGACCAGCCTGTACTCCCCATATCCTTTCCCGCTGATACGTTCCGGGTTGGTGATGCGAGTGCGGACATACTCAACGGTGGACCTGGCCCTGGCTTCAGACAGCTCCTCATTGTAGGCATCTGAACCCCGGCAGTCGGTATGGGATCCGACCTCGACCACCATATTGGGATTGTCATTC
>JAWLHS010000195.1:0-4573 GCA_041690235.1 Bacteroidales bacterium
TTTTGAAATCAGGAAAGAGTAAATGATTCTTGTGTTATCACGCTATTACAAACCTAAAAAAATCGCTATGAAACCAATATTCTTATCAATCTTCGTTTGTTTGTCCTTTATTTCCTGGGCGGCCAAGGACAATACAAGAAACTTTATTCCCATGATTGGAGATATGGCCCCGGAATTCACTGCCGAATCAACCCATGGCAAAATCAACTTCCCCGCAGACTATGGAAACAACTGGAAGATTATCTTCTCCCATCCCCAGGATTTCACACCGGTATGTTCAACCGAGCTTCTCGAACTTGCAAACGCACAAAGAGACTTTGAAGAACTGGGAACCAGCATCGTTGTTGTTTCCTCCGATCAATTGGAAACCCATTACCTATGGAAGGAAGCCCTGGAAGAGATAGATTTCAAAAACAGGGGTCCCAGGAAAATAAACTTTCCACTGGTCGATGACCATGCTTATGTCATTTCAGACCTCTATGGAATGAGTCATCCGAAGGCGCCCAGAGGAAGCAACATCAGGGGGGTTTTCTTCATCGACAGGGTAAACAGGATCAGGGCTATTTATTTCTATCCCAATGAGGTTGGCAGAAGTACGGCAGAAATTATCCGCACCTTAAAGGCACTTCAAAAAACAGATGACAATGTTGATTTAAAAACGCCGGCTGACTGGCAGGAAGGGGAGCCGGCCATGGTGGGCCACCCAAATCCAGCCATGCTGGAGAACATGAATCAGCCCGGATCGATATACTTTAAGTACGCCTGGTTCATGGTGTACTGGATTAATAATGAGGAGTAGCATGTGAATATTTGCCCTCCGGGATTGTCAGAAACTGTATTTCATCTTTAAATACAACATGTCATTCTCGTTGAACTGCCCGAAACGGCCTTCTGTCCCCGTAAAAACGTTCGCCCCGAGCTGGATGTCAAATCCATCTGCAAATGAATAGGAAACCTTTGGCCTTATCAGTGCATCGCCTCGGTTGATGCCCACATAGGTAAATACCTCCAGCCACAGCTTTTCCCTCAGAAAGTCCTTTCTGGCAAGGAAGGTCATCATATTCTCTGATTCTTCGTTTAGGATGCCCTCCGTATAGTCCGGGATATATTCCTGGATGAACTGTGCAGTCACCCTCACCCCCACTAAGGTGTAATCCAGGCCCAGCATATAATGTAGAAGATTTTTTTCAATGGTACCGTCGGATGGGGGCTGAGAAGATGTCTGGAAGTATTTCCCATGAGAATACCCCGCCTCCCCCCTCAAAAGAAAGGGACCAAGCTGGGTGCTGAAGCTTCCGCCCCCCATGAGCAGGCGGTGATGCTGTGGCCGGACGGTCAGACCAGTCAATTGCATGGTTTCCGGGTCGACATGCCGGGTCATGTGCATGACCGGGTCATCATCGAAGAATGTCCCACCCACAAACTCAAAGTCAATGCCCGGTGTCATGGCCGAATAGCGCAGAAACACCTCACTGTTCCCAAGTTCCGGATTCACCCTGGCTGTCGACATATCAAAGTCGGGCTCCACCGGGAAAAGCATCTGCGGGCGCCAAATAGAGCCTTCTTCCGGTAGAATGGTCGGGGTAAACACCGGCACCCACACCATTTCGAAAGTGCTGTTTCCCCTATAGAAATTCAGCCTGGCTGCGGTTACACCCATGCGGATCTCATCGAATTCGGGCAAAAGGAACTCCCGCAAATCTTTGGGGCTAACCACATCTGTAATAAACACCCCTTCGGCCTTGCCGTAAATAATCTGCTGTTTGCCCACACGGAGGTCAAAATGCTCGAAGTACAGGTCCAGATAGGCCTCACGGATTCCGAGCTCCAAATCCCTGTCGAAATAGTGATACAGGTAAGGATTCACCTTCAGTGCCATTCTCGAGCCCCGGGTTTCCACCTGGAAGTCAAATGTGTTTTGCAGTATAGAGAAGGCATTGTCTTGTCTGGTCAGGACACCGGTATAGTTTCGTAAATAGCCTGAAAAGTTCAGGTTGTCCTGTGCCCCTGCCGGCAGCGCGAAGGCTGCCAGCAGGAAAGCTGTTATAAGCAGATTCCTCTTCATCATTGTCCTGTTTCCTTTCTTATTGCCCAAGGGTCATCCGGCGTTCTGTAAACATACTGTCGGGAATGCCCTGGTTCTTTTTCACATTGGTAAATATCATCACGGTCCGGTGGTCGCGCTGCACATTGTGCATCTCTGTTTCGAGAATGGTCCAGAACCCCGAAATTTTTTCAAAGTTCTTAATGGTCAGGATTTTCAGCAAACGACCGCGGTCATCATAAAACGCCCGTTTGAGCCCGAGGTAATTGTCTTTCATCACCCAGGTAATGGTTTTGGAGTATATATATCCGCTTTCCCTGGGAACACTTTCCACTACATAGCAGGCCTTGCCTTCCAGGGATTCCTCCCGCAATAGCGTATGGGCATCCTGGCTCGGGTGGCGATCTCCCAGGTCATCATAGGTAAAGTCGGATCCCATGAAATAATCACTTTTGCTGTCGCTGGAAATGCGCCTGACCCGCTTCAGGGCGGGCAGGTAGATCCATTGGTCGTCGGCCCGTCCGTCCATGTAGCTCCAGTTCATGAATGAAGTATTTCGCACATCGGCCGGAGACAAAAAAAACATGATTTTTTTCTCCACCTGGCTGTCGGTCTTTATAAACTGGGAAAGTTGGCGAACCCGTTGTTCGCCGCGGTTGTTAATGAGTGTCATGGTCAGCTCCCCCCGGGTATCGTCTCCCGAAGGGTTGTGGTATACCTTTTCCATGATCTCCTGCCCGCCCACCTGGGCATTGGCTTTCACGTTGCTGATTATTGGTAGTGCAATCAGGATGAATAAACTCCATTTCAGTGTTTTCATAATTTATTTTCTTTTTTAATGTTGGGTACGTAAACGAACAACTTGTAAGAATAGACCAGTACCATCATCAGGGTCAGTGTACCGGCAAAACTGGTGAACATATTCATGGAGACCAATGCCCCAAGTGTACGGTTTGGTGGGAACACCGAGAACAGCAGAACCATAAAGCCGGCAATCACAACGATGGCATTGAACAGGATGGCCTTTCCCGTTCTGGACATGGTGCGGTAGAGGGAAACCGTTGGCGATGCCCCTGCAGCCAGGTTCATCCGGTAATGCTGCAAAAAGTGGATGGCATAGTCGATGCCAATCCCGATGGCAATGCTCGAAAGCAATGTGGTGGTGGTGCTCAGGGGGATATTGAGCAAGCCCATGACCCCGAAGCTGATCAAGGCGGTGACAATGATAGGCAATGACCCGATCAGACCAGCCTTGACACTGCGGAACATCACCATCAGAATCAGAAGCACCAGGCCCAATGAAAGAACAATGCTCCTGATCTGCCCTTCAAGGATCAGGTCTGAAAACACAAGGGCCTTATAGCCCGAACCTGCAAAGTTCATGGAGATCCCGAGGTCTTTCAAGGGCTCTTCAAAACCGCGTATCACGGCCAGGGCCTCCTTGATGGTCTTCGAGTCATCCCCCTTGAGCTGAAAGGTAAGGTTTGTCCGGTTGTAATCGTAATTGATGACCCTTACGAGGTTCTGGGGGTCGCCTGACATCTCGTAAAGCAGCAGGTATTGGGCCACCAGGTCGGGGTGATCTGGAATGGTATAGAATGCATCCTGATCTTCGTTCATTACCTTGTTCATGCGTTTCAAGTAATCTGCAAGCGAAAAGGAGTTACCCACCCTGTCAAGGGTTTCTGCTTCTGACTGCATCCGGTCTATCAGGTGCAGGGCCTCCGGCTGTTTGAATGCATCGGATTGCTCACTTTCAAGGATAACATTGAGGGTGGAGGTCCCCCCGAATCTGGAATTCACAAACGCATCGGTCAGCACAATGTCGCTGTCCTTCTCAAAATTGTCGAGGAAACTGGAGTTGATCCACATTCTGGAAATGCCGGCCAGAGATATGACCACCACGATCCCAGTGACAATCAAGATCGTCCTTTTGTTTTTCAGGAATGATTCCGCAATAGCTTGTGTCCACATCCGGCCATTGGGTTTGGCATCCGGCCGCCTGCCCCTTACCCTATACCCTGTGATCATGACCATGGCCGGTAGGAATGCCAGGGCCAGGACAAAAGCTACAAGGATCCCGAAAGCGGTGAATGTCCCGAAATACTTGATGGGATATACCTGGGAGGTGAGCAGGGAAATGAAGCCCACGATTGTGGTAAAGGCCGCCATCATCAGTGGTTTCCAGAGGGTTCTAAGCACGTGCCTGATCCCCGTTATTTTTCGCGCATTGTGGTGAGCCCTGTAATACTGGTTCAGGTAATTAAAGAAATAGACCCCATAGGCCACCCCAATGGCGATCAGCATGACGGGAATCATGGTCGAAACAGAATAAATGGGCACACCGGTCAGCGCCATCAGGCCAAAGGCCCAGATGGTGCTGATAAACACCGCAGCCAGGATGGACACGGTAGCCCGGCCGCTGCGTAGCAGCAAATACAGTACAACCGCTATTACGGCCAGCACCAGAGGCACCATGCGTTTCATATCGGCCGGGCCCAGCAGGGCCATCGTGCCTTCCACAATGGG
>JAWLHS010000196.1:0-4550 GCA_041690235.1 Bacteroidales bacterium
GCGGCGGAAGCAGCCGGAGTCAAGTTTCTCGAATGCCCTCTGGGAAAAACCCCGGCCCAGGCGGAAACGGCTGAGGAGCCGATTTTCGTGGGCGGCGATGAAGCGGTATATCAGGAATTGAAACCAATACTTGAAATTGTTGGTAACCCCATTTATTACATGGGAACTATTGAAGCGGCCTGCGCCCTGAAACTTATCAGCAATCTCATCGGCATGACCAATTTGGCAGTAATTGCCGAAGGTATGCGCATCGGAGAAAAGGCCGGTATCGAGCCTAATTATTTGTTGGAACTGCTTGGCGACACGGGAGCCAAAAGCTTCCAGATGGATGTTCGCGGTCCCTGGATTGCATCCGGTGATTTTAATTCGCGTTTCGGCCTTGACTTGGCGCTGAAAGATGTTCGTTTGGGTGTCGAAATGGCCCGGGCTTGGGGCAATGATGCGCGAACCATGCAGGTGACCCTGGACTACCTGAAACAAGGCTCGGCCAACGGATTGGGCAAGGAAGACTGCAATGCCATTTACAAGATCATAAAATAGCATGACAATGTAAGCAATATGACTTCTTAGGGAGCGTCGAATGGTAAAACATCACTCCGTTAAAAGATCACCCGCCGGGGGCAGAGGCATGCTGCGCCTGTCCCTTTTTTTGTTCCTGCTTTTTTTTGTCAACTTGGTCATGGGAAAGTGCAATGTCGCTTTTCAATGGACGCTACCGCATCTTGGGAGCTTGGCGGAGTTCCTGTTACTCGGAGTGGCTTCAACATTGTTGATTTGGGCTGCGTTGCAACGCGAGGCAGCGGAAGATGAAAACACCAAACAAAACGCAAAGGAGGTACGTGATGAAAGATCAGAAAAAAAAGGAAAGTGAATTGAAATCCGCGGAACGGCGGCACTTTATGGAAGTCAGCGCCAAATTCGGTTTTACGGCAGCCACCATGGCATTGGTCGGCGGGGTGATTCATTCGCCGGAAGCCTCGGCACAGGTTGCCAAAGAGGAAAATGAGCGTAAAAAAGCAGCCAAATACACGATGAATATTGCCACGGCTTATATTATAGGCGCTTCCCGCAGTTATCCCATCATGCAACTTGACATGAAGGAGAACGTGCAAAATACAACCCATGGTGAAATTTATGTGAAGTTGGCCCCCGGCGGCCAACTGGGCGCCGGCAGTGCGCTGGTACAAAAGGTTCAGGCGGGCACCATTCAGGCGGCCCAGCACTCCATTTCCAACTTCGCCCCCTTTGCACCCGTGGTCGATCTGATCAACATTCCCTACTGGTGTGGTGAAAACCAACACTTCATCAACCTGGTTACCTCGGATGAGTGGAAAAAAGAGGTCCATCCCAAGGTGGCGGAAAGAGGATTCAAAGTCCTTTGGTATGTGGTTATCGATCCCCGTGTCGTCGCCGTGCGCAAAGGTCTGGAAGGTCCCATAAAGACCCCGGCACAGATGAAGGGGATTAAATTCAGGGTGCCGGGTTCCAAGATTCTGGCCCAATTCTACGAGCTGCTGGGTGCCAACCCAACCCCCGTCGCCTGGGGCGAGACCTCCAGCGCCATTAAGCAAGGGGTCGCCGACGCACTGGATCCATCGGTTGAAGCGCTATATGTGTTCGGTTTCAAGGATGCGCTGAGTTGGGTTACCTTCAACGGGGCTGTGCCGGACAGCCAGGTCTACTCCTGCAACCTGGAATGGTTCAACAGTCTGCCGAAGGCGGTCCAAGAGGGCATCGAGTTCGCCAGCGAGATCACCATGCGGCAGAACCTGGCCAAGGTGCCGGCCGCTCGCGCCTATGCCATGGCGGAACTCAGCAAATCCGGCGTACAGTTCTATGTGCCCACCGCAGCGGAAAAGCAGTTGTGGGTCGATGCCGCAGGCGCACAGCGACCTGAATGGGATAAATTCAAACTTGAACTGGCCGGTGATGTGAAGGTTTTCGACAAGCTTCAGGAGGCCGCCAATACAAAAGGACAATATTACGTCCACGATGTTTAATTCGGTTATAGTAAAACCCAGGTATTAAGACGAACTCACATCTCGGAAGCATCGGTGATGCGTCCGGGATGTGTAGGTACCCAGAATGGAGAAAAACCGTCTATGACTGCGAATACTTTATTGAAGAAAGTGGATGACCATGGAGAAAGGTGGTTGCTGTTGCCCCTTTATGCACTGATCGTGATCACCATTTTTGTTGAGGTGTTTCGGCGTTTTGTCCTCAGCTACTCCTCGATCTGGGCCGAAGAAATCGCACGATATGCTTTTATTTATGTCTCTTGGATCGGGGCATCGGCCGCCATCAAGGAGCGGGCCCACATCCGCATCGATGTGATATTGCCGTTTATCGGTGAGCGTGCGCGGGGTGTCGTGATGATAGTGGGTGATTTGGTTACCATTGTATTGGCCATTGTCGCATTTTGGTGGTCCCTGGAAACAGTGCTCACCTCCATAAAATTCGGTTCTGTGACCCATGGCCTTAGGATCAGTCTGGCCTGGTTCCTGGCTGCCGTGCCACTGGGATTTGCCATGATGTTTTTCCGCTTGATTCAGGCCATCATTCGTGACTTTCGGGCCGTCCGCTCCGGACAGCCCATCTACCGAGGGAAAAAACTATTTGATTAGGAGGCCCGCGTGCTACAACAGTATTTAATGCAGCAACAGGACATCACCTTGGGGTGGCAGTTTTTTGTGCCGCTTGCGATCATGGTCCTTTTGATTCTTCTGGCGGTTCGTATTTGGGTCGTGGTGGGAGTCGGCTCGCTGGCCATGCTCTATTTCACAGACGTGCTGCCGCTCACACTATTGGGCGAGGCCCTTTTTGACGGTGTTGACTCCTTTGCCCTTATCGCCGTGCCGCTCTTTATTCTGACCGGTGATGTGTTGGTTCGATCCGGTCTGTCCAACAAACTCCTGGATGTGGCCGAAGCTACGCTGGGGTCCAGACGTTCGGGTTTGGGCACCTCCACGGTCTTGGGATGTGGATTTTTCGCCTGTATCAGCGGATCCGACGCAGCGGATGCTGCCGCCATCAGCCGTATCACGATCGATCGTCTGGTGGCAAAGGGATACCCGCGTGCCTATGCCTGCGCACTGGTCGCCGCCGGTGCCTGTACCGGTGTCCTGATTCCGCCGTCAATCAGCTATATCATCATTGGACTGGTTTTAGGCATCTCGGCTTCGACGCTTTTTCTGGCAGCCGCCATTCCCGGTGCCATGATTTTGGCATCCGTCATGATCACCAACGCGACAATGAACAGAATATACGGATATGAGAATTCCCTGGGCGGCTTTAGTCTCCAAAATTGGCTCAGGGCGGTTTACGACGGCCGCTTCGCTCTGATGATACCATTCATTATCTTGGGCGGCATTTACTCGGGCCTTTTTACGCCCACCGAAAGTGCCGCCGTGGCGGCCTTGACCACCATGGTGATCGGCTTTTTGCAAAAAACATTAAAACTGAGCGATATTCCCAAAATTTTGGAAACCTCCGCCAAGGTAAGCGGCGTAATCATACCGATCATCGCTATGAGCCTGCCCTTGGCCCAGACCCTGGCTTCGCTGCAGGTTCCCCAGGCGTTTGTGGCCTTCATGACGTCACTGACCAGCAATCCCTATCTGATTATTCTCATTATGATTCTGATTCTGATGATCGCCGGCTGTGTCATGGAGACCACACCCAACATTGTGATCCTATCGCCGCTTTTATTGCCGCTGGCGCAGCAAATCGGTATGGATGAAATCCATTTTTGCATCTTCATGATCACCGCACTGGGTATCGGTTTCATCACTCCCCCTCTGGGGCTGAACCTTTTTGTGGTCTCCGGGGTTACCCATGTGCCGGTGGTCAGCATCTCACGTTACGCGATTCCGTTTGTGCTGATGATGATCGTGGTGGTGATTATATTGGGCTACATACCCGGAATCACGTTATGGTTATTAAATTGAGATCGATCGAGTCTCTTCAATACGTGACTTTAAACAGAAGCTTTTAAACATCGGCATCCTTCACTGGTATCAACGAAAGTTTAAGTAACTCAGAAATCTCATGATACGAGTGAGCAACCTTTTTGAAGAGGAGAATAGTCTTATGCCTTACGGATACAATGGGAAAGTATTGCATGTCGATCTCAGCAACAACACTTGGCATGTGGAGACACCCTCTGAACAATGGTACCGCACTTACATGGGCGGTTCGGCCTTCGCCTCCTACTATCTTCTCAAGATGGTCAAGCCGGGGATCGATCCCCTGAGCGCCGATAATGTGCTCGTCTACGCCACCAGCGTCATTTGCGGCGCCCCCCTCAGCGGCTACAACCGGTATACGGTGGCGGCCAAGTCTCCCTTAACAGGCGGCTTCGGCGAATCGGAAGCCGGCGGCTATTTCGGCCCCGAACTCAAATTCGCCGGGTTTGACGCCGTGGTTATCACCGGCAAAGCCGCCAAACCGGTCTATCTGTTCATTCATGACGGGGAAGTTGAAATTCGCGATGCCGAGAGCATCTGGGGCCTGGACAACTACCAGACTCTGGAAAAACTGAAGCTGGAGTT
>JAWLHS010000197.1:0-4499 GCA_041690235.1 Bacteroidales bacterium
GTTCAGCGCCGCCTCTGGCCGCCGAAGCGGCCAGGGGCGGCGCTGAACCTAAAACCTCTCAATTTAGGTATCAAACAGTTTGCGGTTTTAATGTCATATTTTGCGTAGTCGGGACTCATCGGAAAGGGAGATATGTTTAGCTTACCAGACTTGTCCATATTCCTGTTGGCGGCCTTGATCCTTTTGCTCACGCCCGGTCCGGCCGTGCTTTATATTGTAGCGCGCAGTCTGGATCAAGGCCGGTTGGCTGGATTTGTGTCAGTTCTCAGTATCGAGGTCGGCAACTTCGTGCATGTATTGGCAGCGACCTTGGGATTGTCTGCCATACTCGTTTCATCGGCAGTGGCTTTCTCCATCGTTAAATACCTGGGTGCCGCCTATCTCATTTATCTGGGAGTGCGCCGACTTCTTGCACGCGAGACCACATATCAGCTGAGGACTTTCCAGCGTCAGCGCCTGAGACGCATTTTTCACCAGGGCGTGCTGGTGGCCATACTGAACCCGAAGACGGCCCTATTCTTTTTCGCTTTCTTGCCCCAATTCGTCGATTCCTCAAAAAGTTCATTTACGCTGCAGCTGTTGACCCTGGGATGTTTGTTCGTACTCATGGCCATTGTCACAGACAGCCTGTATGCTCTGTTAGCGGGTACCTTCGGACAATGGCTCAAAGGCACTCGCGCATTTCTGCGGGTTGAACGGTATTTGGTCGGAACCGTTTATATTGGATTAGGAGTAATGGCCGCACTTGCGAACACCGACCGTCACTGAAGCGCAGCAGAGTTGTGCCCAACATCAACGTTCAGTCTGAATCGATTCCCCAGTGGTTGACGCCCCCATAAAAACCCGGATGCCCTCAACATTCATACAAGAATTATCGGCCGTTACAGCCGGTGCTCCATATTCCAAAACAGATTAAGACCTATGGATCGATTCAAATGAGTCAGGCTCAACTATCTTGCACAGGATATCAAGCCGAAGGTTCTTCTGCGCTCATTCGAGTGACCAACGTCTCCGGCGTGCTTATAAGTAGCGGTATTCGGATCAGAATGTCCAGCACGATGACGAATAGGAAGACATATCGCTGGCCAACGGTGTCCATTAATGTACCGGCCCAGTAAGCGGCGGCGGCGGCAAGAAGCATCCGGCAAAAGCGCGTAATGCCCATCCAGCGCCCCATCTGCTCTGGAGGCACCATCTCAAAAGTCATGGCACCGGTAATAACCAGGTTAATGGATAGAAAACCCAGCAGCACGCCGGAAACAACCAAGTAAAATGAGTTCGGCGCCCAGATCAAAAATAAATTGGAAGCCCAAAAAAGGGGTGCCACCAAATAAAGGACTTTCTTTCTTCCAATAGAATCAGAGAGCCGACCAAGCGGGATACCCAGAAGCAATGGGGTTAAGGCAAAACCGGTGACCATCGCACCGAGCACAAACTCATTCGCCCCTTTCACTTCACGGGCAAAAACTTGGGCGAAGGGAATGACCATGCCCTGCGGCAGGTAGGTGATTGACGAAACAACCAGCCAACGTTTCAGGTTACGTCCTTGCCGGAAAACGTGTCTTACGTCGGCAAAAAAGTTTGGCTTGGAAGCGCCCGAACCACCCCATTTATGGTTAGAGATCTGTGTCTTGACAAGGAAGAAGGTCCCCACGGTACCGGCAAGTGCGATAAAAAAGAGAGGTCTGATACCGGATGTGTTGACCCCTCCGAATGTGGTCACCAAAAAAGCACCCAGCAACGGGCCCAGCATGCCCATTAAACCCATTGCCAAAGTCTCGCAGCAGCTCATCGCAGTAGCCCGTTGATGTCTGTTTAATGGGGAAAAAAACACGGTCACGCCTTAATTATTAATTATTGTCCCCTTCGGGGAATGGGAGGAAAACCTTCGCCTTCAGGCGAAGACTTTAGTAGGCTTGCGGTATGGAGCACCACCGCCGCTCAAGCCACTTTATGTATGACCTAAAATACCATTTGGTATGGATCACCAAATACCGCAAGCCCGTTCTGAAAGCGCCTGTGGCAACCAGGTTGCGTAAATTGGTCCGCGAGATATGTAAATTCAAAGATGCTGAAATATTGAAAGGGCACATTCCGGGGGATCATGTTCACATCTTTGTATCCGTGCCGCCGCATATTTTCGTAAGTGATTTATTGAAGTCAGTAAAGGGCAAGACCTCACGAAAAATGCTGATGGAGTTTAAAGCGCTAAGCCGTCACTTTTGGAGTCGTCCTCTATGGGCTCACGGCTATTTTGCAGCCAGTTCATGCAACGTGACGAATGAAGCCATTATGCAATATATAGAGCAGCAAAACAAAGAGCCCATAGATGGCGACTTCAAGGTCGATGATGAGCACCTTTAGTCGGCTTATAGCCGATATCAAAGCTACCGGCTTTAGCCGGTAGTAGTTTACTTTTACATTGGCTGCCGGAATAAATCAGTTCGCTTTCTTCTAACCCAAGAATTCATTCCAAAGGAAGCCCTATGCCCAACGAAAAGACCTTTTACCAGATGGAGGCACGTGAATCCATCGAGACCCTGAACACCCGTGAAGAAGGGTTATCGTCGACTGAGGCGAAGCAGCGACTCCAAAAATACGGCAAGAACCAGCTTCAGGCCAAGATCCGGATCCCGATGTGGATGGTGTTTCTTGCCCAGTTCAAGGAATTGCTCATCTTCATTTTGATCCTGGGCGGGCTCATATCATTCTTCATCGGCAACTATAGAGACGGGTCGATCATCTTTATCATCGTCCTGGTCAACGCCATAATCGGCTTTTTGCATGAGCGCAAGGCCGGCAAGATCATCGACAAGCTGAAGAACCTCATCAAATCTCCGGCTAAGGTGATGCGGGACGGAAAGTTGACGGAGATCAACCAGGAGAACCTGGTTCCCGGCGACATCGTGCAGATCGAAGCGGGGGACAAGCTGCCCGCGGACCTGCGCCTCTTCACCATCAACGGCTTGAAAACCAACGACTTCGCCTTGACCGGGGAATCGGTGCCCCAGGAAAAGAAACTGGAGGCCATCGCGGGGAAGGTTGCCCTGGGCGACCGGGTTAACATGGCCTACACGGGCACCGCGGTGGCCGATGGGAGTGGCACCGGGGTGGTCGTGGCAACCGGAATGCAGACCGAGACCGGTAAAATAGCGGGCATGACCGAAGAAGCAGGTGAGACTGAAACCCCTCTGCAGAAGGAACTCGGCCGCCTGGCCAACCAGCTGACCGTCACTGTGGTCATCATCAGCGTGGGGCTCTTTATCCTTGGCCTGTCCCAAAACTTTTCCCTCTACATGAGCCTGGTCTATGCCTTGGGCGTGGCGATGGCCATGGTGCCTCAGGCCCTGCCGGCTCAGGTCACGGTTGCCCTCACCACCGGGAGCAACATGCTGGCCGACAGGAACGCGGTGGTTAAGGATCTGCCATCCGTCGAAACCCTGGGCTCCACCACTGTCATCTGCACCGACAAGACCGGCACCTTGACCAAGAACGAGATGACGGTTCAGTCGCTATGGTTCAACGGCAAAAAATACAAAATCAGCGGGATCGGCTACGAGCCGAAGGGGGCGGTGCTGGACGAGGAGGGAAAGCAGCTCGGCCAAGAGCATATAGACCGGATAGAGGTGATCATGGACGCAGCCACCATGTCCTCCAACGCGGAGATACATGAACCGGACCAGGAGCACGCCTTCTGGTATCCGGTCGGCGACCCCACCGAGGCCGCGCTCATCACCTTGTCAACCAAGCTCGGCACGCGCTCACCCCGGGAGGACAAAGAGAACCCGGAACTGCAGGAGTTTTCTTTCAACTCAGAGCTCATGAGGATGAGCTCGGTGAGGCGTTTCGGGGACGAGCTTAGGCTGGCGGTCAAGGGCTCGACCGCCGGCATTCTATCCATAACCACTCACCTATACAAGGATGGCAAAGAGACCCCATTCACCGAACAACAGGAGCAGGAGATCAACGCCTTGAACGAGGAATATTCTCGCAACGGCATGCGGGTCCTGGCCATCGGCTGCCGGCGGCTGGCATCGCAAGAAAAGGAGTTTGCGCGGGAGGAAGTGGAGCGGGACCTCGTGTTCCTGGGCCTGATGGCCATGATCGACCCGCCCAAAGAGGGGGTCAAAGCGGCAATCGCTGACGCCCGGGCGGCGCACATCAGGGTCTTTATCATAACCGGGGATCATCCTGACACCGCCCTGGCGGTGGGCCGGGAGATCGGGCTGCACGAGCCCGGCGAAGACGCCCCGGTTATCATAGGAACCGAGCTCAAGCAGATGGATGACGACAGTTTGAAAAAGCTTTTAAAGGAAAAGCAATCGGCCATCTTCGCTCGGGTGGATCCGGAGGACAAACTGCGTATCGTGAAAGTATTGGAGGAGCAGGGAGAGATCGTGGCGGTAACCGGCGACGGCGTGAATGATGCGCCGGCCCTGAAGCGGGCACACATCGGCGTTGCCATGGGCCAGCGGGGCAATGATGTGGCCAAGGAGGCT
>JAWLHS010000198.1:0-4451 GCA_041690235.1 Bacteroidales bacterium
GACGTCGTCGTCAAAGCAAATATAAATGACCTTCGCATCACAATGGCCTTTGGAATCGTACAGAAATTCGCCTCTTTCAAAAGCCGGATCGTTTACCCCCATTTGCTGAACATCCAGCGTACAGGCTCTTTCAAGCCGGGGAAATTGCAAACGCAAAAGTTCCATTTTGGATTTTGCTGTTTTGTCGATCACTGTGATCCAGAGCCGATTATTGTACCTTTCCCGGTTCATGTACCAATCTCTGGCCGCCTGGACTACCAGGCTTCTTCCCATCTTGCCAAGCCCGATAATCACGATCTTAACCATGCCCTCCCGGGCATCAAACATGCGCGGGAATGAAGAATGCGCCCGCAACAAAAGGCGGGCACCCCTTTCAAATACGTTGAAAAATTCAATCCTGAACGATTGCGTCTTGGCGGAGAGTTCCCATCCCTTAAGCAGGTTACACAGTTCCAAATCAACCATATGTACAAAAACGGTCAGCGCCCGGCCTTTGCCGGTGCAAAAGACATCGCGGACTTTGAGGGCAATTTCAGCATTGGTCCCATCATCAGGGCATACGGAAACCAGGTATTTTGCTCTTACAACCCCTGCTCTGCGTAACAAACCTCTTTCTGTGGCATCACCGAACAAAATAACAACACCTGCTTTCCGGCAGCGTTTAAGGAGTGGATTTTCCGTATTCTCCTCGATGACCACCACCCGATACCCATGGGATAAAAATTCCTGTGCCAGGCAAAAGCCCCGTTCACCCAGTCCGCAAACCACCACGTGGTTTCTGAAAAAACGAACCATTAACATTTGCCACTGCCGGTTAAAGATGGCCAACAGAGCCTGTATCGCGGCATAGGCAGCCAGGGCGGGCATAAGGAAACGGGCAACCTCAAGTTGCCAGGGTACTGGCCCATCTAAATAATTGAACTCAAAAGCGATGAGTTGAACGGCACGGTATAAAAGGTCCAGTTTGGTAAAATCCTCCCCGGCGGCCACTGAGTAACTGTAAAAGCCGATCGTTCCCAATACCATGGAGACAATCCAGATGGCCACCACCAGGGGCCATTTCAGATCCTGAAAGACCTGGTGCATCCTTTGCCTCCAAATCCTCCACCCCCGATTACGCAAATTGATGTTCAATCGTTGCACCTTTTCAACGCTAAGAAAGCATTAATTTGTTCTTTCACCCTGGAGCCCAGGGTATATTGAATATACTCCCCTGGCTCAATCCAAACAAAGGCATCATGTTCCGCACTTAAAGAAATCCGGCCGCCTGTAAATTCGCAGCAAAAGGTGATTCCTGTTATCCAAAACGCGTCTTTAAATAAATGCCAGGTTTTAAAAGGAAGTCCGACTTTAACTGATAGCCCGGCTTCTTCCCTGACCTCTCTTTCAAGCGCATCAATCAAATCTTCACCGTAGTTCAATTTTCCACCCGGAAGCTCCCACAGGCCTGGTTCAAATGCTTCATTCCTTGCGCGCTGGAGTAAAAGAATCTTGCCGCTTTTATTAATAACAGCCTTCCCCGCTACACCCAGAGGTTTTTCCATGCTCGTTTATATCAATAGAACGTTCAAAATGATACGATCAATCCTGCAGATACCTTAAAATAAGAAGGGTTCAGCTCGAAGGGGGGCAAGAGATCCTGGAATGTTTCGGCCCCTGCGGGACTGAGGTTCAAAGACACGCCCGAAAAGCTGGTCGCGGCATATTTCCCTGGCTCTATATGCCAGGTCTCTTCCGTTTCCCCGTGAAAAAAGTACCTGGCATCAATGTTCAATCCAAAATTTTTTGATAGCATAATATTGAACCCTCCTCCGGCATTAAAACCGAGCGCGTTTGATGAAACGGAAATATCCGCCGGAATAGAAAAATAATCTATGTAATATGAAGTTTCATCTTCCCATGTCATCCCATATCCCACCGGGGTATTGACATTCAACTTTCCGATAAAATAGTTTATTCCCCCGCTTAAAAAGGGAATGACGGTTCCGCTAACAGGCCACCTGAAAATAAAGTTTCCCCCAAGGCCCATGTTCAAATAATCACCACCGATCTCCCAGCTTGTGTTGTCATTACCAGTAGTCCCGTCAACCCATTCCCAGGAAAAATCGTAAGCACTTGACCCGCTGATCACGGATTTTGAATTCAAATCAAACCTTAGCTGGATACCAAGGTTTTTATTGAAAAAGAAATGAAGGGCTCCACCCATTCCAAAGGGCTTTTCAATTTCAGGGGAAAGGGTTCCGTGTTCATCCGCCTGTATCCAGTCCGTTTGGAAGCCGTCCCGGTATTCCAGCGATTGTCCAACACCATATCCCATATGGATACCACCACCAATAACAAATTCAAATTTTGATGATCTCACCGGTTCTTCTTTTGCAATTGGGGGTGGCCTTATTTCCTGCACCTTTTCGGCCTTTGGCTGAACCTGGGCTGGTTCTTCCTTTATTGCCTCCACCTCTTCTACATCATCCTCATGAATATACCCATACACCAAAACGCCCACCCGTGAGAGGAACTGAACCTCATACCATTCGCCTGTTTTTTCTCTGACCTCATATTCACTGCCTTTCGGGGGACTATCAATGATGTCGCTCTCCATAACCGGTTTGATCCTTATACTCGCTTGCTCGGCAACCACCCTGATCCTACCCCCTTGTCCCAATACAAGGGTGGGAAACAAAATGAGGAAGATCAGGCAGAAACCAACAGAGTAGATCTTGCAAAGCATTGTTATTTTCATTTTACTCCTCCTTAAAATTGTACTGTTTTAATTGGGTCTGAATTCAATTTGATCGATCCGCCAGGTATCCCCTTGCTTTAGAACAACCCAATCCTGCTCTCCCTCAAACAATACCCGTCTCTCTTCCCCGGGTAAAACACCGGTCATCAAGCAGGAAAAAGTTACCATGGCCTTGCTGTTTTCGACATACCGGATGCTTATCCCGGACACCGTGGCTTTTAGTTTATTGTATTGTTGCAACATCAGCCGGATGTCATTGCTGATCCTTTCAAACAATGGCGGACTGCAATTCCTCTCATAAAATTCCAGCAGATTGCTGTTTTCCACTGACCTTACGTACTGGTGGATGATCAGGCTGATCTGCTGGGATGAGAGATTTGCCCTGGCCAACTCCAAATACCTTAGTGATGGTGCATGCCCGGGATCCAGCTGCAGCAACTTCTCCAACTGTTCGATGCTTGCTTCATAATAACCATCTTCATAGGCCTGCCGTGCATGCTCAAACCCGGACTGAACAAGGGGCTCCAGTTTCTTTTTTGACTCGGAGAGGTAATACAGGGCATAAATATTTTCAGGGTCCCCCTCCAACACCCCTTCCATATACCGGATGCTCTGATCATAGTTTCCCTGATTAAACGCATCAATCCCTGCCCTCACACCGGCAACCATGGCAGAGGTCTCACCAGAAGCCGAATCAAGGGGAGGGGGTTCGGGCACAACCAGCTGCCTGTCCACCACATCCGGTTCTGGTGGGATTGTTCTTGAATCAATCCCTTCATCAGCCGGCTCCCTGAGGACCTCAATGGCTGGTGTGTCTGTTTGCCCAGGGGTATCCAATCCCCCTTTGTCCAGGGTTTCAAACTGGGGAGGATCTCCAACAGGGGCAGGTCTTTGAATGAAAAAAAACAGAGTGATTGCCGCAATCACAACGCCCATAATAAACAAGAGGGGGATCAGGAACTTTTTTTTCTTATGTGAAGGAGGGGGCTTGTACACGTGGGGCAGGTTTCCCTCCTTAATCCTTGTTTTTTCTTCGGGAACTTGTTTGATTTCCGTTTTAGCCGCAACCGCCCTCAAAAAAGCTTCATCTTCTTTTTCGTTTAGGGAAAGAAGCATTTGAATGACCTGGCTTAATTTATGGATGTGGTTTTCCAGTGGAGGGCTTAAGGCATCGAGCCAGTGAACATCGCTGACATAAAACTCCAGTTGCTTCGACATGGGAACATCCTCAATCCGCAATGGAATGATCGGAAGGCCGTGGTGAACGGCCCGCTCCACTTCCCGCATCACCTGCGGAGACTTGTTGGAATTGGAAGAAAAGATCAGTACAAAAACCTTTGCATCCTGCATGCCGTCAATAATCGCCTCCGCAAAAGGGGTTCCCGGTGTAATATCCCGTGGGGCAATCCAACAGCGAATGTGGGTTTTCTCCAGTATGGAACAAACCGCATCGGCAATGGATTTGTCCTTGGAAGAATAGCTAATGAAAACATCATGTGCCATACCTGAGGGCGTTCATATTTGTATCCTGGTGATGAATTACTCAAAACGATACAGGGTCACAACCTTAACAGGAATCACTCTAAAGGGCGAGGCTCATTGGTAATGCCTCATTTATTCAATCAGACCAGGTTTTCGGCAATGGAAAGTGTCGGAGAAAAACTGGTTGCCTGGGTCTGAATGTCATTTCAAGGAGCTGGGAGAAATTTCT
>JAWLHS010000199.1:0-4442 GCA_041690235.1 Bacteroidales bacterium
ATTCTGGGGTTCTTGACAGGGGCAAAAGCGACAAAAACGGAATGGTTTTCCCCATGCGGGTTTTGTACCGTTCCCGTTTTTCCTCCCATTTCGATGCCCGGAATTTGGGAGAAAGCGCCTGTTCCTTCTTTCACCACGAGATGCATGGCTTCGGCCATGGCCTCGAAATACTTATCCTCTATGGTGGTTTGCTTCCTTTCCCCGCTCAGCGCTTTCACCGTGCCGTCCGGATCTTCAATGGCCCGCACCATGTGAGGGGTATGGTAATATCCCCTGTTGGCGACGATTGCAGCCATGTTGGCCAGCTGGATGGGGGTCGTGCCCAGCTCTCCCTGTCCGATCGCCAGCGAAATCACAGTGAGTGATCGCCAACCCCTTGGCCCGTAGATCCTGTCATAGTATTCAGGCGAAACCACCAACCCGCTAAGCTCAAATGGCAGGTCACTGTCGAAGACCTGTCCGAGTCCAAAACTTCTTACATGGTTTCGCCAGTTGGTAAAACCGTTCTGAATGCTGCCAAACCCAGGCTTGTCCAGGGTGTTGCGAAAGGTGATGCAGGAAAAGGTATTGCAACTGTGTTGAATGCTGGTCAGCACGTTTACCGGGTTGGGATGCGGCCGGCACCTGACTGTTAATCCGCCGCTGTGATAGGCCCCCGAACAGGAATAGCGTGTGTTGAGGTCAATGACCCCCTCCTGAAGCGCGATCAGGGTGTTTACGATCTTAAACACCGAGCCTGGAGGATACTGGGCCATCAGAGCCCTGTTGAACAGGGGTTTCAGGGTGTCGCGCTGAAGAAGATTGTAATTCTCTCCCCTCACCCTTCCCACCAATAGATTGGGGTCATAGGCCGGCGAGGATACCAGCGCCAGAATCTCACCAGTGGCGGGTTCTATGGCCACGATGCTTCCCCTTTTGTTTTGCATCAGTCGTTCACCGTATGCCTGCAGCATGCCATCGAGGGTGATGGTAAGGTTTTTTCCGGGAACCGACAAGGTGTCAAACCGACCCTCCATATATGGGCCGATGTCCCGGTTCAGTACATCGACCATCCTTACCCGAAGGCCCTTCTGACCCCTTAGCTCCTCTTCATAAGAGCGTTCCAGTCCGCTGATCCCAATGTAATCGCCCGAACGGTAATAGGGATCGCCTGCAACCACCTCCGGTCCCGCCTCACCCACATAACCCAAAGTATGGGCTGCAATGGGAAGGTCATATTTGCGCAGGGTGCGGGGTTGTACAAAGAAACCGGAAAAGCGGAAAAGTTTTTCCTGGAAACTGGCATAGGTGTTTTTTGAGATTTGCCGGTCGAATATGGAAGCCCTGAACGGGGAGTGCAGCCGTGCCCGGCTCAGTCGGGTCTCAAAAGTCTCTTTGTCAATACCCAGCAGCAGGCAGAATTCGGTCGTGTCTATGTTGCGCACCTGATGGGGGATGACCATCAAATCATAATGTGCTTCGTTGTATACCAGCAATTCTCCGTTGCGGTCGTATATCAAACCTCGCGCCGGGTAAGCGGTCATATACCTTAATACATTGTTGCTGGCCGATAACTTATAGGAGTGGTCGATGAGTTGAATATGAAACAGACGAATCAGAAACACAATGCCCATAAATACGATCAGCCCAACCATTACATTTCGGCGCTTGGTGTAGTAGTTGGTGTTGGCTGGGGATAACATGGGCAGGGCCTTGAAATTGAATCTGAAGCGTTTTTTCCTCCGACAAAAATACGGTTTATCAGCAAAATTAATAACTTAGCCGCCTGTGAATTTTAAATAAGATGATCCCCTTGGAGGAAGGGGCTTTAAATAGAACTATTATGGGAAAAATCATTGTTTTAGGGGCAGGCATGGTTGGGAAGGCCATTGCGATTGATCTTTCAGGGAAGCATGCCGTGACCGCCGCCGATATTGATCAGGAATCACTGACTTATTTGTCCTCCAAGCATCCCATTGAAACCGTCGGGGTGAACCTGATGGAGGAGGACCTGATCAGTGAGCTGGTCCGGGACTTTGACCTGGTGGTTTCGGCTGTTCCGGGATTTATGGGGTTTGATACCCTGAAGACGGTGATCTCGGCGGGAAAAAACATTGTTGACATTTCCTTTATGCCGGAGGATTATATGGGATTGAACGCCCTGGCCGCTCAGAAGGGAGTGACGGCAATTACCGACTGCGGAGTGGCCCCCGGCATGCCCAACCTGATTGTTGGCCACTATAATGAGGTCATGGAGATCAGTCATTTTGAGTACGTGGTGGGCGGGTTGCCCAAGGTTAAAATCTATCCCTTCAATTACAAGGCGCCGTTTTCCCCGGTGGATGTCGTTGAGGAATATACACGTCCGGCCCGCTACCTGGAAAAAGGGAAACCCATGACAAGGCCTGCCATGAGTGAACCCGAATTTGTGTTTTTTGACAAGGTGGGGACCCTGGAGGCTTTTTATACCGACGGACTCAGATCCTTGCTGGGCAATATGTCCCATATTCCCAACATGAAAGAAAAGACCCTCAGGTATCCCGGCCACATTCAACTCATTCAGGCTTTGATGACGGCCGGATTTTTCGAAAAGGAGCCCATTATGATCCACAATACCCCGGTCAGGCCCATCGATTTTACCAGCAGCATTTTGATCAGGGACTGGAAACTGGGACCCGACGAACCCGAATTTACAGTGATGCGGATCTCCATAACAGGAGAGCAGGACGGGAAGGAGAAATCCATTGTTTACGAGTTGTACGACGAGTATGACCAGAAGCAGAAACTGTCTTCGATGGCCAGAACAACCGGGTTTACTGCCACCGCCAATGCCGAACTGATCATTCAAAACAAGTTTTCGGGCAAAGGGGTTTTTCCCCTGGAGTTGGTTGGCATGGACAGTGAATGCTTTCATTTTGTAATGGATTACCTGGCCAGCCGCAATATTGTGTATAAAAAGACGGAAAAAATCACCACCAGTTAAAGGCCCCTCACTGTATGAAAAAACCCTTTAATCCCCTGCAAAATTACAAGCATACCAGGGATGCCATCGGCTATGTGAGCCGAAAGAATGCCACCCAGGCGGATTATGATCGCATTGGCTTTATGTCCGGACTGGAAGTGCATCAGCAGCTGGATACCCGGGAAAAATTGTTTTGCCGTTGCCCCTGTGGCATTTATCAGGACGATGATGATTTTGATGCAGAGGTGATTCGCCATATGCGCCCAACGCTTAGTGAGCTGGGAGAATATGACGGGACCGCCCTGATGGAGTTCAAGACCCGCAAGGAAATCATTTATCGCCTGAAGAACCCCACCACCTGTACCTATGAGGTTGATGACACTCCTCCTTTCCCGGTTAACCGGGATGCGGTTGATATTGCCATCCAGATCTCACTATTAAAAAAACTCAATATCGTCGGAGAAATTCATATTACCCGGAAGCAATACCTGGATGGAAGTATTCCCACCGGTTTTCAGCGGACAGCCATTATCGGCGTGGAAGGGGAGATTGAGCTAAGGGATAAGAAAGTCAGGCTCATTCAGCTCAGTCTTGAAGAAGATTCCTGCCGGGAGGTGTCGGATATCGGTCATACCCGCATCTATAAAACCGACCGGCTTGGAATGCCGCTGATCGAAACGGTTACCTATCCCGATATGGTCAATCCCGGTGAGGTGGAAGAAGCCTGCCAGGTCATCCGTTTCCTGAACAGGAGTACCGGCAGGGTCCGGACCGGGCTGGGTGCAGCGCGTCAGGATGTAAATGTGAGCTGCCGGGGTGGCACAAGGGTAGAGATAAAAGGGGTATCACGCATCAAGTGGATCCCTGAGCTCACCCATAATGAGGCATTCAGGCAGTATGCCCTGCTGCAGGTCCGTGATTTGTTGTCGAAGAAAGTCAAAAGCCCCGAAGACTGGAAGCCAGCCCACAAAAAGCTGGATCCCCTCGGCTTGCCCTTCAGATCGGGCTTGCTGAAGGGAATCCATAAAAAAGGACTTGAACTTTATGGGGTTTTATTGCCGGGATTTCATGGGATTCTTTCCCATTTTACCCAGCCGGGCAAAATATTTGCGGATGAGATCAGTGACCGGCTCAAAGTCATTGCCTGCATTGAAAAACCCAATATGACCCATTCGGAGGCCTTGCGGCCCATTGAAGGACCGGAAGTGATGCAGGTGATCAGGAAAACGCTGGGGGGAAGGGTTGCAGATGCCATTTTACTTTTTTGGGGCCCATCAGCCGATATTCCCACCGCCCTCGAAACCATTGAGGAAAGGTGCCGTATGGCTTTCCATGGGGTCCCGAATGAGACCCGGAAGTCGTTTGAAGATGGAACCACCATTTTTGAACGGGTATTGCCCGGGGCGGACAGGATGTACCCCGACACCGATTCAGCGCCCATCCCGCTTAAAGATGAAGACATAGAGCGGCTTGGTAAAAACCTGCCCCAACCAACCATTGA
>JAWLHS010000200.1:0-4414 GCA_041690235.1 Bacteroidales bacterium
GAGCCTTTCCTGGACCAGGTACACCAGGTCAGGCCGCACAAAGGCCAGGCGGCCACCGCAGCGAACATTCGTAAAATATTGGATGGGAGCGCCCTGATGCGTGAAAAAAAGAAGCACGTACAGGATCCCTATTCCTTCCGGTGCATCCCCCAGGTGCACGGCGCCAGCAAAGACGTGATTGATTACGTAAGCGGGGTTTTCGAGATAGAGATGAATTCCGTAACCGACAATCCGACCATATTCCCCGTTGATGACCTGATCACCTCCGCCGGGAATTTTCACGGGCAGCCCCTGGCCTTCGGCCTGGATTTCCTGGGCATGGCCCTGGCGGAGCTGGGAACCATCTCCGAGCGCCGGGTTTACCGGCTCATTTCCGGGGCGAGGGATCTGCCTTCTTTTTTGGTTGCCAATCCCGGACTGAATTCCGGTTTTATGATACCCCAATACACCGCAGCATCCATTGTCAGCCAAAACAAACAATTATGCACTCCGGCCTCCATAGACTCCATCGAATCCTCACAGGGACAGGAAGACCATGTTAGCATGGGCGCGAATGCGGCGGTAAAGACCCTTCAAATCGTTCATAACCTGGAACAAATCCTTGCCATCGAATTGATGAATGCCTGCCAGGCCATGGGTTTCCGCGACCACGGCAAGACCTCTCCCTTGCTGAAGAAACTGTACCAGGAATTTTCTTCCGTTATTCCCTTTATTGAAAACGACACCCTGCTCTACGTGGAGATGAAGAAGGCCCTGGATTTTGTAAGAACCCACCCACCGGAACAATACCTGGGTCGGGACATTTGAGGGATCAGGGCAGGACAAACAAAAAGGGGCGAAGATTCGATTCTTCGCCCCTTTTTGTTTTCGTGACCAGTTGATTAAGCCGTGGTGTAGCCGGCTCCTCCCTTCTTGGCCATTTCTTCCTTCACAACTGCCTGGGCGGCTGCCAATCGTGCGATCGGAACACGGTAAGGAGAGCAACTTACATAGTCCATTTCCACCCTGTGGCAGAATTCTACCGAACTGGGTTCACCTCCGTGTTCACCGCAAATCCCAACTTTTAGCCCGGGACGTCCCTTTCGGCCACGCTCAACGGCCAACTTCACCAGTTGTCCGACGCCTTCCTGGTCAAGAACCTGGAAGGGGTCGTGCTTTAAAAGTCCTTTCTCCAGATAAACGGGCAAAAAACGACCGGCATCATCACGGGAATAGCCGTATGTCATCTGGGTGAGGTCGTTCGTGCCAAATGAAAAGAACTCGGCGCTTTCGGCAATCTGATCAGCGATCAGGGTTGCCCGTGGAATTTCGATCATGGTGCCGACCAGGTATTCCACACGGTCGCCACGCTCTTTAAACACTTTTTCCACCTCGCCACGGACGATCTGTTCCTGCAGCCGCATTTCCTCCACGGTGCCCGTGAGCGGGATCATAATCTCCGGAATGGCTTTGATGCCTTTCTTCTTCAGGTTCAGGGCGGCTTCGATGATGGCCCTGGCCTGGATTTCAGAGATCTCAGGATACGTATTTCCGAGACGACATCCACGGTGTCCCAGCATTGGATTGAACTCATGAAGGGCATCTACCTTGGCCTTGACCTCCTCAGGAGTGATTCCCATTTCCCTGGCCATGTCTTTCTGATTGGCTTCTTCGTGGGGGAGGAATTCGTGCAGTGGCGGGTCGAGCAAACGGACGGTTACAGGCAGGTCCTGCATGGCTTCAAAGATGCCTTCAAAATCCTCCCGCTGCATGGGCAGTAATTTTTCCAATGCCTTGCGGCGTCCGGTCTCATCGTTGGCAAGGATCATTTCGCGCATGGCTTTGATGCGCACGCCCTCAAAGAACATATGTTCGGTTCGGCAAAGCCCGATTCCTTTGGCGCCAAACTCACGCGCCACACGTGCATCCTTCGGGGTATCGGCGTTGGTCCGGACATACATGCGGGTATGCTTTTCGGCCAGCTCCATAAGGGATGCAAAATCGCCGCTCATCTCGGGATCCATTGTCTTGATCTTTCCGTCAAACACCTCACCGGTAGACCCGTTGAGGGAAATGAAATCACCTTCCTTAAACAACTTTCCGTCCACTTCCATGGTCCGGTTTTTATAATTGACCTTTACACCGCCGGCTCCGGAAACACAGCATTTTCCCATGCCCCGCGCTACCACAGCGGCGTGGGATGTCATGCCCCCGCGGGCCGTGAGAATTCCAACTGCGGCATCCATCCCGCTGAGGTCTTCCGGTGAGGTTTCAATACGAACAAGGACGACCTTTTTTTTCTCTGCTGCCCATTCGGCTGCGTCATCGGCAAAGAAAACAATCTGACCTGTCGCGGCGCCCGGGGAAGCCGGCAAACCCTTGGCAATGCATTTTGCCTTGGCGAGTTCTGCCGTGTCAAAAACAGGGTGCAGCAACTCGTCCAGTTTGTTGGGTTCTACACGCAGCAGGGCCTCCTTCTCATTGAGGGTCCCGTCGCGTAACATATCCATGGCAATCTTTACCATAGCCGGACCGGTACGTTTTCCGTTGCGTGTCTGCAGCATCCAGAGTTTTCCTTCCTGAATGGTGAATTCCAGGTCTTGCATGTCGCGGTAGTGGGTGTCCAGGTTCCGCTGTTGGTCGAACAATTGCTGGTAGAGTTCAGGAAATAATTCTTCCAGGGAAGGATAATTGGTTATTCTTTCCTCTTCGGAAACACCCTGAAGCTTGGCCCACCGCAGGGAGCCTTCTTTCGTGATTTCCCGTGGTGTGCGAATGCCGGCAACCACATCCTCCCCCTGGGCATTCACCAGGTATTCTCCGTTAAAGATGTTTTCTCCGGTGGCTGCATCGCGGGTAAAAGCGACGCCCGTTGCGGAAGTGTCGCCCATGTTACCGAAAACCATGGCTTGAACATTCACTGCCGTGCCCCATTCAGCCGGAATATTATGCATTTTGCGGTAATAGGTGGCGCGTGGATTGTTCCATGACTCAAAGACGGCCAGGACAGAACCCCACAATTGTTCCCAAGGATCTTCCGGGAAGTCTTGTCCCGTTTGTTCCTTTACGGCTTTTTTGAATCGCTTGACCAGTTCTTTCAAATCGTCTGTACTCAGGTCCTGGTCCGTTGCGGCCCCTTTCTCTTCTTTAAGGTGGTCCATAATAACATCAAACGGATCTTCTTCTTCCTTGCTGGCGGGTTTCATGCCCATCACCACATCGCCATACATCTGGACAAAACGGCGGTAGGAGTCCCAAACAAATCGATCGTTGCCTGTCTTGGCGGCAAGTCCCGTAAGGGTTTGCTCATTCAATCCCAGATTCAATACCGTATCCATCATGCCTGGCATGGAAGCCCTTGCTCCTGACCGAACCGACAACAAAAGGGGATTGTCTTTGTCTCCAAAACCGGTACCCATCTCCTGTTCCACCTTCCTGACATTTTCTTCCACCTCTGCCTTGATTGAGTCAATGACAAAATCACGGCCTTTGGAATTATAAAGGGTGCAGACCTCGGTGGTTATGGTAAATCCAGGAGGTACCGGAACACCAATGTTCACCATCTCGGCCAGATTGGCACCCTTTCCGCCAAGCAGGTTGCGAAGTCCCGCATCGCCGTCGGCTTTTTTCCCTCCGAAAAAGTATACTTTTTTGTTCTTCATGATCGCCTCGCTCAAGTGATCAACAACTTTGCTCTTTTTATCCATCTTCAATTGTTTTTATTTAGAAATGATTGCATCTTATCCGGGAACACCTCCCCGTTAAACTATTTATTATTATATGAATCAATGTTTTACGCCAAAAACCTCCGATTTTTGAAGCGTACAAATGTAAGAATTTTTTGGCTACCATCTGACCGGAATCTGTTAAATTATGATGAAGTTATTCGCCGGTCCCGCGGTTTTTTGCTAATTTTATCACGGTTCGATGAACCGGCCCTTTTGGGATTTGCTGAATTCTATGTGATATGTTTGATTGGCAGGAGCGAACCGAATTGTTGATTAAATCCGAAGCACTTGAACGCCTGCGTCGGTCCCACGTCTTTGTTGCCGGTCTGGGCGGGGTGGGGGCCATGGCTGCTGAAATGCTCTGCAGGGCCGGGATTGGCAGGCTTACCATAGCAGATGGTGATTCGGTGCATGTATCCAACCGCAATCGCCAGCTCCTTGCGCTGCACTCGACCCAGGGCGGAAGAAAAGCCGGGCTGATGGGAGAGCGGCTTCTTGACATCAATCCCGGCCTTGATTTGACAATCATTGATGAATTCCTTCGCGACGACCGCACCATTGAGATCCTGGACTACCCATTCGACTACGTGGTTGATGCCATTGACACGTTGAGTCCCAAAATTTACCTGATTAAACAAAGCCTGAAGAATGGCATTCCACTTGTCAGCTCAATGGGGGCCGGTGGCAAAATGGATCCCAGCCGGATT
>JAWLHS010000201.1:0-4398 GCA_041690235.1 Bacteroidales bacterium
CGTAAACCCAAGCTTGGGCTTTTGTACAGCCTATACCAGCAGAAACTGACCAAGGCATCGGCCATGGACTTTGATGATTTGCTTTTCAATACAAACGTCCTGCTGAGAGACTTTCCCGAAGTGCTTTACAAATACCAGCAACGGTTTCAGTATGTCCTGGTGGATGAGTATCAGGACACCAATTTCTCACAATACCTCATCGTGAAGAAATTGTCTGCAAACAATGAAAACCTCTGCGTGGTGGGGGATGACGCCCAGAGCATATACGCCTTCAGGGGAGCCAATATCCAGAACATCCTTAATTTCAAGAACGATTACCCGGACTACCGGCTTTTCAAACTGGAGCAAAATTACCGTTCCACCCAACACATTGTAAATGCCGCAAACAGTGTAATTGCCAACAACAAAGATCAGATCTTCAAAAAGGTGTGGACCAGCAATGCCCACGGGGAGAAGGTCAATGTAATCAAAACGTCCAATGAAGCGGATGAAGCTTCGTGGCTCGCCGCTAGAATCTACGAACTCAAAACGAACAAGCAGCTTCCCAACAATGCTTTTGCCATTTTGTACCGTACAAATGCCCAGTCGCGGGCACTGGAAGAAGCCCTCCGAAAACTGAACATCCCCTACCGAATTTATGGCGGTGTGTCTTTCTACCAGCGAAAGGAGGTCAAAGACCTGCTGGCTTATTTCAGGCTCGTCATCAATCCCCTGGATGAAGATGCTTTTCTCAGGGTGGTCAATTTCCCCGCGCGGGGCATCGGGCAAACCACCATCAATAAACTCCTGGCCGCATCCAACGAATCAGAAAAGCCCCTGTGGGCCATTGCCTCGCAAGCTGGATCGCATCAACTCGGGTTAAACAGCGGCACCCTGGGAAAACTGGAACAATTTGTGACCCTCATCAAGGGGTTTGAGGCACAGCTTTTCCGGCTCAATGCCTTTGAGCTGGGCGAGAAAATCGTCAACCAAACCGGCATCAGGAAATTCTATTTTGACGAGGGTTCACCGGAAAGTCTCAACCGACGGGAAAACATTGAGGAGGTGCTGGGCGCACTCAAAGAGTTTGTTCGCCCGCCAGGGGAAACAGCGGAAGCCGTGGAACCAGATACAGGTCCCCGAACACTGGATGAATTCATGCAGGACATTGCCCTTCTGACGGATGCAGACATCAAGGTAGAGGACGACAATGACAGGAACAAGGTTTCCCTGATGACGATCCATGCCGCAAAGGGACTGGAATTTCCCTATGTGTTCATCGCAGGGGTGGAAGAGAACCTGTTTCCATCGCAGCTTTCCATTAACAGCCGGCAGGAGCTTGAGGAAGAGCGCCGTCTGTTTTACGTGGCCCTGACCAGGGCCATGGAACTGGCCACCATATCCTACGCCGAGACCCGTTTCAGATATGGCAACTTCACCATTTGCGAGCCCAGTCGCTTTATTGATGAACTGGACAGCCAATTCATCGACTACCTCATTCCCCCGGCCATGCGAAAAAAAGCCCCCACTCAACAAGGATCTTTCCGGGAAAGCCTCAACCGCTTCAAAAAGATTGCAGACTCCAGGAATCCGGACTTCATAAGCCCCTCACCCGGAAGCCCCAAAAAGGGGACACATGCTTCGGATACGGCTTATTCGAGCGGGTTTGCCATTCTGAACCCTGACATGCTCAGGCTCAATATGCGTGTTGTGCACCCAAGGTTCGGAACAGGAACCGTTATAGGGATCGAAGGGAGCTCCCAAACAGCCAAGGCAACTGTTGAGTTTTCCCAGTTTGGGACAAAACAATTGCTGCTGAAGTTCGCCAGGCTCAAAATAATTGATGAATAAAACGGGAATGGGAATATTTTGTATATTTGCACAAGATTCCATTGCCCCGCGCCCCGGCGCTTCCCTCTCAATAAAACAGATAATCCTTCCGGCTGGAGCCCTTTTCTTTAACCCCAAACCGGAACAAACCGCAAATGATTTCATTTCCTATGGAGTATAATTCTTCCCGTTCAAAAATGAATATTTCTGAATACGGCAGAAACATTCAGAAGATGATTGAGCATATAATGACCATCGAGGACCGTGAAAAGCGCAACCAGCTAACCCGCGCAACCATCAATGTCATGGGGCAGCTCAACCCCCACCTGAGAGATGTCAACGACTTTAAACACAAACTGTGGGATCATCTCTTTATCATGTCTGATTTTAAACTGGACGTTGACTCGCCTTATCCCACACCCTCTCCCCAGATTCTTTCGCGAAAGCCGGAAAGACTTGAATACTCATCCAACAACATAACCTTTAAGCATTACGGACGGCATATTGAAAGGATCATCGAGAAAGCCTGCGAGCTGGAAGAGGGGGATGAGAAAACCGCCTTAATTAAACTGATTGCCAACCATCTTAAGAAATCTTACCTGGCCTGGAACCGGGATGCCGTAACGGATGAAGAAATTGCCAGTCACCTTTCGTCTTTGTCCAAGGGACGCCTGAAACTGGATGAGGACATTAAGCTCAGTCAGATCCCTGAAGTATTCACCAAAACCAAAAAGAAAAAATTCACGGGAAAATCGGGAAATGGCAACAAGGGTCAGTACCACAAAGGAAAGAAAAATCAATAGCCACAAGGGGCCTGCCCAGGACATTCCGGCATGGGAAGACCCGGAGCCTTTCCGATGCATTCTTTCAGCCTGAGTCTTTGCGGCTTCAGGTTTTTTTTGTTTATTGGAACAACATTTTCGGCTTTTTTGCCAACGTCCTATATTGTTTACATATAATCACACCGGATATGGGTTCATTTGAAATAATGGGAGGGAAACCACTCCGTGGCGAGATCATTCCCCAGGGGGCCAAAAATGAGGCCCTACAGGTCATTTGCGCCACCCTGCTCACCGAAGAGGAAGTAGTGATTGACAACCTGCCCGATATTGTGGATGTGAATAAACTCATCGATCTGCTGGACGGTTTCGGCGTCGAGGTTAGGAAACTGGCCCCTGGCCGTTTCTCCTTTATGGCAGGGAATGTCAACCCCTCCTTTTTTGATGGGGAAGACTTTATTAACAAGGTTTCCCAGCTCAGGGGGTCGGTTATGGTTGTCGGACCGCTGCTGGCCAGGTTCCGAAAGGCCATGATTCCCAAACCGGGCGGGGATAAGATCGGTCGCCGAAGGCTGGATACGCATTTCCTCGGACTGGAAAAGCTGGGCGCGGAATTCATTTACGATGCCAGGAACAGTGTATACCAGGTAAAGGCCAATTCATTGAAGGGCACCTATATATTGCTGGACGAAGCCTCCGTAACCGGGACCGCCAATATTGTCATGGCCGCCAGCCTGGCAAAGGGAACAACCACCCTGTACAACGCCGCTTGCGAACCCTATATCCAGCAACTTTGCCGGATGCTGAACAGCATGGGCGCAAAGATTACCGGAATTGGCTCAAACCTGCTCTCCATTGAGGGGGTCAAACGCCTGAAAGGGTGTACACACCGCCTGCTACCGGATATGATTGAAATTGGAAGTTTCATCGGACTGGCTGCAATGACCCGTTCCGAAATCACCATAAAGAATGTTCATTACGACCAATTGGGAATCATTCCGGATGTCTTTAAGAAACTCGGAATTAAAATGGAGCGCATGGATGACGATATCTTCATTCCTACACAGAACAACTATGAGGTGGAGAGCTTTATCGACGGCAGCGTCCTCTCCATCAGCGACGCTCCATGGCCGGGGTTTTCTCCGGACTTACTCAGTATTGTGCTGGTGGTTGCCACCCAGGCCACCGGCAGTGTGCTTTTGCACCAGAAGATGTTCGAGAGCCGGCTGTTCTTTGTTGACAAACTAATTGACATGGGGGCCAAAATCATTTTATGCGATCCCCACCGGGCCACCGTGATCGGGCTGGGGCGCAAGCACCAACTCAAGCCTTTGGAGATGGTTTCTCCCGACATCCGGGCAGGCGTGGCTTTGCTGATAGCTGCATTGAGCGCCGATGGTAAAAGCATCATCCACAATATTGACCAGATTGACAGGGGTTACCAGGCCATCGATACCAGGCTGCAAAAGCTGGGGGCCTCCATCATCCGGATCCAATAACTGACAAAATGACCTTTAAACGGGTATGGCAGGTTATTTGATGGGTGAGTGGGTTGAAAATTACAGGAGATCGTTTTATGAGCAAGAAGGAAGAACAGCAGGCGAAAACCGCCGGAGATGAATCGGAGCAGAAAAACCAGCATCCAGCGGAACCATCCGACGAGAAAAAAGAAATGGAGCCGGATAACGGGGATAAACCGGAAAGCGGGGAAAACACCCTGGCAAAGATCAATGATTTGGAGGCCAAGCTGGAAGAAACCAACGACCGTTTTCTGCGCCTTTTCTCGGAGTTTGATAATTTCCGGAAGCGA
>JAWLHS010000202.1:0-4385 GCA_041690235.1 Bacteroidales bacterium
TCCTTGCCGATCATCCACAGGATCTTTTGTTCTGATGCGCCCAGCACCTTTCTGACGGCGATTTCCCTGGTCCGCGATGTCATAACAAAAGATGCCAGCGCGAAAAGCCCCATCAACGAAATCAATATGGCCAGCACCATGAAAATGGTGACCATGGCAATGGTTTGCTCCTCGCTTTGGAATTTTGATTGGAAATTGTCTTTGACCACCCCGTGGCTGAATGGGAAGGCAACGGCTTCGTCTGCCCATGCCCCCCGCGCATATTCCAGTCCGGCAGCGAGGGCCCCCGGCCGGGTCCTGACCAGGATGGTCCGGTAGGCTCCATCCCCGTAGCCGGTGGAGAAAAGCATTGCAGGTGCCTGCTCGTGGCCGGAAGTGAATTGGATGTCCTCCACCACCCCGACAATCCGGGGAACGATGTCCGGGTCATCCGAGGCCAGTTGTTTGCCGATGATCTCTTCGGGGGTATGCCCAAGGGCACGGGCGGCGGACCTGTTGATGACCACGGCTCCCCAGCCGGCATCGGCCTGGGAGTCTTTGTGGAAATACCTTCCCGCAATCAGGCGGGTGCCCGTGGTTGCAAAGTAATCAGGATGCACATCCAGGTTGCCCACCTGGATCTCTGATTCCTGCTCCTGCAGGCGGATATAGGAAAAATTATGCAGGCCTTCGGAGGGCACATTGTGACCGGCGCTCACCATGTAGACCTCCGGATATTGTTCCAGCTTGTTTTTTAAGTTCAAAAAACGGCTCTCCATCTGCTCGTCCTCCGGGTTAAAGACAAAGAACAGGTCTTCCTGTTCATAGCCCAGGTCCATGGTCATCATATAGTTGATCTGCCGGTTAACCGAAAGACCAATTATTACCAGGGCCGTTGCACAGCAGAATTGAAAAACAATGAGCAGCTGACGCATTCGTAAATTGACCCACCTGGTTTTCAGTCCGCGGTGAGGCGAAGTAAGCAAACTGCCTTTCAGGATATCAGCCGGCCGGAACCTTGCCATAACCAGGGCAGGGTAGGAGCCCGCCAGAAAAGCGATGAGGGCCAGGGATAGCAGCATGAGCGGGAATACCTGCCAGGAGAATACGACCCCCAAACCCATTTGTTTTCCGCTCAGGTCATTCAGGGATGGAAGAAGCATTTCCGCAAGCGCCAAAGCCAGTCCGAACGACAGCAATACCAGTACAAAGGACTCGGTCAGGTTTTGCCAGAAAATGTCCGTTTTGCCTGCGCCCAGGACTTTCCGCATACCGACCTCTTTCCTTCTGAGGCTGGACTGGGCTGTATTCAGGTTGATATAGTTCACACAGGCCAGCAGCAGGATAATGGCTGCCACAGCCAGCAAGCCCCGCAGCAGAATGATATTGCCGTGGCTGCCGATGTCCCATCCGATTCCGGATGAATGCAGGCGGATGTCCAGCATGGGCTGCAGCGCGAATGTCACTTCACTGAACCATTCCGGGGCGTGTTCTTGGACAACCTGGTTGAGCTTTTTCGCTACGGTGATGGGGTCTGCATTTTCATCCAGCAAGAAATAATAATAATTTCCCAAAGACCCCCAGTTTTCAAAGGAATCCCGGTTCCAGTCTCTCAGCAGTTCCATGTTCGCTACAATAGACCCGCTAAAATGACTGTGCTCCGGGAAGTCCGCCATTACCCCTGTAATGGTGAAAGGGTGGAGGCCGCGTGCCAATATGGTTTGTCCCACCGGGTTCTCATCCCCAAAATATTTCTCTGCGGCTTCCCGGGTGATTACAGCAGAGCGGGGGCCTTCCAAAACATGGTCTGGATGTCCATCCAGCAGGGGGAATGAGAAGAACCGGAAAAAATGGGGATCGGTCAGGATAAAGCCCTCTTGCAGAAAATCCTCATTCCCGATGCGTATGGAGAATTCCTCAGGGTTTTCCGGCCGCAAGCGCATAGAGGACCGGATCCCGGGTACCTGCTCCAGCAACAGATCATTCATCACCCAGGGCCCCAGGGGGATCTGCCCCTCCTGGAAACCAAAGCGGGTAGTTATTCGGTAGATGTTTTCTGCATTTTCATGAAAGCGGTCATATTGCCGTTCATCATGGGCATACAGGAAAATGATCAGGGCCACGCAAAGGCCGACAGACAGTCCGAAAATGTTTATGAGGGTACCCGATTTTTGTCGGAAGAAGTTTCTGATGGCACTTATTACGTAACTTTGAAACATATTTGCTGTTTTTCTGGCCGCAAAAAGGGATTCGGAAGGGGCCGGGTTCGAATAGATACAATCAAAATATGTTCCCTTTTTTTTATTTATCCTAAAACCAATGAGTTATATTATACTCGTCGGATGCATGGGTGGAAAACCGGGGAGCGGCGGGGAATGAAGTGTGCGAAAGCGAACGTCGCTTGGACGATTCCGTACATGGTTTGGTGTATAATCTGATGGGCTCGGTTGGTAATTATGGATTATTTTACCACCGCCTTGTTTTTCCATTTTCCCGACCGGTAATAAATGAGGGCCGCCAGGAATCCAAATGCCCAGGCAATGGGGATGCCCCACCAAATGCCGTCCGTGCCGATGCGCTGAGACAGCAGGTAGGAGAAGGGGATACGAAGGATCCAAAGCGAAAACAGGGTGATGAACATGGGCACCAGGGTGTCACCGGCCCCGCGAAGGACGCCGTGTGTGACAAACATGGCAGAAAAAAGGATATAAAAAGAACTGACGATCACCAGGTAAGAGTAGCCGATTTCAATGACTTCTGCATCTGCTGTAAAAACGCGCATCAACTCCCTGCCAAACAACCAGGCGATCAGGGTAACCGATACCGATACCAGGCTGGTCATCCAGAGTGTGGCCCGAAGTCCGCTTCGCACGCGATCCGGACGCCTGGCCCCAATATTCTGACCCACAAAAGTAGAAAGGGCCAGTCCGAAATTCATGGCCGGAAGGGCAGCGAAGGAATCAATTCTGCCAGCGATGGTATAAGCGGCGATGGTGAGGGTGCCAAACGGGTTTACAATGGCGATCAGGGCCATCATCCCCAGGGAAACAAAGGTATGCTGCATCCCGGTCGGAATGCCGATGCGAAGGCTTTGTCTGAAAATTTCCCGGTCGAAGGTGAGCCCCCTGAACGAAAATCGGATCAGCTCATGAAAGCGGTTGAGGTAGATTACTGACAATCCAAAGGCGATCCCCTGTGCCAGCACCGTGGCAAATGCCACGCCACCGATGCCCCATCCAAATTGCAACACGAACAACAGGTCAAACCCGATATTCAGCAAGGTGGAAATGATCAGAAAGTACAAGGGCGTTCTGGAATCGCCCAGTCCGCGCAAAATCGCGCTTGTGGCGTTGTAGCCGAACATAACCATCATGCCCATGGCGAACACGCTGAAATAGGTGGTGGCATCCGCCCTCAGGTGCTCCGGCAGTCCGATCAACTGCCAGATGGCATCAATAAACACCAGTCCCAGCACGGTCAGAAGGAGGGAGGCAAAAAACAAAAAGATAAAGGCGGTGTCAATGGCCCGCTTCACGGCTTCAAAATCCTTTGCTCCGTAATATTGAGAGATGATAATGGTGGTCCCCGTGGTGATGCCGATCACCAGGCTGATTAAGACGAAAATAACAGGGAAGGATGCGCCTGCCGCTGCAAGGGCCTCTGTGCCGATATACCTGCCGATAATGATGGTGTCTACGATATTGTAAAGCTGCTGGAACACATTGCCCAGCAACATGGGCAATGCGAACAGGAAGATCTGCTTGCCTACGGGTCCTTTACTTAAGTCGCGCATGGGTACGGCCGTTTTAACCGGGCAAAGGTATTCTATTTTGCAGAAGTAAAATAACACAAAATAATCTTACATTTGCTGTACAAGCGGTCTTTTGTCCCCCTAACCCCCTTGCAATATGGATATTTCGGTCGTCGTACCCCTGTACAATGAAGAGGAGTCCCTGCCCGAGCTAACCGCCTGGATTGACCGGGTGATGAAAGACAATGGCTTTTCCTATGAGCTCATCCTGGTGGATGATGGGAGTAAGGACAATTCCTGGCCCGTTATTGAGAAACTTTCGTCGGAATATCCTGGCTTAAAAGGGATCAAATTCAGACGCAATTATGGCAAGTCCGCCGCCCTGCATATGGGCTTTCAGGAAGCCTCAGGCCAGGTGGTTATCACCATGGATGCCGATTTACAGGACAGTCCGACGGAAATCCCCGCCCTCTTTCGCATGATCCGGGAAGAGGGGTATGACCTGGTGAGCGGCTGGAAGAAAAAACGTTTCGACCCCCCCTCCAAAACCATCCCGACACGATTGTTCAACTGGGCCACCCGGGTTGCGACGGGGATCCGGCTGCACGATTTAACTGCGGACTCAAGGCGTATCGCTTAACCGTGGTGAAAAGCA
>JAWLHS010000203.1:0-4384 GCA_041690235.1 Bacteroidales bacterium
TTTTGGAGGAATTGATATTGAGGAACTTGAATATGAATACATAACAGCGGATAATTTTATCATTGTATTGTTTGCCGCCAATCTGTTCATTGTTGCTTTTAACCTGATCCCCGCATTTCCTATGGACGGCGGACGTCTGTTCAGATCAGCGCTCTCCATCTGGATGAACCGTCTCAAGGCCACGCGGATCGCAAAAAACATCGGTCAAATATTCGCCGTTATTTTCATCCTTGCAGGGTTGTTTTACAATCCTTTTTTAATCCTGATCGGTTTTTTTGTTTTTCTGGGAGCCAGGGGGGAATATGAAATGGTGAAATACGGAGACATTCTGAACAATTATACAGTGAAGGATCTTGTCATCACGAAGTATACCGGGCTGGATGAAAATGACACGCTGAATCAGGCCGCCGAAAAACTGGCGCACAGACAAGACAGCGGATTTGTCATTCGATCCAACGGAGAATATAAGGGCTTGCTTACCAAGAATGATTTGATCAATGGCCTGAATCACCTGGGCCGGGAAGGAAAGATAAAGGATGCCATGGAAGGGGATGCTGAAACCGTTGCCCCCGATATGACATTATTCGATGCATACAAGGCCATGCAGAAGAACAAGTGGGATATGATTGCAGTAATGGATGACGGTAAATTCAAGGGGATCCTTAGCCTGGAGAACATCCATGAGTTTTTCCTGATAAAAAAGGCCATGAGATGAACCGTTTCCCACATGGTCGCCTGCCGGGCAAAGACTTGCCATTGGCCCGGGTTTTATGTGGGACTTAATAAATGCCTTTCGTTGGGTAATAGGCGCTATTTTCCCCTGGAGAGGCCAGAACAAGTTGTCAAAAGATGAGGACCATGAAGGAAAAACACATCGCTTTCGAAGTGATTGAGGAATTTGTGATCCGTGGATTGGAACAAGCCGGTGTTCCCCGGGGGGATGCCAGCATCGTTGCCGATGTGCTGGTTCAGGCCGACAAATTCGGGATCGATTCCCACGGGGTGAACCGATTGAAGCCCATATACCTGGACCGTATCAAAGCGGGCATTCAAAATCCCGTAACCCATGTTGAGATTGTGAGGGAAGGGCCAACCACTGCCGTTGTCGACGGGCACAATGGCATGGGGCAGGTGATATCCTGTAAATCCATGGGGCTTGCCATTGAAAAGGCAAAGAAGTATGGAATGGGCATGGTGGCGGTACGAAATTCAAACCACTATGGCTTTGCCGGTTATTATCCCCTGATGGCTGTGCGTGAGAATATGATCGGGATTACCGGCACGAACGCGCGCCCGTCCATTGCCCCGACCTTTGGGGTGGAGAACATGCTGGGAACCAATCCGATGACTTTCGCAATGCCCAGCGATGAAGCTTTTCCTTTTATGCTTGACTGTGCCACCTCCGTTGCCCAGCGGGGGAAAATAGAGCTGTATGCGCGTCTGGGGAAAGCGCTCCCTGCCGGGTGGGTGATCGATGAGAATGGCAACAGCAAAACCGATGCACGGGAAGTGCTGAAAGATCTGAATGCCGGTCTCGGGGCGCTCACGCCCCTCGGTGGGACTGGTGAAGAAACAGGTGGGCACAAGGGGTACGGTTATGCCACGGTTGTGGAGATCCTTTCCGCCGCTTTACAGCAGGGATCATTTCTTACCATGCTGTTGGGAAAGAAAGACGGGAAACAAACCGCATTTTCCCTGGGACACTTTTTTATTGCCATAGATGTCAATGCGTTTACCGACCCGTCCGATTTTAAAAAAACAACGGGTGATGTATTGCGTGAACTGAGGGCTTCCAGAAAAATGCCCGGACAGTCACATATCTATACAGCCGGGGAAAAGGAATATCTAACCTGGATGGAGAGAAAAGTCAAGGGCCTTCCGTTTAATGAGGACCTTCTTAAAGAGTTTCGCGGAATATGTATCGACTACGGACTGAAGGATTATCTCCCGTTTTTTTAATGCTAATTTTGGGTTGTGATACAGTTGAAGCATGTTTCCCTCTTTTTTGGTTCCCGGCCATTGTTCCGGGATTTGTCTTTGGAGGTACCCGCCGGGGGACGCTTGTTAATACGCGGAGCCTCGGGAAGCGGAAAAACCAGCCTCCTTCGCCTGATCCTGGGTTTCCGTCGTCCCGATAGCGGCGAAGTCATTCTGGATGACACGCCCCTGAATGTTCGCACAGTATGGGAGATGCGCCGCAGGATGGCCTATGTCAGCCAGGAGGTGGAGCTTGGAAGGGGCTCGGTGGAGGCTTTTTTCCGGGAGGCATTTTCTTTTCGGGGCAACCGTGATCTGGTGTATGAAAAACAGGACGCCGTTACCCTGTTGGAGGAGTTCGGACTGGATGCCTCAACGCTTGGGGCGGAGCTTGAGACCCTCTCAGGTGGTGAGCGCCAGCGGATCGCCATTGTTATGACTTTGTTGCTCAAAAGGGATATTTACCTGCTCGACGAAATCACATCGGCCCTGGATCAGGAATTGAAAACGAGAATCTCTGCGTATTTCTCCCGCTTAAAGAAAGTGACCCTGGTGGTGGCTTCCCACGACAAAGTCTGGCACGGACAGGGTTTTCAAACAATAGATCTTTGATGGCATGGATGCAGCCCCCGATATCAACATTTTCAGACTGATGGCCGGTTTTGGTTTGCTGTTGGTGCCTGCGGGGCTATCCATTGTTTACCGGCTTGGCATTGTGGGCCGGCTGTTTCTTGCTGTGGGACGTATGGCCGGGCAGTTGTTCCTTGTCTCCATACTGCTCATTTATTTGTTTGAATGGGATCATTCCCTGGTAAACATTGCCTGGGTTGTTTTGATGATCCTATTTGCCAGCTTCTCCGCCATTCACAACAGCAATCTGGACTTCCGCCGGTTTTTCGTCCCTGTTTTCGTGGCTTATATTGCAGGGGCAGGAAGTGTCCTGTTGTTTTTCAATGCCGTGATCGTTAATCCGGAAAACATTTTCTCTGCCCAGTTGCTGGTGGTGGTGGGCGGGATGTTGCTGGGAAACTCACTGCACAGTATCATTATTGGGATTTCCCGCTATTACGAATCCATACGCAAGGAGCAAAAACGCTACCTGTATCTTCTTTCGCTCGGCGCCACCGCCTGGGAGGCGCAGCGCCCGTTTTTCCGTGAGGGGATCCTTGCCGCACTGAACCCTTTCCTGGCCAATATGGCCACCATGGGAGTCGTATTTCTGCCCGGTATGATGACCGGCCAGATTTTAGGCGGGGCTTCGCCAGATACAGCCATTAAATACCAGATCGCCATTATGCTCGCCATATTTACCGCGGTAACTTTAAGCGTTTCACTGGCGATTTATCTGACTTCCCGAAAAAGTTTTGACGGATACGGAGTGCTCAAAGAAGAGGTGTTCCGAACATAGCGATTGTCTAAAGCTTTTCAATGGCCATCAAAGGCTGGCCTTTGGAAATTTTATCCCCGTTTTCGGCCAGGATCTTTTTTATCCGGCATTTTGCCGGAGCCAGGATTTCGTTGAATAGCTTCATGGCCTCCAGGATGCATATGGGATCCCCTTCATTAACGACAGTGCCTTCCTCAACAAAGGGCGGGGCATTTTCCCCTGAGGCCCGATAGAATGTCCCTGCCATGACGGCCTGTATGGTTTCACCAGCAGGGACTTCAGGGGGTTCTTCTTCCCGCTGGGGAGGGGCGGCGATTTTTTCCTCCGTCTGCAGGGAAGTTTTCACGTTCATGGTCTCCCGTAGCCTGGGAACCTGAACACTTCCGTTTCCGGAACTCAAAATCAGGTTAAAATCACCTTTGCTGATCACCAGTTCGTTCAGATGCATCCTGGCCGCTTTTTCAAGGATGGCCTGAAGGTTTTCATAATCCCCGGGGTGGAGCAGGGGGTCGGCCGTTTTTGTATGGCGGGATTCGGCTACGGCTTTTGTATCAGAATGACGGCTGCGTGACAGTTCTTCCAGTTCCAGGTCGGCCGGTGATTTTGGCCTGGTTTCGTTTGGCAGTTCCCTCCATTTGAAATATTCTGTTGCTACCTCGGGGAAAAGGCAGTAGGTGAGTATATCCTCTTCATTGTGAACCAGTTCAGGGTACTTGATGGTTTTTGTGGCGGTCGGCAGGACGGGTTTTAAATCGTCGGCAGGACGATGGTCAATGGGTTTTTCATTGCCCAGGATCTTTTTGATGAATTCGGGGGCGATTGGGGCCGGGGACCGGCCATACATGCCCCGTACGTATTTTTTTACCTCTTCGGGCACCATCTTGTATCTTTCACCGGTGATCACGTTCATAACCGCTTGTGTACCTACGATCTGGCTGGTTGGTGTCACAAGAGGAGGGAAACCCAGGTCTTCCCGGACCCGGCTCACTTCCTCAAGGGCCTCCGGAAGCTTTTCCAGGG
>JAWLHS010000204.1:0-4318 GCA_041690235.1 Bacteroidales bacterium
TCGTTCTGCTTTCCAACCCTTCCAACGCCCAGCAATTTGAGCTTTACGAACCCATCTCTACCTTCCAGTCCGATCGCAGCGCCCTGGAGCGAAAATACACCCTGAAGGAAACCAGTGAATACTACGACAGGATGGACCGGCTTTATAAGGACTGGCTGGTCAGGCTTGATGCCCTGGATTATGATCAATTATCGTCGGATGGGCAGATTGACTACCTGATGTTCAAAAATTTTCTGAACAAGGCCATTTTTTTCCATGACCTGAACCGGCAGGATTTTGAGAAAGTGGCTTTTGTAACGGACTTCGCCGGTGAGCTGTATCTTTTTATTCGCGAAAGGCGCCGGGGCAAAACCGTAGACGGCGCTGCCATGGCCGCCATTTTTCATGCCTCTGCAGAACAATTTCGACAGGCCATGAAGCAACTCGACCAGACCCCACCCTTCGACTCATGGATGTTGGCCGATAAAGCGGCCGGTGTTGTAAAGGATTTGCGTGAGAACCTCCGGGAGGCATATCAGTTCTACTACGCCTATCATCCCGGTTTTACGTGGTGGGCGGAAGCCCCGTTCGAAAAGCTTGATCAGGAGCTGATCCGTTATGAGGACAAGCTTGCGGAGCATTTCTCCAGTCAGCTTGCCAGGGACGATGGCAGCGGGATCATTGGCAAACCGGAAGGCCGCCATGCCCTGATCAACCGCCTGCAATACGAGTTCATTCCCTACACGCCCGAGGAGCTTCTGGAAGTCGGACAAAGCCAGCTGGAGTGGTGCCGCAGCGAAATGGTAAAGGCCGCAAGGGAGATGGGCTTTGGAGACGACTGGCGGAGCGCCCTGGAATATGTAAAGAATCAATACGTCCCGGCCGGAGAACAACCTGAGATGATCAACCGCCTGGCGGAAGAAGCCATCGCGTTTATTGAAGACAATGACCTGCTGACGGTTCCGGAACTGGCGAAGGAAACCTGGCGCATGCAGATGATGAGCCCCGAAATGCAGTTGGTGAATCCCTTCTTCCTTGGGGGCGAAGTGATTCGAATTTCCTATCCGACGAATACGATGGACCACGACGCCAAAATGATGAGCCTTCGCGGAAACAATCCCCATTTTTGCATGGCCACCGTGCATCACGAACTGATCGCCGGGCATCACCTTCAAGGATTTGTTAACCAGCGTTTTAAACCGTACAGGCGGGTGATGGGCACTCCGTTCTGGACCGAAGGATGGGCCCTTTACTGGGAGTTTTTGCTGTACGAAAAAGGGCTACCGCCGACCCCCGAAGATCGCATGGGTTTCCTGTTCTGGCGGAAACACCGGGCGGCAAGGATCATCTTTTCACTGAATTACCACCTCGGCAATATGGGTCCGCAGGAGTGCATCGACTTTTTGATCAGTGAAGTCGGCCACGAGCCGGCCAATGCTGAAGCGGAAGTGAGACGTTCCTTTATGGGGCGTTACGATCCGCTGTATCAGCTGGCCTATATGATCGGCGGTATACAGTTCCAGGCCCTTCGCACCGAGCTGGTCGGGGAGGGGCACATGAGCCTGAAAGAGTTCAATGATGCGGTGCTCAGACAAAACAATGTACCGGTGGAATTGTTGCGGGCCATCCTGATGGACCACAGCCTACCTGAAAATTTTACAACCAACTGGCGTTTTTTGGATCAATAATAATTTACTTCGATGCAGGACAAGCAACAGTTTTTTTCCAATAAACTCGGCTTTATCATGGCAGCCATTGCCATGGCTGTGGGTACGGGCAATATCTGGAGGTTTCCCCGGATGGCAGCGGCCAATGGCGGGGGTTCCTTCGTGATTATTCTGATCATAGCGGTGATTGTCTGTTCGGTACCCCTCCTGATGTCCGAAATGGCCATCGGACGTCACACCCGCAAGGGTTCTGTGGGGGCCATGGGAGATTTTATGGGCAGGAGGTTCTCCTGGGTGGGGGCCTGGATGGGTTTCGTTTGTATCGCCATCATGTTCTATTATTCCGTGGTTTCGGGCTGGACCATCAAATATGTAATCCTTGCCCTGCAGGGAAACTTTGCCCAGGGCAGCGATACCAGTGTACTCTGGGAAACCTTCTCCACGAATCCGAAGGAGACCATTTTCTATCATGTGATTGCCATGGCCCTGACCTTTCTGATTCTCTACCAGGGGGTGGTGAAGGGGATTGAACGGTTCTCCAAGATCATCCTCCCTTTGCTGGCGCTTCTATTGGTGGCCGGGGCCGTCAGGGCCCTGACCCTCCCCGGGGCCTCGCTCGGGGTCCAGTATCTTTTCAAGGTGGACATGGATTACCTCCTGAATCCCAGAACCTGGCTGGAAGGATTTACGCAGGCCGCCTGGTCCACCGGAGCAGGCTGGGCCCTGATGATGACCTATGCCATCTATACCAGACCCAAAGACGGGATTGGGGGAAGCATGTTTGTTGTCGCCTATGCCGATGTGGCTGTGGCGATCATCGCCGGACTGGCCATTCTTCCGACCATTTTTGCACTGGCCCCTACCATGGAATACGCGCATGAGGCGCTGGAGTCGGGCAATGTCGGGCTCACTTTTATTTATATGTCGGAGCTCTTTACCACCATGCCCGGGGGCGGACTCATGGCCGTGTTCTTCTTTCTTTGCCTGGCTTTTGCCGCCATTTCTTCTCTTATCTCGCAGGTGGAGGTCGGGGTGGCCAACCTGGTGACTGCAGGATGGAACCGCAAGCGGGCCGTGATGATTACCTGCGCAGCGGGGTTTATTTGCGGAATCCCTAGCGCGTACAGTCTGGATTTTCTGAACAATCAGGATTTTGTATGGGGGGTGGCCTTGCTGATCAGCGGGATGTTTACGGCCATTGCCATCATGAGATTCGGCGTGGAGAAAGTCAGGGTGGAACACCTGAACCAGCCCGGCACAAAAATGAGAATCGGGCGCTGGTACAACGTCCTGATCACCATCAATCCCATTATCATCAGCATTATTTTCATCTGGCTGGTGTATCAGTCCATTGTATCGGACGTGGAGAACTGGTGGAATCCATTTGCAGCCGCCAGCACCGGAACCATGGTTTTTCAATGGATCCTCGTTCTGGCTGTGCTGTTGCTGGCCAATCAATGGATAGGGAAGTATTTCAACCCCGGAAACAAACCGGGGCAGGCGCCGGACAGCGATACCCAGCCTTAATTCAGGTTTCCCCTGAAATAATTGACGTTCATCGCATCCAGTCGCTTGCTGTGCTTTTTCAGGCGTTCAAGGAAGCCCTGGAAATCCCTGCTGTCTTCGGGCGACCATCCCACTTCTGCCAGGGCGATGGCCCTGGGGTATGCCATGTACTCAACATGTGCCGGGGTTTTGATGTATTCGGTCCACACATTCCCCTGGACCCCCAGGATGTATCCCGCTTCTTCAACCGATAATTCATCCGGCACGGGATCATAGGCGTAGACCTTTTCCAGGGTGGTGAGGCCGCCGATGGCCAGGGGCTGGGTTTCGGGGTCCGCCTGGTAATGGTCAAAGTAACAATGCGATCCGGGGGTCATGATGGCGTTTTGTCCCATGCGGGCGGCTGCAATGCCTCCTTCTGTACCCCTCCAGGACATGACCGTGGCATTGGGAGCCAGTCCCCCTTCCAGTATCTCATCCCAGCCTATGATGTTCCGGTCCATCGAGAGCAGAAAGGCCTCCATGCGCCTTATGAAGTAGCTTTGCAACTCGTATTCGTCCGCCAACCCTTCCTCCCTGATTCTGGCCTGGCAAGCCGGGCATTCCTTCCACCTTGTCTTGGGGCATTCGTCCCCCCCGATATGAATGAACTTTGATGGAAAGAGTTCGGCCACTTCCGTCAGGACGTCCTCTAAAAACTCAAACACCTGTTCGTTACCGGCACAGAAGACATCGTGGAATACCCCCCACCTGGTAATCACCTCATAGGGTCCGCCGGTACAACCCAGGTGAGGATAGGATGCCAGGGCCGCCGTGGCATGACCGGGCATTTCTATTTCCGGGATCACATTGATGAATCGCTCCGCCGCATAGGCCACCACCTCCCGGATCTCTTCCTGGGTATAATAGCCGCCATAGGGTATCCCGTCATACTCAAACGGGGATCTTCCCCCATGTCCGGTCAGGGTCTCCCGGCGCCAGGACCCGACTTCCGTCAGCAGCGGGTATTTCCTGATTTCAATGCGCCATCCCTGATCCTCTGTCAGATGCCAATGAAATTGATTCATCTTGTGCAGGGCCATCAGGTCGATGTATTTCTTAATAAAGGAAACGGGAAAGAAATGCCGGGCCACATCCAGGTGCATGCCCCGGTAATCAAAGGCGGG
>JAWLHS010000205.1:0-4307 GCA_041690235.1 Bacteroidales bacterium
ACCCAACTGACCCTCGCCTCCGAAATCCAGCAAAAAGCGGAGGGCCTCGCACTTGAATATCAACAGGCTGAAGGCCTGAATGCCACAGAAACCCAGGAGGCCCTGGATCTGATGGTTGATTATTTCACCATCCTGAGCAATGGGGGTTTTGTCGCCCCGGCCATGCAAAATGAAATAAACGGCATTCTGGATGCCATTGCCGGGTCTGTTTCACCACTGGCTTCGACGATCCACTTTACGGTAAACGGGACCCTGTCCGGTTCAGATCCAACCTTTAATCGCCCTGTTGGCGCAGTTTACGATGCACTGGATATTTGCCGTACCCAGGGAGATCTGTCGGCAGTCGGAACCGCTGTATATTACCAGGTGATTGAATTTACCGTTCAGCAGGCCGGCGATGTCGACATTGAAGTAATCACAGGAGGCTTTGACACTTATTTAGTTCTGTACTGTGATTTTAACCCGGCCTCTCCCCTCGACAATCTGATTGTCGGCAATGACGACAGCGGGGCTGGACTCTTGTCAAGAATCAACATCCCCAACCTGCCCGTCGGCGTGTATTATGCTGTGGTAAGCTCCTTTGGAAACGGTGCAGTTGGAAACTTCGAAATTGAATTCCGGAGCGACGGAGGCGTCCTGGCTTTGGACGTCCAGCCCCTCCCGGTTCCATTCAATTCCTGGTGGGCCATAGGGGTCTTTATGGCTTTGGGAATGGTCTTTGTTTTGAGGCGGTTGGTTTGGTAAATGGCCCGGAAACGCTTATTTAAAAGGAGGCATCGCCTCCTTTTTTTATGCTAAACCACTACATTCACGATCTTTCCGGGTACGACGATGACGCGCCGGGGCGTTTTCCCGCCGAGCCATTTGGCGGCTTCGGGCGAGCGAAGGACGGTCTCCTCGACGGCTTCTTTGCTGCTGCCGGCCGGGAGCACCAGCTTGAACCGGGTCTTGCCGTTAAAGGAGACAGGATAGGTCACGTTGTCGTCGGTGACGTATTTCTTTTCCCAGGAAGGAAAGGGTGCGAGGGTAACGCTTTGGGTGTTGCCCAGTCGATGCCAGAGCTCCTCGCCCAGGTGGGGTGCGAAGGACGAAATCATAATGGCCAGGGGCTGGAGTATTTCCCTCTTGTTGCAGCCCAGCTCACCCAACTCATTCACACAGATCATAAAGGCGCTCACTGCGGTGTTGAAGGAGAACTTCTCGATGTCTTCGCTGATTTTTTTGATGGCCTTGTGAAGGATTTTCCTTTCCTGGTCTGTGGCCGGATCGTCCGATACGCTCCAGTCGTTGCCCCGGTCGTGGTAGAGGCGCCACAGCTTTCGAATGAAACGAAACACCCCTTCGATGCCGTTGGTGTCCCAGGGTTTGGCCTGCTCGATGGGTCCCAGGAACATTTCGTACAGGCGCAGGGTGTCGGCCCCGTAATTTTCGATCAGCTCATCGGGGTTCACGACGTTGTGCAGTGATTTCGACATTTTTTCCACTTCCCAGCCGCAAACGTATTTGCCGTCCTCCAAAATGAATTCGGCCTGCTGGTATTCGGGGTTCCACTTTTTGAAGGCTTCCAGGTCGAGGATGTCATTGTGCACAATGTTCACGTCCACATGAATGGCCATGGTGTCGTAGTTGGTCCGCAGATTGTGAGACACGAATGTATTGGTCCCTTTCACCCGGTAGACAAAATTGGACCGGCCCTGTATCATTCCCTGGTTGATCAGCTTTTTGAAAGGTTCGTCCTCAACAACCACCCCGATATCGAACAAAAACTTGTTCCAGAAACGCGCATAGATCAGGTGGCCTGTGGCATGTTCGGCCCCGCCCACATACAGGTCCACGTTGCGCCAGTAAGCGACTGCCTGTTTGGACGCCAGTTCCCGGTCGTTGCGGGGATCCATATAGCGGATGTAATAAGCGCTTGAACCGGCAAAGCCCGGCATGGTATTGCATTCGAGCGGGTGGCCGTCCTTGGTTGTCCAGTTCTTAGCCCTGGCCAGCGGGGGTTCCCCTGTCTCGGTGGGAAGGTATTTGTCGACCGGGGGCAGTTCGAGGGGAAGCTCCGATTCATCGAGCACATGCGGCATTCCCTCTTTGTAGTATACGGGGAAGGGCTCGCCCCAGTAGCGCTGACGACTGAAGATCGCGTCACGAAGACGAAAGTTCACGCGCCCGGTACCGATCCTTTGCCGTTCCAGTCGCTCAATGACGGTCCGGATGGCGTCGGGCACTTCGAGGCCGTTGAGAAAATCGCTGTTGATCAGCGTCCCTTCTTTGGCATCGTAGGCGGATTCTTCAATCTGGCCGCCACTCACCACTTCGGTTATCGGTAAACCGAAATGTTTGGCAAAGGCATAATCGCGGCTGTCGTGGGCGGGCACCGCCATGATGGCTCCCGTGCCATATCCTGCCAGTACATAATCGGCGATGAAGATCGGCATCAGCCGGCCCGAAAACGGATGCACCGCATGGGCCCCGGTAAATTGTCCGGAAACGGTTTTTACCTCCGACAGGCGTTCTCTTTCAGAGCGGTTGCCTGCCCGGGTGACGTATTCTTTCACCTTTTCTTTATAGGGGGGAGGTGTGATCTTTTGAACCAGCTCATGTTCCGGAGCCAGCACCATAAAGGTGGCCCCGAACACGGTGTCGGGACGGGTCGTGAAGACTTCGATCAGATCCGCGGTGGTCTTGGGATGCGACATCGGACTCCCCGGGTCGTGGATGCCAAAAAAGATGGTGGATCCTTCCGACCGGCCGATCCAGTTTTTCTGGATCTCCTTCAACGATTCGCTCCAATCAATCCGGTCGAGTCCTTCAAGCAGCCTTTCGGCATAGGCCGTGATGCGTAAAAACCACTGTTTCATCTTCTTGCGTTCGACCGGGTGTCCGCCCCTGACCGAGAAACCCTCTTTTACCTCGTCGTTGGCAAGTACCGTACCCAGCTTCGGACACCAATTCACCATGGTGTCCGACAAGTACGCCAGGCGGTAATTCATCAGCACATCTTGTTTTTCGACGCCGGTCATGCGCATCCACTCAACGGCCGTGAATGTTTCCTCATAAGCGGTGGCTGCGTCGACGCCGGCATTTCCGCTACTGCTGAAAATGGCCTCCAGGGCGCATATGGGTGCTGCCTTCCCGGTTTCATTGTTGTAATAATGATTGAACAACTGGATAAAAGTCCACTGTGTCCAGTGATAATACCCCGGGTCGCAGGTGCGCACTTCCCGGTCCCAGTCATAGCTGAAGCCAATCTTATCGAGCTGCTCCCTGTAACGCGCAATGTTTTTTTCGGTGGTGATGGCCGGGTGCTGCCCGGTCTGGATGGCATACTGTTCGGCCGGCAGCCCATAGGCGTCGTAACCCATGGGGTGAAGCACGTTAAACCCCTTTTGCCGCTTATAGCGTGAAAAAATATCGGAAGCGATGTATCCCAGGGGATGGCCCACATGCAGACCCGCCCCCGAAGGGTAAGGGAACATGTCCAGAACATAATACTTGGGTTTGCCGGGGTCCTCTGTGACCCTGTAAGTCTTGTTCTCGCGCCAGTGCTTCTGCCACTTCTTTTCTACTTCACGGAAATTGTAGTCCATTTTCGTCGGATAAGTATAGGTTCAAACCCCGGCATACAAGCTGCTGTACCACAACCCATTCATCAACGTGCCATGGGAGGCTTTGCCGGGTTTTCCAGGTGTCTGTATCAGGAAAAATTCAATCCGCAAAGGTACAAATTGTCCCCGACAAATCACTACCTTTGCCTCTTAACCAAAAAAGGAAGACAAATGATCAAAGCAGAAATAAAGACCGAAAAAGGAACCATGGTGGTTGAATTCTTTGAAAAAGACGCCCCTGGCACCGTGAAGAATTTTGTTGATCTATCGAAAAAAGGGTTTTACGACGGCTTGACCTTTCACAGGGTCATCCCCGACTTTGTCATTCAGGGCGGCTGTCCCGATGGTACCGGAATGGGCGGGCCAGGCTATACAATTGACTGTGAATTGGATGGCGAGAATCAATACCACGACCGCGGTGTGCTTTCCATGGCCCATGCAGGCCGTAATACCGGCGGATCCCAGTTTTTTATCTGCCACAACAGGATGAACACCGCCCACCTCGACCGCCAGCATACCGTATTCGGGAAAGTGACAGATGGCATTGAAATCATCGACCAGATCGACCAGGGCGATAAAATCGAGAAAATCACCATACTGGAAGACGAAAATTAAGCGGCACCTTTAAAGACCAGCAGACCTGTAAAGCGAAGCCGGTGTAATTCCAGCACATTAGCGGGCCGAAGGGTTGATTCAGACCTG
>JAWLHS010000206.1:0-4273 GCA_041690235.1 Bacteroidales bacterium
GGAGGAAGTCTCCTCAACAGCCAGTGGCCAGGTGCAGATTCTTTCCGAGTCCAATTTCGACGGACTGGTTTCGGAGGGGGTTGTATTGGTTGATTTCTGGGCCACCTGGTGTGCCCCATGCAGGATACAAGGCCCCATTGTGGAAGAACTTGCCAGGGAAATGGGCGAAAAGGCCCTTATTTCAAAGCTGGATGTTGATGACCATGGCCGCATTGCGGCCCTTTACCAGGTCAGGAGCATTCCCACCCTGATTATTTTCAAGAACGGAGAACCCGTGAAACGCTTTGTCGGTGTGCAGCAAAAGGAAACCCTTGCAGCTGCCATTAATGAGTTTTTGTAAGTCGCCGGGTATTTCTCCCGGTGCCATATTCAGCACACATAAAACCGTATATTACTGAACGCTTATATAACACAAAAAACATGGAACATTTGACCAAAGAGATTTTTAAAGAAAAAGTTTTTGATTTTGAAAAAAACAAGGAGTGGAAATTTGAAGGCGACAAGCCTTGTATTATCGATTTTTACGCCGACTGGTGTGGCCCCTGCAAGATGGTAGCACCTGTGTTGGAAGAATTGTCAAAGGAATACGATGGCAAGGTGGATATCTATAAGGTGGATACCGAAAAGGAACGCGACCTGGCCGCCATGTTTGGCATTCGGAGTATTCCCAGCATTTTGTTCGTGCCCAAGGATGCCCAGCCGCAGATGGCGATGGGGGCCCTCCCGAAGCAAGAGCTGGTCAAAGCCATCGAAGGCGTTTTGAATGTAAAATAAAATGGCCGGATTATAAAAGAGAAACCAATGGCAATGGAAGAAACCTCAGACAATAAGGGAGCAGGAACCGGTGAAAAAACCAAGGCACGATCCTGGTTCTCTCCCCGCAGACTCCCATCAAACCATTATTTGCTGGCTATCGGGGCGTTTACCCTGTTCGGGGTGATCGCCGGATATGCTTATTACGCCTTGGTGGGCTGTAAAACCGGAGGCTGCGCCATTACGTCTTCCCCGGTAATGAGTATGATCTGGGGTGGACTCCTGGGGTACTTATTGCCGGATTATTTTTTCAAACGGGAAGAATAGGTCTTTTTGATTCGGATGAAATAAGCCCTGGCATGATTTATTTCGGGGCCGTTTTCAGCAAATAGAGCCCGAGAATCCCAAACACGAGGTTGGGTACCCACACGGATAGGAAGGGGTGCAAATTTCCGTTCGTTGCAAAGGTTGTCGATACCTGCATGAACAAAATATAGGCAAAACTCAGTGCCATTCCTGCCCCCAGATGCAACCCGATACCTCCCCTTACCTTTCGGCATGAAAGAGAAACCCCAATCAAGGTGAGCACAAGGGTGGCGAATGGGAAAGCCATTCTCCGGTGCTTCTCCACCTCATAGAATTTGACGTTTTCCGATCCTTTTAGTCGCTCATTGTCGATGAATTGCCGTAATTCCGAAAAACGCATCATCTCCATTTCCTTCAAATCCTGGGTGAAATCATTGGGCGTGAAGGGCAATACCGTATCGAGACGGGCACCAAATTCGAGTTGTTCCTTCATGCCGTCGATGGTCCGGACACTATAATCCCTGATGGTCCATGATGATGCAATGCTGTCCCATAAAATGTTTTCGGCCATCAGTTTATAGGTGAGGCGCTCCTCCTCCATGACCTCCAGGGTGAACTTGCTTCCGCTGCCCAGGCGGCCATTAAAGGATTGCATATAAATAAATATGCCGGGCCGTATCTGCATGTGAATGTTTCGGTCCCTGATGTCCTGGCGGCTTTTTACATAGGTGTATTCGAATGCAATCCGCTTTTCGTTGGCCTGCGGAATAACGAAGTTCGAGAGGTAGATCGAAAGCACCGACAACAAACCCGCTGAAATGAGATAAGGTACCAGCAGCCGCCTGAAACTGATGCCCGAACTAAGCATGGCAATGATCTCTGTATTGAGGGCCAGCCTGGAAGTAAAAAAGATTACTGCAATGAAGGTGAAGAGCGGGCTGAAAAGGTTGATGAAAAAAGGAATGAAATTGGCATAGTATACAAAGAGGATTTGTGACAGGGGCGCTTCCTTTTCAATAAAGTCGTCGATCTTTTCAGAAAGGTCAAATACGATCACGATAAGGATGATCAATGCAATGGCAAAGAAGAAGGTTCCGAGAAACTTCCTGATGATATAATAATCGATCTTCTTCAGCATGCGCTGTTTCCTTTCAGGCAAATATACGCAAGTTTTATAATCGGCGGGACAGCCGTTCGGTCAGCCCGTTTTTCCAGCTGCTGAAGGTGCCGGCAAGTATTTGTCTGCGTGCCTCCTTAACAAGCCAGAGATAAAAGCTGAGGTTGTGCATGGTGGCAATCATCGGTCCGAGCATTTCACCGGCTACGAACAGATGTCTGAGGTAGGCCCTGGAGTGGTGCTGATCAACGTAGACGCTTCCGGATGCATCAATGGGTTGGTGATCACTCTGCCATTTTTTGTTCCGGATATTTATTATTCCCTCACTGGTAAACAACATCCCGTTGCGGGCATTCCTGGTCGGCATGACACAATCGAACATGTCGACGCCCAGGCCGATGCTCTCCAGGATGTTTTCCGGCGTGCCAACCCCCATCAGGTACCTGGGCTTGTCCCTGGGCAGAACCTCACACACAAGGGCGGTCATTTCATACATCAGCGCTTTGGGTTCCCCCACCGACAGTCCGCCAATGGCATTCCCATCGCGGTTGCAATCGGCAATATACCGTGCAGAATCCAACCTGAGGTCCTTGTAGGTGCTCCCCTGAACGATGGGAAACAGGCTTTGTTCATGGCCGTACAGGCCAGTAAATTTGTCGAAATGCACACAACAGCGATCGAGCCAGTCATGGGTCATTTTCATCGACTTGCGCGCATCATCATGCCCACAAGGGTAGGGGGTGCATTCGTCAAAGGCCATGATGATGTCTGCTCCGATCACGCGTTGGATGTCGATGACCTTTTCCGGAGAAAAGAAATGCCTTGATCCGTCGATATGTGATTGAAAGGTGACCCCCTCCGGGTTTAGTTTTCTTCTGTGCGTTAGTGAATACACCTGATATCCCCCGCTGTCGGTCAGTATGGGCCTGTTCCACGACATGAAGCGATGCAGTCCCCCGGCTTCTGTCAGAACATCAAGCCCGGGGCGCAGATAGAGGTGGTAGGTGTTACCGAGAATTATCTCCGCCCGTATGGATTCCTCAAGGTCTTTATGATGGACGGCTTTTACCGTACCTCCGGTACCCACCGGCATGAAAATGGGGGTCTCAATGTGCCCGTGTGCTGTGCTGATGGTTCCCGCCCTGGCGCCGGTTTCCTGATCCAGGCCCTCAATCGTGAAATTCATTCCGTTTATTTCTTATCCCAGGGTTCCCTTTCAGCAGGGCTCCCCTGGGGAGATATTTTTTTTCAAAGATAGGAACTATTCCAAAGAAGTGTAATTTTGCTTTTTTCATGGGGAGTGGCATGCATAATGATTGGTTTTTGTTGCCGGAATTTGCCTGGGATTGGGCCATAATGGCTTTGTTTGCCGTGGTTGTTCTGGTTCAGCTGTTCTATTTCTGGTTCTATTTTAGCCGGGCGGCATTTTACAAGCCCGGGCAGAAGGAGGGATTCGTCGGACCGGTATCTGTGGTTATTTGCGCCCGTAACGAATTTCACAACCTGGAAAAGAACCTTCCTTTGGTTTTGCAGCAGGACTTTCCCGAATTTGAAGTGGTGGTGGTCGATGATGGTTCGGACGACGACAGCGATTTACTTCTCCAGCAGTTTCAATCCGACTACAAACACCTTAAGGTGGTCCGGCTGAAAGAGAATGTCAATTTCTTCAAGGGAAAGAAACTGGCCCTGTCTGTCGGGATCAAATCGGCCAAGAATGACACCATTTTGCTAACGGATGCTGACTGCCGGCCTGCGAGTCCCCACTGGATTACCCGCATGGTCGACAATTTTGGGGGTTCGACCGGCATTGTCCTGGGGTATGGGAAGTATGAATGCAGGCCGGGATTTCTGAACCGCATGATTCGCTTTGACACGTTTTTTATTGCCTTGCAGTATTTTGGATTTGCCCTTGCAGGACGGGCCTATATGGGGGTCGGCCGAAACCTTTCTTATCAGCGTGCCCTGTTTTACCAGGCCAAGGGATTCACCTCCCACTATAAAGTCATGTCGGGAGACGACGATTTGTTTATCAACCAGGTCGCCACCCCCGGAAATGTGGCCATAGAGCTTCACCCGCACAGCCATACCATCTCGGTT
>JAWLHS010000207.1:0-4271 GCA_041690235.1 Bacteroidales bacterium
GATCCGTTTTGGAAGTGTAAATTCCGGTTCCATTATGGGTTCAGTGGTCGGTCCGAGCGATACCTACCCCCTGAGTGTTCCGTCAAACTGGACAAAAGCCACCATTACCTACAATTTCAGGACCAACCTGGTGGAAATGGAAGAACACACCGAAGCGGACATTTTACCGGTCCTTTCCCATATGGGTGCGGTGCCCTCAGTAACCAATGCCGGAACGCCCGTTTCCATCACGGCATCGGTGACCAACCGGGAAGATTATGACCTGTACCTTGAAATGTCTCATAACAATGAACCCTTTGTTGACCAAGCCTATACACTCAACGAAAATGAGGAGCTGGAATATGGCTTTACCCCCATGGCAGGCGTTTACCATATCCGTTTAAGGGCATTCAACACCCTTACCAGCGAAGACTTGGTATTCAAAGGCATTGTTGTGAAGGTTCTTGGGGAGCAAGCACCCCTTAAAGCATTAACAGGGAATCCATACGAGGAGATCAACTGGAATGCCATTCAGCGCAACAAGGCAAATTTTCACGTACATACCGACTGGACTTCCGATGCCTCCATGCAGGCGCATCAGGTCGTCGATTTATATCATTCAAAAGATTTTAAGATCCTGCCCATTACCAATCACAATTTCTCCTCTTATCCCTGGTTTTTGTTTTCCATGTTTAAGACCTCCTGGCAGGACCGTGATCCTGAGACACTGGGAATCCTGTCATTCCCAGGGAATGAGCTGAGTGCCAATAACCACCATAACGACTTCTTTACCGGGAGAAATGACTCGGGCGCAGACCTTGAGCAGTCTTTTGCACTGACTCAAAGCCTGGGCGGCATGCAAATACTGAACCACCCTGGTCAGTATTGGAGCATTTTGGCGAATTACGGTCCCATGCAGAAAAACTCCCCTGAGTGGTTTGCAGACATTTTCAGTCGTTATGAGTCAATCATCGGCCTGGAGGTGTATAACCAGGGCAACAAACACCCCTACGACAGGGTCTTGTGGGACGAAGTACTCACACTATCGATGCCCGAAAGACCGGTCTGGGGATACTCCAACGACGATGCACATCATGTGAACCAGGCATTCTTTAACTATCAGTTCATGCTCATGGACAGGTTCGATATTCCGGCCCTGAAAGAAAGCATGCTGAACGGGCGGTTCTACTTTTCTTACGAGTACGGCGGCACAGGGAATGCAATGGCTCCGGGCATTGATGGCATAACGGTTGACCCCACAAGCCAAACCATTACCATAGACACCCCCGACGACCAGGTATATTGGATATCGGGCATCGATGGTGAGGGAAGCGACAGGCAGAGTGCAGTAGTTGGGATTGGTAAGACCTTCGTATTCGAGGGATTTAGAGGCAACTATGTGCGGGCCCTCATCACAAATCTTTATGGAGAAACCTGTACCCAGCCATTCGGGTTTGATGATGCAGATGTTACCGGTATCGACCCAATGAAAAGGGAAGACCGAACCTCCATTGTGATCTTTCCCAACCCTTCACAGGGCACCGTTTACATCAGATCCGACCAGGCACTGGACCATATCCTGGTCTACAACTCCATGGGACAGGTGGTCAGATCATTCAGTGCTAAGAACCAGACAGAAATTGAGTTGAACCTCGGGGGACTGAAAAACGGGATGTACATCGTCAGCCTGAGAATGAATCACGGCATTCAGAATCGAACAATCATAATCAACAGGTAAGACTTGAATCAAGGATGGTTTGGACGAATCGTACACAAATGGCTTTCCGGCTGGTAAAGCCAACTGAATATAGAGGAGGGATTTCGCCTTCGCAGGGCAAAGCTCCACATCGGGCATGGAAAATTCCCCCGGCTAAGGAATTATTTTGCATAAATTTGTTGTAATCGGACGCCATGGACAAAATCCTTGTACACTTATCATTTCTGTTCCTTTTCTTCGGATGCACAGGTCCGACTCCCCCGGGACAAACGGCAAACGAAAGTGCTGCCATCGATTCAACAGAAGTAATTGACATGCACAACAGCAGGATTTCCCTCGACTGGCCGGGGACCTATCAAGGGGTGCTGCCCTGCGCCGACTGCCAGGGGATAAAAACAAAGATCATTCTCCACGAGGACCTTACTTACCAGATGTTTACGCAATACCTCGGCAGGGACGAGCCCGTTTTTAGCCGCCGTGGCAGCTTTGCATGGGACAAGGAAGGAGGCACCATTTACCTGACGGACGTGGACCCCATGCACGAAACCAACCATTACAGGGTTGGGGAAAACCGACTGTTCAAGCTCGACAGCCACGGGCAGCGCATACGGGGGGAACTGGAAGCGCTATACATTCTGGAAAAACTGAACGAATAAGGCAAGTGACAACGCCTTGATTGAATGCAATAAAACGCGTAACTTGCTAAATAAAAAATAATTAGGGATGAAAAAAACATTCATTTTCTATTGCATGGCTGTGGTGTTGCTTGCAACTTCATGTCGTGAGCAGCAACAAGAAGGTGATGCCTCGTTTGCCGTTGCCGATACGGGGAAAGAAATGGTGCCAATGGCGAGGCAATCTGCGCAAGCACAATCAGCCCCTGTTGATATTGCAGAACAAACAGAGGTAATAAAAAGCAAAATTATTAAGGACGGGCGATTGGGGCTCAAGGTTACTGAGCTTGAAAAAGCAAAAGAACGGGTGGATTCTTTGGTTCAGATTCATGATGGTTATTACGCCAACGAAAGTTTTCAGGATACGGACCAGGAATCGGTATATTACATCAGAATTAGAATTCCCGGAGCCAATTTTGAAACATTTATAAACGAAGTTGAAGCTGGGGATGTTAAGGTCCTGTATAAGGCAATAGATGCCCGCGATGTTACAGACCAATTTATTGATTTGGAAATAAGGCTGGAAAACAAGCGCAGTTACCTGAAACGCTATAATGAACTTCTGAACCAGGCGATGACCGTGAAGGATATACTTGAGATTCAGGAAAGGGTCCGGGCACTGGAAGAAGAAATTGAAAGCACCACCGGCAGATTAAGGTATTTAAGTGACCTGGTGGATTATAGCACGCTTGAATTGACCATCACCAGACAAAAAGATTTTACCTATAGTCCGGCGAACCGGGACGGGTTTTTCGAGAGGCTGAAACAGTCAGTTTCTAAAGGATGGTTTGGGATTGTTGATTCCTTGCTTTTTGCAATAAAAATATGGCCACTGTGGGTTGTTTTGGCCTTAATAATAACTCTCTGGAAAAAACCCAGCAAGAGGAAAAAGAACAATTAACCCGGTGGCTCCGTTTGAAGTGGTGCGGGCTTGTTCTTTGTTAATAAAGGAACCCTGAAGCATATTTTGCTCCAGGGTTCCGGGATCCACCTATAATCAATTGGAGGATAATGCCACCATCGGTCTCCACCCCAATTAAAAACTGCCGGCCAACCCGGAGTTTGCTGTTTAGTTATTTAGCTGCTCTTTCTCTCTCTTGAATTTTCCGGCAATGGTTTTGTGAAAACCATTAACCCCTTTCTTGATTGATCCGGTGAAGTCCTTACTCACTTTGGAAATTTTTTTCCTTGTTTCCCCGCCTTTTTCGGGAGCAAATAAAACCCCCAGCAGGGCCCCTGCAGAAACGCTGGCCAGTAATCCCAGCAATGCTTTTTTTGTACTCATTATTTACTTTTTATATTGATTTATTATGTTTATTGTCAGAAAGATTTCCCGCCCCTGAGAAGCTTTATCACCAAGGCAATAACTGCTATTACCAGCAGAATGTGAATAATCCCTCCTGCCTGAAAGCCCACAAACCCGATTGCCCATGCAATGATTAATATGACCACGATGATATACAATAAATTGCCCATGATTTTTTTTTGTTTGTTATGAATGAACCCCTCATAGAGGGATTGAAATTGCCGTTATTTCTCCTTTCAAGATGACCGTTTTGGTTCTTAAAGTAAAAGGATTAGTAGCAGTATGACTATGATCAAAGCGCCAACTGAAAGATATGCACCGCCACTATTCAAAGTAAGGGCCTTGTCGATCTGGCGGACTTCCCTGCGCAATTCTCTTTTTTCAGAGGATGTCAAGTCTGACTTATCCATCTCGTTGATTTCGTCGAGCCTGGCGAGGAGCACTTCAGATTCCTCTGCAAAGGCTTCATTTGTAATCGCTTCCTCTGCAAGGGTTTTCTCAGCATCAAGCTTTTCGATGGGAGCATTTAAGCCCGGATTATCTTCCGATTCCGCATTGGCCTGGATTGGAATCAAAAAAACAAACAGCATTGCTG
>JAWLHS010000208.1:0-4262 GCA_041690235.1 Bacteroidales bacterium
GTGGTCCGCCTGATGGTTGATCAATGGTATATACCAGTAAGTAATCCTCAATTCTTTCGTAATGAATGGAATATGTCTTCTGTTGCCCGACATGGCCAATTTCTCCGAAGATGCATCCCCGGCCTTCAAACCGGAAAGGAAAGATCCGGATGTGTTCCCTGAACAACAGGTCTCTTTTCCCGTACAACTTGTACAAGGCCTCTTTGGCCCCCCAGATCAGGTAAAGGCTTTCCATGGCATTTTTGGAGAAGACCTGTGAAAGTTCCTGGTCATTTAAAAACTTATGGGATACCTTGAAAATTTTGGGATGCATCAGTTCGATGTCTATGCCCACGTTTTTCGACGGACTGGCAATGAGGGCGGAAAATTTTCCGGAATGGGCCACTGAAATATGCCTGACCCCGTTATTCAGATGGGGCTTGCCATATTCATCGTATTCGATGGTGCTCATTTCCCCTTCCCTGACAAGAAAGGGAAGGATCAGCCGGTAGCTGAGCCAGTGCTGCTGACGAAGCGGGGATTTTAACAGGGAGAAATAGTGCTTCTCCTGATCTGATAGGGTCACCTGGTCGTACAATTCCTCCACGGTTTCATTGATCTCCCAAACTCCGATGGCGGCATCCCTGTTAACTCTCTTAAGGAAAAGGCTCATTCATTGTGTTTTTTAAACACATCAGAATGTGTTATCTTTGCAAAAGTATGAATAATAAAATAAAAAATCTGAATGGAAGACCTATTGGCCGAAAAGCAACTCAAATATAAAGTAAAAGACATTTCCCTGGCGGAATTTGGTCGTAAAGAAATCGAAATTGCGGAAAAGGAAATGCCTGGACTGATGTCCTTGCGACAAAAGTACGGGCAGGAGCAGCCTTTGTCAGGCGCCCGCATTACGGGCTCTCTGCACATGACTGTGCAGACTGCCGTGCTGATCGAGACCCTGAAAGCACTGGGCGCCGATGTACGCTGGGCCAGTTGCAACATTTTTTCTACCCAGGACCATGCCGCTGCCGCCATTGCACATGCAGGCATCCCGGTTTTTGCCTGGAAGGGGGAATCACTCGAAGAATACTGGTGGTGTACCAACCAGGCCTTGAGTTTTCCCGGCGGACATGGTCCCCACCTGATTGTTGATGACGGGGGTGATGCCACCCTCTTGTTACATAAAGGCTATCAGGCCGAGGACAATCCATCGGTTGCGGAAAAGACGCCCGACAACCGGGAAGAAGCCATTATTCTGGCCCTGATTAAGAAAACCCTTGTCGAAGACCCGGGCAAATGGCATCGCATGGCCAGAGACCTGAAGGGCATTTCGGAGGAGACAACAACCGGAGTGCACCGCCTCTACCAGATGATGGAAACCGGCGAACTCCTGGTTCCCGCAATCAATGTGAACGATTCCGTGACCAAGTCAAAATTCGATAACTTGTATGGCTGTCGTGAGTCCCTGGCCGATGGCATCAAGCGGGCCACCGATGTGATGATCGCCGGAAAGGTCGTTGTGGTCTGCGGTTATGGGGATGTTGGCAAGGGTTGTGCCAGGTCCATGAAGGGTTATGGCGCCCGCGTGATCGTAACAGAGATCGATCCGATCTGTGCTTTACAGGCCGCCATGGAAGGCTATGAGGTAAAATCCCTGGAGGATGCCCTGGACGAAGGCAACATCTTTGTTACGGCTACCGGGAACAAGGATGTGATCACCACTGCGCATATGGAAAAAATGAAAGACCAGGCCATTGTATGCAATATCGGGCATTTTGACAATGAGATCCAGGTTGATCAGCTGGATCAGATGCAAGGGGTAAAAAAAATGACCATCAAACCCCAGGTCGACAAATACGTATTCCCCGGCGGAAATGAGATTTTTATGCTTGCCGAGGGCCGGCTGGTGAATCTTGGTTGCGCCACCGGTCATCCCAGTTTTGTCATGAGCAATTCATTCACCAACCAGGTGCTGGCACAAATGGACCTGTGGCAAAAAGCCTATAAAACGGGCGTATATACCCTGCCCAAGCATCTGGATGAGGAAGTGGCACGCCTCCACCTGGAGAAGATCGGCGTGAAGCTCACCAGGCTGACGGATGAACAGGCCGCTTACATCGGTGTAAAACCCGGTGGCCCGTTTAAACCGGATTACTACAGGTATTAAGCACTTAAAACAAGCCGATGAACCGTATCCTTTTCCGGATTGCCTTTTTTGTGCTGCTGCTGCTTACTTATTCCTGCGATCGGGAGAACGAGCATCCGGTGCCGTTTCGGTATGTGGATTTTTCGATCAATGTGGAATCCACCATGCATATTGAGTTGAATACGATCAATGGGTTTGCTTATTATTCAGGCGGATATCGCGGGATCATCGTTTACAGGGCCTCCCAGGATGAGTTCATGGCATTTGACAGGGCCTGCCCCCATCACCCCTTTGAGGAACATGCGCTGGTTCGGGTCTTTGATTCGCCCATTGCCGTTGATACCTTATGCGGATCCAGGTTTTTACTGCTCGACGGTTCGGTGATTGACGGTCCTTCTCGTCACCCCCTCAAGCGGTATAATACCTATTTTAATTATCCCTACTTACAGGTTACCAACTAAAAGGGGCCGGACAGGGCCTTTCAGGCGCGTACAGGCCATGTCTGGACGTCGGCACCTGTTGAAGCAATAGAAAAACCTTCGACAATGCTTTGATTGACCGGAATTTGGTATATTTGTTAAAATCGTTGAATCCTTTGCTATGGAAGAATTTTTTTATCTGGTTTTGATTATTATCTGGCTTGTGGTGAGCTATTTTCAGCGGCAGAAAAAGGCCAGGGAAAAGGCCGCAAAACCCCAACCCTACCTTGAGAAAGATCCTTCAGCGGCTCCGTCCAAGGAGGTCGATATGGAGGAATTGCTTGAGGAGTTTTTTGGAGGGGGCAAGAAGAAATCCTCCCAGGGAGAGCAGCAGGAGGCATCCGATTTTCAGGAAGTCGAAGAACGGGAATCGGGCAGGGGAGAGCCTTCAAGACGTGAGCGGCAACCCGCCTATGAATCCTGGGAATCACAGGCCCAGCGAAACTACAATGATGCAAAGGAGGACCGCCATGAAGAGCCGCTGTCGGAGGGCTATGAGGAGTTTAAGGGAGCCGGGGGGGTCGGCAGTGACTTTGAGTTTTCGACCGAGGGCAAAGTAGAAACCATTGAGGACCTGATTCGCACCCATATGGAGCAGGATGCCCGTGAACAGGCCATGGCCGAAGAAAAATACGAGAGCGAGAAAGGCCGGGAACGTGCGGAGTTTGATTTGCAGACTGCGGTCATCTTCTCTGAGATCCTGAATAAAAAATACACCTAAGTTTATTTTGATTGTATTGAATTAATCTTTATTTTTGCTTTTGTAGTCAACCATTAAAACAAAAGCCTGGTTATGGAGGTGATCCATGGTCAGGTGTTTTTTAACCAGTCGGATTCGTCATTACTTGACTTTCTTTTTATAGTTGTTGCCAGTTTGGGATTTCATACGGGCTGTCAACAGTTTTTTTTTAATCCGGGGGGAAGTTTCTTCTCCCCCATAGAGGTGCTTGCTTGTTTTGCCGGTTTTCTGGCCATTTTATTTATGCATAAAGAATACGGAAATGAATGAAGTTAAATATTATACCAAAGAAGGACTCCGGAAACAACGGGAGGAATTGGAGCGGCTGAAGTCGGTTGAGCGTCCCGCCATTTCACAGCAAATTGCCGAAGCACGCGACAAAGGTGACCTGTCCGAAAATGCAGAGTATGATGCCGCCAAGAATGCGCAGGCCATGCTCGAGCTTCGCATTTCCAAGCTGGAGGAGGCCCTGAGTACCGCCCGGGTCATTGACGAAAGCCAGATCGATGCCAGTCGTGTCTCCATACTGTCGAAGGTGAAGCTCAAAAACCGGAAAAACAATGCGGTAATGACTTATACCCTGGTGCCGGAGAACGAAGCCGACATAAAAAAAGGAAGGATTTCAGTGAACTCCCCCATTTCAAAGGGCTTGCTCGGTAAGACGGTGGGAGACTCGGTCGAAATTGAGGTTCCGGCAGGCATGGTTTCCTTTACCATTCTGGAAGTTACACGCGATTAACCCATCAAAATCCTTGGTCGTATGACAAGTATTTTTTCAAAAATCGTAAAGGGGGACATTCCTTGTTATAAAGTAGCTGATGATGAGCAGTTTCTGGCATTTCTGGATATCAATCCACTGGCCAGGGGCCACACCCTGGTGATCCCCAAAAAGGAAACCGACTACATTTTTGATCTCCCC
>JAWLHS010000209.1:0-4219 GCA_041690235.1 Bacteroidales bacterium
GGATCATTTCAACCTCTTTGATTTTATCGACCGGCACGGGCGGGTCAACGAGAATGTCTTTGCCTTTACCAACCGCCATGGAGAAGAATCTGCCCTGGTGCTTTTTAATAACAAATACGAGGCCGCCGACGGGGCGTTGAGGGTTTCGACCCCTAAACTGGCCAAAGGCGGCGACAAGCAAACCATTTCTGTCAACCTGGGTGATGCCCTTGGCGTCAAAAACGATGACCAGGCTTATTACCTGTTCCGGGAACAGGTATCCGGACTTGAGTTCATCCGCAAGGGCAGCGAGTTTCACAAGAATGGTTTCAGGTGGGGATTAAGGGGTTTCGAGTACCGGGTATTCCTTGATTTCCGGCCTGATACACGGAGTGAAGGCGTTCTGGAAGAACTGCACCGCAGGCTCGGGGGACAGGGAACCCCGGATATCCGGCGGGAAATGGACCAAATCAGGTTTAAAGATGTTTATGAATCGTTTAAGCGCATTTTCGACCAGCCGGACATTAACCAGAAGAGCCTGGCCAGCCTGGAAAAAAATTTCGGAAAATTTGCCGGCAGCGCGTGCAGGGAGCTTTCGCCCTGCAGCAACACAGCTCCCGCCGTGGAGGCCTTCAGCCAATCACTGCGATCCCTCCTTTCAACCAGGGAGTACCTTTACGAAATCAAAAGAAAACATCCCCGGGCAACACCGGATGCCAATACGGAAGCCTTCCTTCCGGCAGAAAACCTCATATTGGGTGCCGGACCTGAGAACACAAGCATTCTGCTGGCCACCTACGCCATCACCGCACTTCAAAAGCTCAAAAATGATCCGGAAGAAACCGAAGATGCCACCGCTGCCCTTATGCTTCACTGGCCCCTGGAGCAAATCCTGAAAAAAACCGGCAAAGGGAAAGCGGAGATCACCAGGGACATCCTGCTCATCCGCATCCTTGCAGCGTACGGCTCCAGGGTTTTTGATTTTAGCGAAAACGCCTTGAAACAACCAAAAAGGGCAGCCGCAAAGACCAGGTCACAAAGGACTGCTGTCCAAATCAATTCCCCGGGGGAACGAATCGAGCTGGCCCTGGTAGATGATCCCCTGGTTCAGGAGTTCCTCGGGGTAAACAAGTATCAAGGGGTCGTGTATTACAGCAAGGAAAGCTTTGAAGAGCTAAACCTTTGGTTGTTTGTCATGGGCTTGACCGGGTATTTTTGCGAACCCGGCCTGCGTGAAAACTGCGGCAAGAAATGCCTGGAAACGGCCGTTGCCCTGAGCCAAAAACATTTTGAGCACCTTGCCGGTCTTTCACAACAAGCAAATTACCAGCTTGAGGCCCTCAGGTCCTTCCTGTCAGGCAACGGCAATGTCGGTCGTTGAGCCCGGGATTTTTCACACCCTATAAATCAGGGTGGGCACATTTTTCGTACCTTCGGTAAAATGAACGAACGCCACATAATGGGATCCATTCCAGATCAGGGGGCCATGGATTTATTCATGGAGTCCATTCTGGCCGGGGATCGTCCGGGCGGTTCGCAAGTGGTAAAGCGCCTGATCAATCAAAACATTCCTGTTCAACGCATCTACGAAGAGTTGATCAAAAAGGCCCTTTACACGGTGGGCGAGTTATGGGAACAAAACAGGATCACCGTGGCAGAGGAACACCTGGCCACTTCGGTTTCTGAAGCAATCATGAACGAGCTGTTCCCCTCTCTTGTGGCCAGAAAACGTGCTGGAAGGAATGTCTTGCTGGCTTGTGTGGAAAATGAGCTGCACCAGGTCGGTGTTAAGATGGTGGCCGATCTGTTCGAGATGAGCGGCTGGGATAGCCATTTCCTTGGATCGAACGTTCCGGTTTCGGAGGTTCTTGCCTATGCGCATAAAACCCAGCCCGAGCTTTTTGCCCTTTCAGCCAGCATTTATTTTCACCTTCCGGTGCTCGAACGAATGCTTCGCGAGATCCGAAGCCAATTCCCGCATACACCCCTGATGATCGGGGGCCAGGCATTCAGACATGGGGGAAAGGAGCTCTTTGAACACGACCGCGGAGTGGTTTGGATCCCTGATTTATATGCCCTGGAATCCTACCTGGAACATTTTGACAAAACGGCGTCCAATCCAAAATCCACACATTGATGCAACCTCCCGAAACACTATGGAAGAAATGGGCCATCGAACTCAAGGCCTCTGTTTGGGAAAGCAACGCCCTGTTTGTGGCCATATTCTCCATTGATGAACGAATGCTGCTGTTTGGTAACCAGGCCGCAGGACATTTGCTGGGAGGCATCCCGTGGGAGGGATTAATCAACCCCTCCTTCGAGAAACTTGCTGTCCAAAAAGGGGAAAACCCGGTGTTTGAGGGATTGCTCACCATTGGTGACAATGTGTCGGTCAACACCACAACCGAAGCAAGGGTTTTTATTAAAGGCAACGAAATGCTCATCATCGGGGAAGTCAACCTCCGGAAGATACTGGATCAAAATACCAAAATGGCCCGCCTGAACCAGGAAGTCAGCAACCTGCAAAGAAAGCTGATGAAAGAAAAGTTCCTGGTGGAAAACACCCTGGAGAAATTACAAAAGGTCAATGAAGAACTTGAGATCCTGAACAGGGAGAAAAACCGCTTTCTCAGTATTGCTGCACACGACCTTCGCAACCCGATTTCGACAGCTATTTCCTATACAGATATTCTGCTCAACAATGCGGACATGTTCCCTGCCGACAAGCAGCAACAATTCCTGAAGACCATTGAAGAACGCCTGAATTTTTCCCTGAAGCTGATGGCCGAACTCCTCGATGTATCCAGAATTGAGGCCGGAACCATTCCACTTCAGAAGGAGCGGACCAATTACCGGATGTTGCTTGAACAAGCCATTGCATTCAACCAGCTGGTTGGAAAATGGAAGGAAATTTCTGTCAACCTTGCCTTTACAGCGCGGGACTTCGTATTTGATTTTGACAAAAACAAAATAGAGCAGGTGTTAAATAACCTGATCAGCAACGCCATCAAGTATTCTGAAAAAGGTTCCGGCGTGCAGGTCACTGTTGCGCAAAAGGAAGGCTTCATTCACACCACCATAGCCGACCAGGGCGTCGGCATTCCCGGGCATGAGCTGGACGGGATCTTCGAACCATTCAAAAAATCCAGCGCCAGGCCCACTGGGGGCGAAAGCAGCACCGGGCTTGGATTGGTCATTGCCAAAAAGATCATTGAGGAACACGGCGGGCGCATCGGGGTGGAAAGCACCCCCGGGGTCGGCTCCAGTTTTTATTTTTCCCTTCCCTTGATGCCGAAACAATGAGCAGGGATGCCTATCTTTGTCAATAATCCTTCACCAATGAGCCAAAAGAATCACCCTGCCAATCAGGGCGGGAAAAAGGATATTCGTGGTAGCGTAAAAAGGCCCGCGGATCAATCGGCGGAAGCAAGCGAACGCATCTTCCTGCATTCCCCCGACATGCTTTGCCTGGCCGGGTTCGACGGCTATTTTAAAAAATTAAACCCCTCCTGGGAACGTACCCTGGGGTACACCAGCGAGCAGTTGCTATCCAAGCCGTGGATGGAATTCGTACATCCCGATGATGTGGAAGCCACCCAAAAGGCAGGTGCCGACATCCTTGAAGGAAAAGAAATCAACCAGTTCGAAAACCGCTTTATTTGCAAGGATGGTACGGTGAAATGGCTCTCCTGGAACACCTTTCCCTACCCCGAAGAAGGGATCATGTTTGGGGTGGCCAGGGACGTTACCCAGATCAAACAGACCCGGGATGCATTAACGGAGCGGGAAACCTTCTACCGCGCCCTGTTTGAAAACGCCAACGACGCCATCATCCTTATGAAGGACGGCATGTTTGCGGAGTTTAACCATAAGGCCGAGCAACTCTTTAAAGCCGGCCGGGAGCAAATACGGAACCGCCAGCCAGAGGAGTTTTCACCTCCTTTTCAGTCCGACGGAACCCCCTCCCGGGAAAAGGCAAAAAAATACCTGGATGCGGCTTTAACCGGGGAACCGCAATTTTTTGAATGGACACACAAGGCATCCGACGGTACGGAGTTTGATGCCGAGGTGAGCCTGAGCCTGGTGGATACCGGGCAAAAAATGATACAGGCCATCGTCAGGGATGTTTCACAACGTAAAAAGGACGCCCTGGCCCTTCAGGAATCCAGGCAAATGCTCCGCGCCGTGATCGACACCATCCCCATACGTGTATTCTGGAAAGACCTGAATATGAATTACA
>JAWLHS010000210.1:0-4202 GCA_041690235.1 Bacteroidales bacterium
AACGAATGCATCCCGCAGGGTATTCTGCTGGAAGAGGAATCCGGGATTGGTGCCGGGCTCCACATTAAACCAGGTACCCCATTCATCCACCACCAGGGCAACCCTTTTCTCCGGATCGTAGCGGTCCATAATCGTCATATGCCTTCTGATCACGCGTTCGATGTCGTAGACGCGGTTGATGATGTCGAAATACCTGTATTCGGGAAAACCAGTGGCTGGTCCCTTGTCATACCAGTCGGTGGTATAATGATGCAGGGAGAGTCCCCACATCATCCAATGGGGGATGTCGCGCATCATTACCTCGGTCCAGTTGTAATCGTTTACATTGGCTCCCCCTGCGACCTTACGCAGACGGGTATTGCCGTAGTTTCGGGCATAAGTGGCATAATTGCGGTAAAGAATGGCATAATGTTCGGGCGTCATGTGTCCGCCACAGCCCCAGTTTTCGTTGCCGATTCCCCAGTAAACCACATTCCAGGGCTCCTCGCGACCGTTGGCACGGCGCAAGTCCGCCATGGGACTGACCCCATCGAAATTGACGTATTCCACCCATTTGGAAAGTTCTTCAACGGTACCGCTGCCTACATTGCCTACAATAACAGGCTCTGTTTCCAGCTGCTCGCACAGGTCGAGGAATTCATGGGTGCCGAATGCATTGTTCTCGGTGACCCCGCCCCAGTGGGTGTTGATCATGGTGGGGCGTTGATCGCGCGGACCGATGCCGTCCATCCAGTGATATTCGTCTGCAAAACAACCCCCCGGCCAGCGAAGGTTGGGGATGCTTGTTTTTTTCAGGGCCTCGACCACATCGTTTCGAATGCCACGGGTATTCGGGATGGCCGATTCCTCGCCCACCCAATAACCGCCATAAATACATCTGCCGAGGTGTTCGGAAAAATGGCCGTAGATGTGGCGGCTGATCTCCTGTTGCCCCAGGTCGGCGTTGATTACAATCCTGGCCTGGTGTTGGGCTTCCAGCCGTGGGATAATGGCCAGAAAGAAAATCAACATCCAAAGGGGTTTCAATTGTTGGTTCAATCTCCTGTTTCTTTTGTATTCCATACTCATTGGGGGTTTTCAATATTGAATGATTGATGATAAAAAACCCGGGAAACGTACCCTTCAATTTCAGGCGTGGCTTCCCGGGGTGTATTGCATCCATAAGGGCATTGGTGGATAAGAGCCGTTCTATCTGCTCTGGACCATGACCTTCTGGGTAGTGGCTTCGCTGCCATTGATCACCCTGACAACGTAAACGCCGGTTTTGAGGTTCTGAATATCGGTTTGTGAGCCGATATTCTCCTGTTTGTAAACCAGGGCGCCAGTGATGCTGTATACTTCAACCGAGGCATTGGTTGCCAGGGGAAGCTCTACCCTCACATTGTCTCCCCTGGAAAAGATTCGGGCGGATTCAACCGCCGGGGAATTTGCAGAAGCAGCAAAATCGCCGTACAATTCGACAATTTCTTCTTCGCTCAGGGCCGTGTCCCAAATGGTGAACTCATCGATCATTCCCTCGAACAAGGGGTCGTTCCAGTTGGCCCTGCCGATGAATAGGTCTTCAAACTGAGACATATCGCTCGGGGCGAGTCCGGGAAGCTCAATCTCGTGCTGAAGCACTCCGTTGAGATAAAGCTGGGCATAATCAGGGTGATGAACCATGGTGAGCATATGCCACCTGTTTCGCGTAGCAGGTTCCTGGCTGAGCAGGACGGAGTCCGCTCCTGCTTCCCAGGTGAGGGGGTGGATGTTCCATTGCATTTGTCCCACACCATCACCGGCCCAGTCAACGAATGCGGTAATGAACATCACATTCCTTTCGGCCGGGGGCTCCTTGTCGATGTGGGTGCCAAAGTCGAATATCCTGACCCACCATTGGAAATCCACTTCGGTTGTCCAGTTAAACCAAATGTTGAAGGTGATCTCGTCCTGGTTATACGCATTGGTACCCAGACTGACATAGCCATCAATACCGTCCAGCGCCAGTACATTACCCCGGGCCTCATCTTCCACGAAGGAAAGGCCGGCAGGGGATCCGGTGGACTGGACATTTTCCATCTGGTCCATCAGGTTGCTGTCGAAGGGAAAGTGTGCGAATTGCGCCATTGCAGATCCTGCAAACAGCAAGGTAACAAAAAAGGCCAGTAGTTTTGTTTTCATAAGATGAAGGGTTTGGTTAAACGTGAGTGAATAAAACAGAAAAAAGCAACGATAAAAAGGGCTGGAGCCGGGGTTTACCACCCCGGATCCTGGTCCAGATTTTTATTCAGGTCCACCTCATTGGGGGGAATGGCCATAAAGTGGCGCCCCTCGATGAAGTTTTCAAATTCGGCATCCCGTTCCTTCAGCACTTCGAGCATGGCGGGGTCTTCCAGCCAGCCCCATCGAAGGATGTCCACATAGCGGATGGCTTCAAAGCAAAACTCAAGCGCACGCTCCCTTGTGATCCAGTCCCTCATCTCTGCCTGGTTCATGCCGGGACGGGTGGTGGACAGATCAGGCAGGCTGGCCCTGTCACGAACTTCCTGGATATATGGGTAGGCCTCCTGTGTGCGCCCCAGCTCATTAAGGGCTTCTGCATACAGCAGCAAAATGTCTGCATAACGGAGGATGCGTTCATTGATCTCTGAGCGCCATTCATTTTCGTTGGGGTAGTCGTCATCGTTCAGGTATTTTCTGAGGTGGACATGGTTGGGAAGGCTGGCTTCCACATCAGCCCAGGGCCGGCCATATACCAGGGACCCCGGATAATCGAAAAACAGGCTGGCCTTCATTCTTGGATCCAGCTCATTGTCCACGGTACGTTCTTCCTGAAACAATTCAAAAATCCAGTCAGTCGGCGTGACATCACCCCATCCGAATCCCAGCGGGGCATAAGTCCGTGCCTTACCCGAAGTTTTGCTCCAGGCAGAGGAAGGATTCCCTGCCCAGCCGAGTTCGGTACCCCCGACATCCCTGCTGAACTGGACCTCGAACAGGGATTCGCTGTTGTTCTCGTTTTTGGTGGTGAAGTTATCGCGGTAATTGGATACCAGGCTGTAGGAGCCATATTGCTGGTCAATGATGTTTTTTAACAGGGACTCTGCCTCTGCCCATCGTTGGGTAATCATATAGGTTTTTGCCAGGTAACCGGCGGCGGCCCCCTTGGTTGCCCGCCCCATGTCAGCCGCAGGGTACTGCTGCTTGGTGGGCAGTACGGCCATGGCATCGGAGAAATCCTGGATGACATGGGCAAAAACCTGGTCGCGTGGGGTTTTGGGAGGAAAGAACTCCCCAGGGCCTGAAGGCAGGCTGGTAATCAGGGGCACGTCACGGTAAACGGCCAGAAGATGGTAATAATACAAACCCCTGAGGAATTTGGCCTCCCCGATAATCCGCGCTTTCAGGTTCTCGTCCATTTCGATGTCCGGCACATAGGTCAGCACCTGGTTGGCCCAGAAAATGCCCGCATAATTGTGCTCCCAGGGAGCAATGTAACAAGGGTTCCCCGGGGTTGCCTGGTAAATCATTACTTCCTGGGTCCACCAGGGACTGGTGTTGCGGACGTCGTCGGCCCGGATGTCCATGATCCAAGGATAAAGACGCAGATACAGGCCGTCGTAGTAAAGTGCGCTGTAAACGCTGTTCACCCCGGCCAGTGCGTCACTTTCTGTTGCCCAGAAAGAACCCGTGGTGATCTGGTTGGGATTGGTGAGGTCAACAAAATCGTGCTTGCACGATTGACCGGTGACCAGGATCAATCCCGCTATGATGGCAATATGTTTAAATTTTCTCATGATCCTATATGGTTTTCGAATGATTATTTCCTTACAACGAAAGCTTAACACCCATTAAAAAGGTCCTCGGAGAGGGGTAAGATCCATAATCCTGACCCCTGTAAAACAGACCATCATTGATCACGTCGGGGTCAAACCCGGTATAATTGGTAAATGTCAGCAGGTTCTGTCCCGATACGTAGATCCGGAAGCTGTCGAGGCCTGAAGGAAGAAAGCGAAACGCATCGGATTTGAAGGTGTATCCGAGCTGAAGGCTTTGCAGTCTCAGGTAAGAGCCATCCATGAACCACCTGTCGGAAACCCTGTTATTGCCGTTGGGGTCTCCGATGATGGGGCGTGGCCAGGTGTCGGATGTTCATTCTCCGCGCCAGTAATTTTCGTAAGATTCAACACTGTAGTTGCCGTGATTTAATGCACTCAGTATTG
>JAWLHS010000211.1:0-4199 GCA_041690235.1 Bacteroidales bacterium
GGTCCATCACAAACCCAGGTGTTTCGGTTGGCTCAATTTTCACGCTCAGTCCGGGGTCGGCCCCACTTAACTCGTTGGATATCTGTGCAGACAATGCGGCCAATTTCTTTTTGAACGCTTCGGTCTTATAGCGGGGCAACGTAATGACGGCCGAGGCTTCCCTGGGGATGGCGTTTCTAAGGCTTCCCCCGTTGAAAGCGGACAGGGCGGCCCCGAACTCCTGCATGGCGGTATAAAGCAAGCGGTTTAGGATTTTGTTGGCGTTTCCCCGGCCCAGGTGAATATCCAGTCCGCTGTGCCCCCCCTTCAGTCCCTTGACCTCCACCAGGAAGGCGGTATGGTCGGCGTTCACCGGCTCTTCCTTGTAGTGGAATGCCGCATTGGTGTCGATGCCTCCGGCGCATCCGATGTAAAGCTCTCCCTCGTCTTCCGAATCCATGTTGATCAGGATGTCGCCTTTCAAAAATCCGGGTTTAATATTGAAAGCACCGGTCATCCCCGTCTCCTCATCGATGGTAAACAGGCATTCGATGGGGCCGTGTTCCAGGACGTCGGACTGCAATACCGCCATGGCGGCGGCCACGCCGATGCCGTTATCGGCTCCGAGGGTGGTTCCTTCCGCCCTGACCCATTCTCCTTCGGCCACCGGACGGATGGGGTCCTGTTCGAAATCATGGTTGGTGTCGTTGTTCTTCTGAGGCACCATGTCAAGGTGTCCCTGCAGCACCACCGTCTTCCGGTCTTCCAATCCGGCGGTGGCCGGCTTGCGGATCAGCACATTGCCTGCCTCATCCACGCTTGTTTCCAGTCCGAGGCCCTCCCCGAACTGTTTCACATATTCAATCATGCGCCCCTCGTGCTTGGAAGGGTGTGGTATGGAACAAATCTCTTCAAAAATGGCCCAGACGTTTTTGGGCTCCAGATGACTGATTGCATTGCTCATGGGGAATATTGTTTGAATGGTTTATAATAATATTTTTTTCGTCGGATGAAATTCAGCGGGTGGTGTCGTTTTCATAATTACCGCCCGGGGTGTCCATGGGCCGGTCTCTGATCACCTCCCTGAATACAATCAGGTTTTTCTTGTACAGCTGGGAGAGAAAACTGGTGACGCGGTCTTCGACCGGGTGAATCTTTTCACCGAACTGGTTTTTCAGGGCCTGGCAGATCTTCCGGACCGACCGGGAGCCGTCGCAAAGCAGCCATGTGGCAGATCCCGGCTCATCGAGCGAAAGGGTCATATAGGGTTGCTTTACCCGTTTTTGAAGGAAGTCTCCCAACAGCGGCCCGGAAAACTTTGGTACCAGCACCCGGACCGTCCCTCCCCCTTCCATTTCATGCCGGTGTTGAACCAGGGGTGTCAGATCCAGGAAGTTTGAATTCCTTAGGATCTTTTTCTGTTGAAAGTATCCGACCCTCTTGTACATGATGCAAAAGTAATCATTCTCCCCGGCTTATGGCATGATCTGGGTCACGTGGTTTTTGGTATTTACCTTTTCGATGACCTCGCTGATGGTTCCCGCCTCGTCAATCACAAAGGTGGTCCGGTGTATTCCGTCGAAGGTCCTTCCCATGAACTTCTTGGGCCCGTATACACCGTAGGCTTTGAGCATCTGTTTATCGGTATCGGCAATGAGCGGAAAAGGAAGATTGTTCTTTTCGATGAATTTTTTATGCGATTTTTCGCTGTCGGCGCTGACTCCCAGCACCTTGTATCCGTTTTTCAACAAAAGGTCGTAGTTGTCGCGCAGGTTGCAGGCCTGTGAGGTACATCCGGGGGTACTGTCTTTCGGGTAAAAGTAGACCACCAGTTTGCTGCCTTTAAAATCAGCCAGTGTAAGGGTGTTCCCGTCCTGGTCTTTTCCGGAAAAATCGGGGGCTTTGTCCCCCGCCTTTAAATGGGTCATGTGATGTGGTTTTTATTGTCAAAAAATTTGCATGCCGCAGTAAGCGGGCATTCTTCGCATTTGGGCCTGCGGGACTGGCAAACATAGCGGCCGTGCAGAATAAGCCAGTGGTGGGCGATGGCAACCTGGTGTTTCGGGATGTACTTCAGCAGTTGCCTTTCCGCCTCAAGTGGCGTTTTTGCATTGGTTGTCAGTCCGATGCGCGCTGCCACCCTAAAAACATGGGTGTCTACGGCAAGGGCCGGCTGCTTATACACCACCGAGGCAATCACATTGGCCGTTTTTCGTCCCACTCCCGGCAGTTTAACCAACTCATCCACCCGGTCGGGCACATGGCCTCCGAAGTCGTTTACCAGCTTGCCCGCCATCCCGATCAGGTTGCGGCTTTTGTTGTTGGGGTAGGAGCAGCTCCGCACCAGCTCAAAGACTTCTTCCTGCCTGGCAGCGGCCAGGGTTTCAGGGCCGGGAAACCGCTCAAAAAAAGCGGGGGTGATCAGATTGACGCGCTTATCGGTACATTGGGCCGAAAGGATCACTGCGACCAGCAATTGATAAGGGTCCTGATACAGCAGTTCGGTCTCGGCCACGGGCTGGTGGGTGGCAAAATAATCCAGTACGCGGGCAAACCGTTCCTTCTTATTCATCGTACCCAACCATCCTGCCCTTCTTCATGATGGGCTCATCGTCGAAATACACATCGGGCTCCTTTACCAGTCCGTCGAGGTGCAGGTTGACCGATATATTCCCGCCCATGGTCAGGTTGTTCCCGAAGGCGATGTGGATGGTCCCGAACACCTTTTCGTCCTCCAAAATCATGCCCGTTAGTATGGCTTTGTAATTGGTGCCCATGCCAAACTCGGCCACTGCCCTGGCGTCGCGCCCTGCTTTGTTAAAGATCTCTATCAGCTTGTCGGCCTGCTTGCCACCGGTGATCGTTTCGGCGTAGCCCTCACGCACCTCAATGGTCAGCGGCTCCTCCAGCATTCCGAGTCCGGCCATCGATCCGTCAATGACCACTTTGCCGTTGGACTTCCCTTCCCAGGGCGCCAGGTAAACCTCTCCGGAGGGCAAATTGCCACTTTCTCCCTTGTTTTTAAGCACGCCGGTGCTGGGGATGATCTTTCTCCCTTTCACCGGCATGGTGAGGTCTGTCCCTTTTTCGGTCACCACCCTGATGGTGGAAACCCCTTCCAGTTTCCGTGCGATAAAATTGGTGAGCTTGATGATCTTATCGTAGTCTGCGCTCAGGCAGCGCTTCATGGTATCGGCGTTGATGCCGGGCATGGTGCCCACCCTCACACCGAGCTTGACGGCGTTGCGCCTGGCGTCGGTATGGGTCAATGATTTGGCCGTGGGACAAACCACCACGTCCACCCGCTTCATCATATCGGACACCAGTTCGGGGGGCTCTTCACCATTGACTTCCCTGGATTTGATCTCCAGCAGTATGGATTCACGGCAAAGCGCTTTTCCTGCTTCATGCAGGCTTAGTCCTATTTCCCGCTTTACCTCGTCCGTTACGATCAGAAGCGTTTCCTGGGCCTGGAGCCCCATACAGTCTCTAAGGGCAATGACCGAAGAATCGTGTAGATCCCTGGTTGCCTGGTCCATCTTGCTCATATTCAGAATGATTGTTTAATAATTCAAAAAATTTCATTCGCAAAATAGCAATAATTTTGCGAGTTACGGGCAATGATCCCATAATTTTTGGAGGGAATTTTGTTACCTTAGCCCGGGAATAAAGAAGGGTAAAAATGATCAACGACCAATTAATAAACCCCGGCAGTATCGTTGTTGTCGGAGGCTCAAACGATGTCGGGAAGCCCGGCGGCAAGGTGTTGAAAAACCTGATTGATGGTGGCTATCAGGGAAAGCTGTTTGTTATCAATCCGAAGGAAAGTGAAGTGCAGGGCATTCCCGCATTTCCCGATGCAGAGAAATTGCCGGAGGCTGACCTGGCCATCTTCGCCATCCCGGCACGTTTTATCGCGGAAACGGCCGAATTGCTGGCACAGAAGAAGAATACCAGGGCTTTTATTGTTTTGTCTGCCGGTTTTAGTGAGGAGAGCATGGAAGGAACCCTCCTGGAGGAACGCCTGGTATCGGTTGTGAATGAAGTGGGGGGGACCCTGATCGGACCCAATTGTATTGGTGTGCTTACACCCAATCACCACAGCGTTTTTACCTATCCGATTCCCCGACTCGACCCCAGGGGCTGTGATTTTGTGTCGGGCTCGGGCGCCACGGCCTGCTTCATCATGGAAGCGGGGAGTCCCAAGGGGTTGAGTTTCG
>JAWLHS010000212.1:0-4098 GCA_041690235.1 Bacteroidales bacterium
CGGGCTTTTCCCTTTATTTTTTTTCATTTCTTGCTTTTTCTTTGAATTTGGCCCGCATCCGCTTGTTGAGTGTCTGGATGCATTCCCTTCGTGGGATGACCACGCTGACTCCATCGTAATTCAATTCTTCCAGAATGATCTTTGTGTTCTCTTCATGGTTTTTTCTCAAGGGTTTAATCACCCGGATGTGGGCCTCTTCCACGCCAAGCCCCTTGCAGATTTCTTCGATCCGGTTCAGGGCCGAGGAAGGTTGTCCGCCGGTCATGGCAGTGGTGGCGTTATCAAGAATAATGACGGTTACATTGGACTGGCTGTTTACGGCATCCAGCAGACCGGTCATGCCGGAGTGTGTAAATGTGCTGTCTCCGATCACAGCAACAGACGGCGACATTCCCGCATCCGCTGCCCCCTTTGCCATGGTGATTGAGGCCCCCATATCCACGCAGGAATTAATCGATTCGTAAGGAGGCAGGGCGCTCAGGGTATAGCACCCGATATCCGAAAACACCCTGCCTTTTCCGAAGGCCTCGATGGCCTCGTTCAGTCCGATGAAGCTGTCTATATGCGGACATCCTTTGCACAGGGAAGGGGGCCTTGAAACCACCAGCGAAGGTACAGGGGTGGTCGGGTCTTGCTCCATCCCGAGGGCTTTGGCAACGGAATTGGGGTTCAGCTCCCCGGCCATGGGAATGCTGCCATCCAGGCGGCCCCTCACTGGCTTTCCTTTGTTAAGGAAGCCCTTCAGCATTTCTTCTACAATGGGAAAGCCTTCTTCCAGAACCAGGAGGGTATCGCATTGATCGTAGATTTGTTCAATCAGATGGTGGGGCAGGGGGTATTGGCAGATTTTGACGACAGGGAAAGGGATCTGGCGATCAGGATAGTTTTCCATCAGGTAATTGTAAGCCAGTCCGCATGCAATGATCCCCATTGAATGGTCTTTTCCGGGCTGGAAGCTGTTGAAAGGAGATTGCACCGACTCCTCCTGGAATTGAGTCTGAAGTTCCAGGTGCTTGTCGTATTTCTTCCGTGCAATGCCCGGTAGCAGCACGAACTGACGAAGATCTTGCGGAAGCCTGAAGAGGTTCTGTTCCCTTTCCTGCTTCCGGACCACCCCTGCGCGGGAGTGGGCCAGGCGGGTGGTAATGCGAATCATGACCGTTACCTGGTATTTTTCGGAAAGCTCAAAACCAAAATGGACCATATCGTAGGCCTCTTGCTGACTGGAGGGTTCGAGAATGGGAATCATGGCAAACTTTCCGAAAAACCTGGAGTCCTGTTCGTTTTGGGATGAATGCATGGAGGGATCATCCGCAACGACAAATAGCATGCCTCCGTTGGCCCCGGTAAGGGCCGAATTGATAAAGGGATCGGCCGCTACATTCAGCCCGACGTGTTTCATACAGGTCATTGTTCGTTTCCCTGCATAAGACATCCCCAGGGCGGCTTCAGCCGCGGTCTTTTCGTTGGCGCACCAGTTTGCTTTCACCCCTTTTTTCGTGGCCTCTTTGGAGGCAAAAACGTATTCTGTTATTTCTGTAGAAGGGGTCCCCGGATAAGCATAGATGCCTGACATTCCTGCATCTATGCCGGCCTGGGCAATTGCTTCATCGCCTAATAACAATAATTTCTGCATATGGAAATCGCTTTTTGTTGGATGGAAAAACTGGTCTTGAACAACGCTGCAAAACTATGAAATTCCGGCAGTTTCAACTAAGGTTTTGTCCACAAAAATGTCCAAAAGATGATGATTTATAAAATTTAATGTAATTTTATTTATGGGAAAGTTGTTATCTTATAAATGAAGGCAGTTTAAATGATCATTGGATGAATTTTCTGGCCCATATATATTTATCCGGCAACGATGAAGACCTGATCGTTGGCAATTTCATTGCCGATATGGTCAAGGGAAGGCAAATTGAAAACTTCCACGAGAACATTGTCAAAGGCATTCAGCTGCACAGGAAAATTGACAGCTTTACCGACAGCCATCCCATTGTCGATAAAAGCAAAATGCGCCTGCGAAACAAATACCGCTTGTATTCGGGGGTGGTGGTGGACATGTTCTATGACCACTACCTTGCCAGGAACTGGCGGGAATATTCCTGTCTGCCGTTGGGGAAATTCGTGAGCAATGCATACCAACTCTTGCTGAAAAACTATTTCCTGCTACCGGTGCGTGCCCGCAACGTGGTGCCCTACATGATCGCCTCGAACTGGCTTGTCAACTATGCCCACCTGGAAAAACTCCAGAACCATTTTCAGGGAATGGCCAAACGCACACCCTTTGATTCGGGGATGGAACATGCGGTGGAAGACCTTAAAAGGTATTATGATGACTTCGCCGCAGAGTTTGCCGCATTCTTTCCCGAGCTCATTGCATATGTGGAACGGATGGGAATTTCCAACCAACACCATTTTGGCAGGGAAGAATAAATCATCCGGACTGCAGACGGATTTTCTGGTTCAATTGGGGATGGTTAGTAGTAAAGTTTATTAACGAGGTATCCCTGCACATAATCCTGAATGCCTTCTTCAAGGGTATGAAAGGGCTTGTCGTATCCTGCGCTCCTGAGTTTGTCCATCCTGGCTTCGGTAAAATACTGGTATTTGTCCCTGATGTCAGCCGGGGTGTCAATGAATTCAATGTCGGGTTTTTTACCCAGGGCCTCAAAGGTGGCTTTCGCCAGGTCCAGGAAAGTTCTGGCCCTTCCGGTGCCCAGGTTAAAGATGCCGGACTGGTGTTTGTGGAGCATAAAAAAGAGGCAGACCCTGATCACGTCTTTCACGTAAACAAAATCTCTTAATTGCTCCCCATCCCTGAAGTCCGGATGGTGCGAGCGAAAAAGCTGCATCTTCCCGGTTTCCAGGATTTTGTTGAAGGCATGAAGGACCACGGAGGCCATTCTGGCTTTGTGGTATTCATTGGGGCCATACACATTGAAGAATTTCAGCCCCGCCCAGAAATAGGGCTTGTCGTTTTGGTGCAAAGCCCATTTGTCAAATTCGTTCTTGCTCTCTCCATAAGGGTTGAGGGGTTGGAGCTTTCCAATCAACCCGTGTTCATCGCTGTAGCCGTTCTCCCCAGCGCCATACGTGGCCGCTGATGAGGCGTATACCAACGGAAGGTCGAAACGGGAACAGGCCTTCCACATTTCTTTGGAGTAATTCAGGTTCAGCCGGTCAAGCACTGCTTTGTCAAACTCCCCGGTATCGGTACGGGCCCCGATATGAAACACGAAGTTGACCTGCTTGTGGTTTTCTTCCAGCCATTCAAAAAAAATGGTCCGTTCCAGTTTCTGACGGAATGTTTTGCCGGAAAGATTCAGGTTCTTATGCGGGTAGGAGAAGTCATCCACCAGGATGATGTCCTTAAACCCCTGGTTATTCAGTTTGTTTAGCAAGCAACTCCCGATGAAACCCGCGGCGCCGGTCAGAACGATCATGTCAGCAAGGAATTAGGCAATAACAATATCCGGATTAATCCATTTTATTGGGAAGCTCCAGCCCGTAACCGGAGGTTTTATCATCCCGCTTCAGCATGAATGCGAAAACCATTCCCATGACCCCCAGCAAGGCCATCATCAGCAGCGGCATGGTGTAATTGTATACGGCTCTGCCACCAGCGGACAGGGTCTCTGCAACGCCCGGATTGAAATGGTCAAGGACCACGCCGATCAGGTACGGAAACACCATCAGCCCGAATGCCTGAATGGTGAACATGACCCCATAGGCGGTCCCGATTTTTTTTGTTTCCACAATCTTTGCCACAGCGGGCCACATGGCTGCAGGTACCAGTGAAAATGCCACCCCCAGCACAAACATGGGAATAAACGGAATCATATTGGTCCAGGCAAAGCTCAGGTGTACCAACACCAGCAACAGACTTCCAATGACCATCAGGGATGCCGACTTGCCCTTATAGTCGCAGATGTACGCAAAAATTGGGGTAAAAACCAATGTGCCGAAGGGAAGGATAGAGGAAATGTCTCCGGCCAGGGTCGGCTCCACTCCATATTTGTTGATCATCAGGTCCGGTGCGTATTTCATAAAAGGGAAAACAGCCGAATAAAAGGTAACACAGAGCATGGAAATGAT
>JAWLHS010000213.1:0-4091 GCA_041690235.1 Bacteroidales bacterium
GCTCAACAATGGGTTTACAACGGGTTTCCATGCCGGGGGCAATGTCCAGATCCCTGTCCTGCAGGAGGTCTACTTTCAGCCCGGACTCCTGTATTCGGTCAAGGGGGCACAGGAAAAGCAGGGGGAAGGATCGGGCACATTCAAAGTGTCCTACCTTGAGCTACCATTGAATGTGGTGTATAAAACCCGACTCGACAGGGGATTTTTCTTCGTCGGATTGGGTCCCTATATCGGGCTTGGCATAGAGGGCAAAATCCTGACAAAAGCCGGCGCCACCGAAACCGTAACCCCCATTAAATTCAAAAACCAGGTTGAGCCAACCGATCAGCTCTCGGCCGTCCACCTGAGAAAAATGGATGCCGGGGCCGGTTTTTTAATCGGGTACGAGATGTTTGCCGGCCTGTTCATCCAGCTCAATGCCCAGTTGGGTGTGATGAAGATCAATCCCGAATACACCATGCTTCCCGAAGACGACTCTTCCATCCGGAATGCCGGATCGGGGCTGTCGCTGGGTTTCAGGTTTTAGATCCCCGGTTTCTGCAACACGAAACGGTAATAGCCAAATTGGTTGTTTAAAAACTTATTGAAGGTTCCGGTGCCGGAGGTGGCCGCGAACTTCATGGCAATGTGGCGGACACCGAAGGGGGCCAGTTTTCTTACCAGCCGGCGCTTGCGCGCATCATCTGCCTCGAGGGCCTTCACCACGTTGGGCGTGATCACATCCTCCCTGAGGGTCAGCAGTCCGGATTCGGATAGTTGCCGCTTCAGCTCAGGGAACTTCTGGTCATCCCTGAAATCCGTGTATAAAAAAAACCCGTTTGGTCTTAGCAGCCGGTATACTTCTTTCAGGAAAAGGTGCATATGGGGATAACGGTGTGAGGACTCCACATTCAGAATGGCATCAAACGAATTGTCCGGCAAAAAAGACAGGTTCTGTGCATCACCCTGTGCAAAACTCAGCCCCTTTTGCCTGTAATGCTTGTTGCAAAACCTGGTGGCCGCCCTGGCCAGGTCAACCCCCAATGCCCTGGCCGGGGAGAATGTCTTTGCCAGGTATGACAAACCACCGCCACGTCCCGATCCGATTTCAAGGATTTCCTTGTCCCTGAGGTTCACTTCGCTGGCAAGTACATGGTACAACTGTGCCGCAAACCGGTTGGGTTCGTCCTCCGGATCCAGTTTCACCCTCAGGGTCGGACAGTGATAGCCGTAGTTCATGAATAGAATTTCGGCATTCCTGTCCAGATAATGAACATAGCGGTACCACATTCGGAACATCCATTCGCGGACGGGTGTTATTATTTTGGTTTTCAATGTGTGCATCATTTCTGTATTTCCCATTTTCTCATCCTCCTTTATCCTGTTAACGCTTCTCCGCTTTTAGGACCACAACGTCCAAGCCATCTCCGGATTGGCTGTCAACGGCATAATCTCAGGTTTTGCTGTCAAAGGCAATATCCCGGGTTTTGCTGTCAATGGCATTTTATGCAAAGATACGGCCTTTTTTGATAACGGAATGTCAGACACCCCACCCTGGGTTTGAGGTCCTGGCTTTGGATTGGTCCGCCACCTTTTATTTGAACCGATGGCTGCAGTTTAGAATCGCAGAATTTTTACCTTAGTGCCGTTAAATGGCAGGCCCGTGATCTTTCGCTTTTTGCTTCAGGAATCGGGGGCCATTTATTAAACTACCTTGTATCAACTATAGTTAACCGCCTGGTATCAACCATGAAAATCATTTCTTACAATGTGAACGGCATCCGCTCCGCCATTGCAAAGGGGTTTTTGCATTGGCTGGAAGACGAGGCCCCCGATGTAGTCTGCCTACAGGAGACGAAGGCGCAGCCTGAGCAGGTTCCCGTATTTGAGTTCGAAGCCCTGGGCTACCAGACCTTCTGGCATTCGGCCATCAAGAGAGGTTATAGCGGGGTGGCCATCTTGTCCCGCATCATTCCCGATCATATTGAAGTTGGGATGGGCATGGAGGCTTACGATGCCGAAGGGCGTTTTATACGTGCCGATTTCGGGGACATCAGCGTGGCCAGCGTCTACCATCCCAGCGGCAGCAGTGGAGACCACCGCCTGGGATTCAAGCTGCAGTGGCTGGAGGACTTTCTGGCGTATGTACAGAAACTCAAACAGGCCCGTCCCGGGTTGATCATATCGGGCGACTACAACATCTGCCACAAACCAATCGACATCCACGACCCGGTGCGCAACGCCAATGTGTCGGGCTTCCTGCCTGAGGAACGCGAATGGATGGACCGTTTCCTGGATGCCGGGTTTATCGACAGCTTCAGGCGGTTTAACAAAGAACCCCACCAATATTCATGGTGGAGCTTCCGGGCCAACGCCCGGCAGCGGAACCTGGGATGGCGCATCGACTACAACATGGTCTCCGGCAAGCTGGAAGACAAGCTCAGCGGGGCCGGGATCATGCCCGAAATCAAACACTCCGACCATTGTCCCGTTTGGGTCACTTTAAAGGGATAAAAATTCCCATTTATTTTTATTTTTGTGATCTTACTGTATCTCAAACCAACCGCCCAGGACCCCGGGTCAGGGGCATAAAACCCAAAATTCAGATAAACCATGAAGAAACTCAATCCCACCCTCGACAACCTGGAAGAATGTTTGCCGGAATCCTTTACCCAGGAACAAAAGGCCAAGGCAAAAACCCTGTTTTACAAAGAGCTGGCCCTAAAGGCTCATGGTTACTACAACGGCAAGATGCAGACCCTCCCCAAGGCCCCTGTTGCGGGATTTAACTGGTTCAATGCCTGGTATACGCCCGGGGTTTCCAAGATTTCCACCACCATACGCGAAAACAACGACGCCTCCTACGAGCTGTCCAACCGGGGCAACCTGGTTGCCGTGATCAGCGACTCAACCAGGGTCCTGGGAGACGGTGACTGTACCCCCCCCGGCGGTATGGGTGTGATGGAAGGAAAGGCCTTTTTGATGAAATACCTGGGGGGTGTGGATGCCATCGCCTTATGCGTCGACAGCAAAGGGAAAGACGGCAAAAACGACCCGGAAAAGATCATTGAGTTCACAAAGATGGTACAGCACAGCTTTGGTGCCGTCAACCTGGAGGACATTTCCCAGCCCAATTGTTACAGGGTGCTTGACGTATTGCGCGAAGAGTGCGACATTCCCGTCTGGCACGACGATGCACAGGGCACGGCCTGCGTCACCCTGGCCGGGTTGATCAATGCCTTAAAGCTGGTCGGAAAAAAGATGGATGAAGTGAAAATCGTCTATTTCGGCGCGGGCGCCTCCAATGCCACCATTGCCCGGATCGTGAACACCGCCGGGGCAGACCCCGCCAAGGCCATTATGTTCGACTCCAAGGGGGCTTTGCATAAGAACCGGACAGACATCGAACAGGACAAGCGTTTTTACCGCAAATGGGAACTCTGCCAGGTAACCAACCCGGATTGCGTGGAAACCATGGAAGAGGCCATAAAGGGGGCCGATGTGCTCATCTCCCTTTCCCGCCCGGGTCCCGATGTCGTTCAGCCCGAATGGATCAGGGCCATGGGTTCCAAACCCATTGTGTTTGTCTGTGCCAACCCGGTCCCCGAAATCTACCCGTATGCCGCCAAGGAGGCAGGGGCTTATATTGTCGCCACCGGGAGGGGGGACTTCCCCAACCAGGTCAACAACTCCCTGGGATTCCCCGGCATACTGAAAGGGGCCCTGCTGGTCCGTGCGCGCAAGATCACCGACAATATGGCCATTGCCGCGGCAGAATCCCTGGCCCGCTTTTCTGAAAACAGGGGCATTGACCCCGAAAACATCACGGCAAAGATGGACGAAGCCGGTGTATTCCCTTACGAAGCGGCCGATGTGGCCATGCAGGCCATCAAAGACGGTGTGGCCCGCAAAGAAATGACCTGGCAGGAGGCCTTCGACCAGGCAAAAGCCGACATCGACCACGCCCGCAAAACCACACACTTTCTGGTGGAGCACGGACTCATCGAAGCCACACCCCAGGAAATCCTGGACGGAGCACTGAAAACCGCCATAGACGCCGTATCGTAGTTGGGTGTTGGGGGTTGGGTGTTGGCTGTTGGCTGTTGGCTGTT
>JAWLHS010000214.1:0-4055 GCA_041690235.1 Bacteroidales bacterium
CGCTGGTTTCGCGGCCAAAAATTGTTTTTTTTATCGTTGGTTGGCCTGGCCGCCATAGCCCTTTTTATCTTCATTCCCCAGTCATCCCGAACGGGCAGGCAAGCCATGGCGGGTGAGCTCCCCGAAGAAACCCAGCCACCACCCTTGTTCAGTTCCGAAGAATTGGTGTTTTTCGAGGAGTCCTTTACCCGGCTTCTGCAGCAACACCGTTTCAACGGAACAGCGCTGGTGGCGCGTGACGGGGTGGTATTGTTCCAGGAATGTTTCGGTTATGCCGACTTTCGCAGCGATACGCCGAACTCACCCGAAACCCCATTCCAGCTGGCCAGCATCTCCAAAACCTTTACCGCCACGGCCGTCCTTCTCCTCCAGGAAGAACGGATGTTGCTCATCGATGATCCCCTGGCGGCGTATATTGAAGGATTTCCCTATCCCGACATGACCATCCGACATCTGCTGAACCATACCTCCGGCATCCAGAACTACATGTACCTGGTCGAGCGGCACTGGTCGGATGAGCAGCCCCCGAGCAACGAAGATGTATTGAATCTTTTTATCCGACACCAACCCGGAAGAAATTTCCGGGCAGGAACCCGCTTTGCTTACTCCAACACGGGTTATGCATTTCTAGCGCTATTGGTTGAACGGGTTTCCGGATTGCCCTTTCCGGAATTTTTGCACCAACGCATTTTCGGGCCCCTGGGGATGACCCATACCTTTGTGAATAACCCCCGCGCCCCACACCCCCTTGCAGAAGCAAGTGCACTGGGATTTCGCCCCTACCGCCGTTCGTACTTACCCATTAACCTGGTGCCCCACGATGGCGTGTTCGGCGACAAGGGGGTGTATTCCACCACCATCGACCTGTATAAATGGGATCGTGCCATCAAAGACGCCACTTTGCTGCCCCCGCAGGTTTGGGACCAGGCCTTTGAGCCGGCGACACTGCAAAACGAGCGCACAGTGAACTACGGACAAGGCTGGCGCCTTCAAACCTTTCTGGACAAAAGGGTGGTGCATCATCCGGGCCGGTGGAGTGGATTTCGAACTTCTTTCAAGCGCTTCATTGACGAGGACGCCACCCTGATCCTCCTGAGCAACAACAACCGCGACATTTCTCCCATCGTTGAGGGCATGCAAAACATCCTCTTCCACAAAGAAATTCAATGGCTGTCCGAAAACCCTGTCGAAAGCGCACAAGCCGCCGAGGAAGAAGAAACCGTCCCCCAAACCCCGTCTTTTAATTAACTTTGCAGGATGGAAGTTAAAATCGTAAACCAGTCCGACAACCCCCTGCCGGCCTACGAAACGGCGTTTTCGGCAGGAATGGACCTGCGTGCTTTTATTGAAAAGCCCATCATGATCAAACCGCTGGAACGCTGCCTGGTCGGCACCGGCCTGTTTATTGAGCTTCCCGAAGGCTTCGAGGCCCAGGTTAGGCCCCGCAGCGGACTGGCTGCAAAAAAAGGTATTACCGTGCTGAACAGTCCGGGTACCATCGACGCCGACTACCGTGGCGAGATCAAGGTCATCATGGTGAACTTGTCGGACGAGCCGTTCGAAATCCACAGCGGTGACCGCATTGCCCAGATGGTAATTGCTCACCACGAACGGGCCAAACTATCCGAAGTGGCCACACTGAACGAAACCCGGCGCGGCGGGGGTGGTTTCGGGCATACCGGGACGAAATAAACCAAACGGCGTTTCGGGCTGGTCGTCCGACCATCAGGCGCTCCCCGAAGGGGCTCCCGGCAGGTGGCCGGAATCCGGTCAGAACCATCCGACGAAAAAAAACAAAAAGGTGCGGTATTTGCTGCGCCAGGTACGAAAAAAAAATTGAATGACCAGACCCCAGGATATTGACTCTAAGCAGCTTGCGGACCGTCCCAACGGCGAACCTTCACCCATGCCCGCGGCTACACACATACCCACGGCTAAGCATATGTCCGCGAAGGCACCCTCGCCCGCGGCTACGCATATGCCCGCCACAACACACATGCCCGCGGCCACGCACATGCCCGCCGAAACACGCATGCCCGCCGCAAAGAAAAACCACCGGCTTGCCATGCTGGCCGCCCTGTTGTTGCTGTTTTCTTTTGCCCTCGGGGCTTGCAGCACCTCCCGCAGCCAGGTGGCTGCCCCGGAGCCGCAGCAGGAGGAGGAACCCGCCGAAATCAAGGAAATTGACCGCCTGCGTAGCACCGCGGTGATGATCGAGGCGGCCCGCCAAAAAATGCTTGGCAACTTGCCGGAGGCCATCTCACTTTACGACCAGGCCACCCAGTTTGATCCCGGCAACGATGCGGCTCATTACGAACTGGCAAAAATCCATGCCATGCAGGGTCAGTTTGAGGATGCCCTTGCATATGCCCATACCGCGGCGGAGTTGTCGCCTGACAATCACCACTACCAGGTAGCGCTGGCCGACATCCACATTCTGAACAACAATGTGCCGGAAGCCATCCTGGTGTACGAATCCCTGGTAACCAAACATCCCGAGAACGTGGACTTTGCCTACAACCTGGCATCGGCTTACCTCTACAACGACCAGAGAGACGAGGCCATGGCCATGTACAACCACATTGAGGAGCTGATCGGCTTTTCGGAAGACATTTCCATACAAAAACAAAAGATTCTGGTGTCGCAGGAAAAATTCGACGAAGCCATCGCCGAGGCTGAAAAAATGATCTCCTTTTTTCCCGAGGAGCCTGTTTACTACGAGCTGTTGGGCGAGCTGTACCGCGAAACGGGGCAGATCGAAAAAGCCAGGGCCCTCTACGAAACCATGCTGGAAATTGATCCGGGCAACCCCATGGCTCACCTGCTGATGGCCGACTATTACCAGGACCGGGGCGAACGACTCAAGGCCTTTGAGTCGCTGAAAATCGCGTTTCGCAGTCCAGAGCTCGATGCGGAGGGGAAAAGTCGCATCATCTACAGTTTTTTTATGCTGTCAGAAAACGACCCCGTTTACCTGAAACAGGCACTGGAGTTGTGCGACATCATGGTCGAAATGCATCCCGACGATCCCGAGTCTTACCTCATTTACGGAGACTTCCTCAACCGGGAAGAGCGGTTTGAGGAGGCCAGGGAGTTGTTCCTGACCGCCGCCCGCCTGGACCCGTCCAGGGTGGAAGTCTGGCAGCAAATCCTGAGCATCGACACCCGTCTGAGCGACTTTGACGCCCTGCTGGAGCATTCGGAGCTGGCGTTGGAGTATTTTTTTGAGTATCCTTTGTTGTTTTTGTTCAACGGATTGGCACATATGCAGTTGAATAACTTTGAGGATGCCGCATCTTCGTTCGAGTACGCCTTGGTGCTGGCCGTATCAGACGATGAGATCAAAGAAGACCTGTACGCCCTGCTGGGCGACACCCATCATTCCCTGGGCAACAATGAGCAATCGGACGAGTATTACGAGAAAGCCCTGGAGTTGAACCCAGAAAATGCCACCGCCCTGAACAATTACAGCTACCATTTGTCCGTTAGAAAAGAGCGGCTCGATGAGGCGGAGCAGATGTCGAAACGGGCCATTGAGCTGGAAGCCGACAACCCGGCCTTTCTGGACACCCACGGCTGGATCCTTTACCAAAAGGGGCGCTTTGAGCAGGCCAGGGAATGGATCTGGCGCTCCCTCCAGAACGCCCCCCAAGCCAGTCCGACGGTGCTCGAACACTACGGAGACGTGCTTTTTCAGCTCGGCCAGCACGACGAGGCCGTCCGTTACTGGGAAAAAGCACTGGAGGCCGGTGAGGGCACAGAACTGCTGCCAAAGAAAGTAAAAGACAGGACCTTGTATGAATAAATGGCCGAATATTGTTCCCCCACCCACCCGGTTTTCGCGGACCAGCGGGCGACCCGGCGAGTGGACCAGCCAGAATCATGGCGAGCGGACCAGCGGGCAACCCGGCGAGCGCATCAGTGGGGGTCCCGGTGCACAGATTACCATGGATTCCGTCAAGCGCATCAGCGGGAGACCCGGCTCACAGATCACCGCGAACACCGGCCAAAGGAGAACACACACGGCCCTGATACTCGGGATGGGACTCCTGCTT
>JAWLHS010000215.1:0-4000 GCA_041690235.1 Bacteroidales bacterium
CCAGTGCTGTCGATGGCGGCCGCAAGCCCTGGCGTGCTGGTCAGCGCACCATTAAACAATCCGACGCCCATATAGGCATCGATTCCAAAAGCCTTGCTCAATATCAAACCCAAAGCTGCGGCAGTACTTACAAGGATTACACAAATGAGCAGTAATTGCCTTCCCAGTTTCTGGAAGGCGTCAAAAAAACCCGGTCCCGCTTGAATACCGACAGTAAAAATAAAAAACAACAACCCGATGGTTTGAAAAGCGGAAGGAACGACAAACCCAACATGCCCCAACAACAAGGCCACAAAAACCACCGCCGAAAGGTCCAGCGAAAAACCCCTGAAGCGAATATTGCCAAGAACTATGCCCAGACTGATGATCAGGAACAACACGAAATAACCTTCATAGAACAATTCCGTCATTACTCGAACAATTGGCTGATTTCTATGTTATAATCGCGGACTGCCATTCCTTTGTCCCGGCATTTCCGGCCCGGTTTTTGCTCCAAAGTTAATGCTTCCCATTGTTGGAATCGCCTGATTTTTTTATTTTTTCTCACAACGTATGTTTTGGTCTTTATTTTTTGGTTTCCTGGTTTATTCCATCATTGATATTTATGGTTATCGTGGCATGAGAAAACTCTTCTCACACGGCAATCTTACATCCTTCAGGTCCTTCTTTCTGAGAACCTACTGGGTGGTCGATGTCGCCTTCCTCCTGTTTGCCGTCGGATGGGTTTTGCATATCCGGAACAGCGGATTGGAAGATTACGTCCAATACCGGAAATTTTTCTATATCATCGGGGCATTTATCCTGATTCTGGTTCCCAAATTCAGCTTTTTTCTCTTTACCGCCTTTTATGATTTAAAAATGCTGGTGCTCAGGATTTCAAGGTGGGCCTTTGCCTCCCACGCCGGAACCAGTTCTGTCATTGCCAGATGGAGAGGAAGTTTGATTGTTCCAGCCGTGGGGTTCGTCTTTGCGGGCATCATGTTTGCCCTCACCCTTCATGGGGTTGGCTTTGGACGGTATAATTTTCAGCTGGAATTACAGGAGATGTGGTTTGAGGATCTTCCCCCGGCCTTTGATGGATACCGACTGCTGCAGTTTTCTGATACCCATCTGGGAAGCTACAGTCAGACCGATGATGTAAAGAGCGGCCTGGATTTTATTCAAATGATGGACGCGGATTTAATCGTTTTTACGGGTGATATGGTGAACAATGAAGCCCGGGAAGCGGAAAAGTTTCTTCCAATGTTTCAGTTGTTGCAGGCCGAAGACGGCATGTTGTCCATTCTGGGAAACCATGATATGGGAGATTATCGCAGCTGGGGTACCATTGAAGACAAAGCACCGGATATTGGTAAACTGGTTGAACTGCAGAAGGAAATGGGTTTCCGGGTTTTATTGAACGAACACGTGTTTGTAAAAAGGGGCAATGATTCCATTATGGTTGCCGGTGTGGAAAACTGGGGACTGCCCCCATTCGCTCAAAATGGCGACCTGATGGCCGCTCTGGGCGAACACCAAAGCTTTCCGTTTAAAATATTGTTGTCTCATGATCCGTCGCATTGGCGCGAGCAGGTCATCCCCCAAACGGATATTCAGCTCACCCTGAGCGGGCATACACATGGCATGCAGGTAGGGGTCACCAGTCGATTTTTCTCGTGGAGCCCCGTTAAGCTAAAATACAACGAATGGAGCGGCCTTTACGGGGAGGGAGATCAATATCTATATGTTAACCGGGGCTTTGGCTTCCTTAGCTTTCCCGGCAGGATCGGCATGCCGCCTGAAATTACCCTGATCGTCCTGCGAAGAGGTGTCAGACCTGCAGTCTGACCCGGTGTAGTGAAATCCTGATTGGTTGGGTGAGCAACGAACGATTTGAATCATGAACAAAAACCTTAAGTCTGAAGAGGGCGTCACCCTATTCTGGTTCAGGCGCGACCTCCGGATCAATGACAACAAAGGCCTTTACGAGGCCTTGAAAGCATCTTCCAGGGTGTTGCCCTTGTTTATTTTTGATGAAGACATTCTTGATCGGCTCCCCCCCGACGATCACAGGGTTGAATTCATTTACGAAGGTTTGGGATCCCTTCAACGACAACTAAATGAATGCGGATCGGGCCTTGTGGTGCGAAAAGGAAAGCCTTTTGAGGTCTTTATCCGACTCCTGAGGGAATACCGAATCGAAGCGGTTTATTCCAATGGCGACCACGAACCATACGGGTTGAGTCGTGATGAAAAAATGAAGGCGCTTCTGGAATCGCACGGCATCCCTTTTTTCTCTTTCAACGACCACCTGGTCTTTGGAAAAAACGAAGTACTGAAAGCCGATGGGAGTCCATACCTGGTGTTCACCCCCTATAGCCGTCAGTGGAAACAGGCCTTGAAAATGAGCGGCGCCTCGCACTATCCGTCTGAAAGCCTTGGTCAAAACTATGTCAGGGGCGATTTTGCTACTTTCCCTTCCCCCGAAGATTTTGGTTTCAAGCGCTCAGGGATGGAAATGCCGGGACTCAGGATAAACGAAGGGTTGATTCGGCGGTACGACAAGACAAGGAACTTTCCCTTTATGGATGGCACCAGCCGCTTGGGACCCCATCTGCGTTTCGGGACCATCAGTCTGAGGAAACTCGTAAATATGGCGCTGAATTTGAACGAGGTGTTTTTGAACGAATTGATTTGGAGAGAATTCTATGCCATGATTCTCTGGCATTTCCCTAAGGTGGTAAACCATTCTTTTAAAGCCGTTTATGATCGGTTGTCCTGGAGTAATGATGAAGAAGCATTCAGGAAATGGAAAGCGGGTTTAACCGGGTACCCCATGGTTGACGCTGGCATGCGGCAACTCAATGCCACCGGTTTTATGCATAACCGTCTGAGAATGATTACTGCAAGTTTTCTGGTCAAGCACCTCCTGATCGATTGGAGGTGGGGGGAATCCTGGTTTGGGGAAAGACTTTTTGACTATGAGTTGTCATCGAATAACGGGGGCTGGCAGTGGAGTGCCGGCACGGGTTGTGATGCCGCCCCGTATTTCAGGGTGTTCAATCCGACGGAGCAACAAAAAAAGTTTGATCCCGAATCGGAATTTGTTAAAAAATGGATTCCTGAATTGGGGAGCCCTGATTACCCCGGGCCCTTGGTGGATCATAAAATGGCCCGGGAGCGTTGGCTCAGGGAAGTAAAAGAATTGGTAATTTTGTCCCGGAAAAACCATTAGCCCTGTTGCGGATTCCTGATTTATAACCTATGTCCGGTCAATGCCTTCATTCGTTTTCCGCATTTGTGAAATGCCTCGAAAAAGCTGATTTTTCAAGGCTTCCAGGACACGACGCCCAAATGCGAATGGCACCGGCCTTTCGTTTGGAAGAAATTGAACACCGGGGAGGGGGTAAGCATGCGGTAAAGAGCAGCGTATTGCTCCTTTTTTTTCCGTTGAGCGACGGGAAACCTGGTACCGTTATGATTCAGCGTCCCGAATACAATGGTGCACATGGCGGACAGATTTCATTTCCCGGCGGGCGTTATGAAGCATCGGATCCTGACCTTGCCTTTACCGCCCTGCGTGAAACCCATGAAGAGATCGGGGTTGACCCCGGCCGAATTAAGCTGGTGGGCAGGCTTACCGACCTTTACATTCCACCAAGCAACTTTGTGGTGAGCCCGTTTGTTGGCATTGCATCCGAACGCCCCGTATTTAAACCTGATCCATCCGAAGTGGCAGAGATTCTTGAATTTTCAACATCCCACCTCTTCGAGCCATCCTGCAGAACCCTTCAGGCCATCACCCTGAGCAACGGCCGGAAAATCAGCACCCCTTGTTTTTATCTGAGGGGGCGAATCATATGGGGGGCAACGGCCATGATTGTTTCTGAATTCATGGAATTACTGGAATCCCTGTAAAAAAAAAGGGGGCCTGTGAAGCCCCCTTTTTTTCGATGTCCATTCCGGATTATTGAACGGAATCCACGACGGCCTTAAATGCCTCCGGATTGTTCATGGCCAG
>JAWLHS010000216.1:0-3992 GCA_041690235.1 Bacteroidales bacterium
TTGACCCCGGCCAGATCGGATTGATCCACCCGCAGGGTAATGTGTGAATGCCCCTCATAAGAGGCCCCCATCACCATTGGCTTGATGGGTTCGGTAAGGGGTTGAAAGTGAAAATCTTCACAAACGGCCACAATCTGGCCCCAATTTCCTGTACTCCCCCGGGTGTCTGTTAACAATCCCACTTCCTGCCCCAGGGCTTCAAAGGGGGTTTCAAAACCGAACATTTTCCGGGCGGCGTCATTGATGATGTAGTAAAAGGTGGAATCAGAAACCATTTGTTGCGAGAAGTTTTCCCCGGCAAGGATTTTTATTTCAAATGCGGGCAAATACCTTTCGTCGATTCGGTTGACGATTGGGAAATGGGTTTCCGGGTTATTGCGCAGCAGATGGGGGCTGTCCGTATACCTCTGGTCGGTCGGAATGACCATGGACCGGGTCATATCGCTTACCGCTGGCAGGCTCAGGATGTCGTGCTTCAATGCATCATAGGAACGGAAGATGGTTCTGTCTTCGACCGGGATATCGATCAGTCCGAAACGGTTAAATCCCAAGTCTTTATTATTCATGAAGTCAAGGTGGCGGTAAACCGTTACCGAGCAAATGATCAGACCGATGGAGATGGTAAACTGGCCCGTCACCAGTATTTTTCGGAAAAGGTGTCCGCCTTTGGCGCCCGTATTCCCCTTTAAAACATCTACGGTATTGAAGGAGGAAAGGAAGAAAGCCGGATAAATGCCCGCTGCCAGGGCCGTTGTGAGCCATGCTGCCAGAAAAATGGGTAAATTCCATCCAGAAAGAAGCATGGCCGTTCGGATCTCCTTGCCTGTGAGGGTCGAAAAAAATGGGAGTGCCACTTCCACCAGCATGATGGCAAGCACCAGGGCAATGAAGCCGTAGAGCAAGGATTCTCCCAGAAATTGAGCGATCAGCTGTCTTCTGGTCGCCCCGGAGGCTTTCCTGACGCCGACTTCCAGGGCCCTCCTTGAAGCCCTTGCCGTTGAAAGGTTCATGAAGTTGATGGCGGCGATGATCAGCAGTAATATGGCCACAACACTGAATACGGCCACTGAGGTCTTGCTGCCCGGGGGATTGAATTCCCAGGTTCTCTCTCCCTCCAGGTGAATATCGGTTAGTGGCCTCAGCATTATTTTCATGAACTCATGGGGGTTGTCGATTCCCAAAAGGTTGCGAATGTCCTGCCCGAAATATTTCTCCACCACTTCCTGAAGCCTGCCTTCCAGGACTTCGGGATCGGCCTCCTCTCTCAGAAGGACATAGGAAAAATGGAAACTTGCCATCCAACTGGTCATCATCATTTCATGCCTGAGGCTGTGCAGTGATGCGAAGGAGGCAATAACGTCCGACTGAAGATGAGAGTTGTGGGGAAAATCTGCAAAGATGGCCGTAAGTTTGAAGGGCCTTTCCTGTCCGCTTACATTGATCCGGATGGTTTGTCCCGGCTGCGGGTCCTCGCCGAGGTATTTTCTGGCGGCGGTTTCCGACAATGCGACGGAAAACGGATCCCTCAAACAGGAAACGGGATCTCCTGCCACCACCGGAAATGAAAAAACCTGAAAAAAACTGGAGTCGGCATATAAGATGCGCTCTTTGTTTTGATTGTTCCGATGGTCCTCCATCAGGACATCTTCCCGTGCCACCCTTGTAAATGCCTCAATGTCCGGATAGTCTGCGGCAATCTGTGGTGCGGTCGGGGGAGAGGTGAGGGGAACCACCATTTGGTTTCCCTCCACAACCATATCGCGTTCTATTCTGTAAATCCGGTGGCTGTTGGAATGGAAACGGTCGAAGCCCAATTCATCAAATACCCACAGTGCGATGATGATGGCCGCTGCAAGACCAATGGCCAGTCCGACAATATTAATAAAAGAAAACAGACGGTTTTTTCTGAGGTGGCGAAAAGCCGTGATGAAGTAGGTTTTATACATGTCAGCAGGTTTCAGGTCAATGTGTCCCCAAAAGGAAAGCAAAACGGATGCCGGGCCGCTTAAGATCCTTTCAATTAACTTTTTATATAAATCCTTGCAGGGGACAAGGTGTTCGTAGATGAAACACGATGTACGAATCCGAACGGAATTGTTCAGGCCTGTTCCCAGGCATCCCTGAGAATTTTTCCGTGGTCAAAGGCCAGGTCCGTTTCCCGCCAGTTTTCAATGACCCTTGCCTCGGCGGCGTCATCTCCTGCCATCAGATCGTCCAGTGTCGCCCGGGCCGAATAGGCGACGGTGACCGTGCGTCCCCTTGGGTCCCTTCCTGGCTTGGAATACACACCGATTAGCTGAAGGTTTTCGATTGCCAGTCCGGTTTCCTCCTTTACTTCCCTGATGCAGGCTTCTTCCGCTGTTTCACCTTCTTCCACAAATCCCCCGGGCAAGGCATAATCGCCACAAAAGGGGGGATTTTTCCTTTTGATTAGCACCACTCCCTTGCCTGACCAAATAACACAATCGACCGTCAAGGCGCAATTGTAGTAGACTTTGCTCTTCATATGTGGCCGATTTTTTAGATATTTTTGTATATTTAAGCCTGCGGTGACCAAGCCGCTTCCGGATTACAAAATTATAAACCCGGACGGAGAATCCTGCCCGTGACCGATTTTTTTTAAATTTTTCTTATGTTGTTTCGCTTGTTGTTTTTCCCGTTTCGTTATGGTTTTGCCAGACTCAAGAAGGCCATCGGGAAATTGGATGTCGTTGTGATTGAACCCCTGTACGCTTTCGGCAATGAAGCGCGCGTCCTGGTCCAGGGGCGTGTGGTGGAATCCTACAAGCAAAGCAGGCCTTCTGCCAGGAAAACATACCTTCAGAATCTGCTTGGAACCATCAGGAGGTATGCAGGAAGCAGTGTGCCCGAAGCCAAAGTGGAGGTTGAATACCAGGGAGCCGTTCAGGTATTGGAGACCGATACCGATGGGATCTTTCAGGGCTCATTCGGCCGGCAAGGGTCATCCGAAACCAAAAACCAAATCATTCGCTTTCGCCTGTTGCCTGAAGAGGGGTTACACCCTGAGCAGGAACAGGTAAATGTCGGGGTGCAATGCTTTCCTTCTGATCATCCCAGAGGGATCATTTCAGATATTGATGATACCATACTGATTTCACATGCCACAAGAGTGGGAAGGAAATTTTGGTTGTCCATTTCGAAGAATGCTTATACCCGCAGGCCTTTTCCCGGTGTCAGCGCTTTTTACAAAGCCCTGACCAAGGACGGGGAACACCCTGTTTTTTACATCTCGAGCAGTGATTGGAACCTGGTTGACCTGATCCGGGATTTCCTTGATTACCGGAACATCCCCCAGGGAACCATGTTGCTGAAGGACCTTCACGTGGACCTGAAGAACATCTGGAAGTCGGGCGGAGGCAGTCACCAGCATAAGCTGGAAAAAACCGGGATGCTGCTGGAGCTTTTCCCGGGCATGAAATTTATTTTGATCGGAGACAGCGGACAGCATGATCCGGAATTGTATGCCGAAGTCATTACCCGCCATCCCGGAAGAATCCTGGCCGTATACATTCGTGAAGTCAGGGTCATGAGCAATCAGCGAAGGCAGTTGCTGGAGGCCAAGTTGAAAGATCCGGATGGTCCCTCGGTGGTCTTTGTGAAAAACACCGGGGAAGCCATGGACCATGCCAGGACACACTCAATCATTTCTTAACGATATGGCCAAATCATTTTTGTTTATTCTCAATCCTGCCTCAGGAGGCAAGGAAGACCGCAGGCAGATCATAAAAAAGCTGGAGGAAGGCTTGCCTGGCGTGGACCTAATCGTAAGGGAAACTTCCGGCCGGGATGATCTGTCAATGATCCAAAAAGAAGCGGGAAGAAAACATTGGGATGCATTACTGGTCGGGGGCGGGGATGGCACCATCAACCTGGTGGCTCCAGTCATTATTGGACATCAGTTGCCCCTTGGCATTATTCCCCTGGGGTCTGCCAACGGACTGGCTGCCTGTTTGGGTATCCCGGAAGTGGAC
>JAWLHS010000217.1:0-3961 GCA_041690235.1 Bacteroidales bacterium
TTCCAACTCCGTGCTACGTATCGGGGTCATCATGACAACGGGGTCAACGGCCGATACCTCCACGTCCCCGTTTTCATGTTCTTCAACCACGACATTACAAGGGAGAAGCACGCCCAATTTGGGTTCAATCTGCAAAACCTTGTGGGCAAAATGGGGGTTGCAGGCGCCCAGGATGATGTATTTCCGGAAATCGGCATCAATCTTTTGTTTCAGGGTTTCCTTTACGTCGATCCGGGTCAAAACCCCGAAACCTTCTTCCTTCAGCGCATCGGTGACCAGATCAATGGCTTGCTCGTAAGAGGTGTTGTTCAATACGGTGTTGAAGTAATAGCTCATGTTTTTGCATTTTTGGTACTCCATGTATAACAAACGGGGGCTTTTTTTGTTTTCGCGACGGGCCATCATAAAAACGGCCTTCCCGCGGCATACCGAAAGCCACGGAAAGGCCGTCATTCGTTGTTGTCCGATGGGTCCCGCTTTTACCGGACGGATTCTTTGTAACAGGACCGGTCCCGTTTTTCCGGACAGATTTCGTTGTTGCCGGCAGACGGTCCGAAGGCTAAAAAATAAACAAATCCTCTTTGCTTAGCCTGGTTATGGGACCGAACCGGCGCTCTACTTCTTCGAGGTCGATGGCTTGTTCGTCTCCCAGAATGACATAGGTTTTTGGCTGTCCCTTCACGTATTCCTGGTTGAACCTGCTTACATCAGTGAGTGTAAAACGGGGCAGCTCCCCGTACAGCCGCTGGCGAATGTCGTCATCCAGTCCCATTTTTCTGGCGTTGATGTAACTCCAAATCACGCTGGCCCCTTTGAGCCTCTGGGTCCGTATGTTGGAAACCAACTGTTCCTGGGCGAGCCGGAAGGAACTTTCAGACATCGGCATGTCATTGAACAACTCATCAAAGGCTGTAAAAGCATCGATGATTTTGTCGTTCTGGGTGGCGATATAGGAAAAATTGGTGTAATGGTCGTCCGGACTGGAGGGGGCTGAATAATTGGAACGTGCCGTATAGGCCAGTCCGCGCTTCTCACGCATCTCCTGGAATACGATGGCGTTCATGCCCCCGCCAAAATACCCGTTGTACATCTGGATGACGGGAATGTTCTCCTGGTCGAACCGCATGCCCTTGGTAATGGTTTGAAGATAGCTTTGGTTGGCATCGTAATTGGCAAAATAAACCTTGTTTTCCCTGGTGTCGGCCATCTCAAATCTGGTTCCGGATGGCACGGGAGACAGGGTCGAAGGGGTTTTGTGGGCGCGGTGGATCATGGCGGTTATTTCGCCGGCCGACTGGGGGCCGTAGAATACCACGCTGTGTTCGATGCCCCACAATTGCTGCAGGGCCCTGATCAGTTGTTCGGAAGTCATGCCGTCTAGTTCCGCATCCGTCAGGGTAAACCTGGAAGGGTTGTCGGGTCCATAGGTGGCATAGTTTACCAGGGCGCGAAAATTGGATTGCTGGTTGGCTTTGCTGTCCTGCCTGGATTTTTTGGCATTCTCCACAAACTGCTTCAATGCAGCATCGTTGGCCCGGGCATCCCGGATCAGTTCTTCAAACAGGCTGACGGCGGCCGCCAGGTTTTCGCTCAATCCACTGATGGTAATGCGGGTTTCTTCTTCTCCGACGCTTACTGAAAAAGAGCAGGCCAGTTTATAGAACTCGTTGCTGATCTCTTCGGCCGAATGCTCACTGTTGCCTAAAAAGTTGATAAAACTGCCGGCATAAGGAAGGTAGCGGTCGTGAAAACTCCCCATTTCCCAGTAATAGGTCAGGCTAAAGGTAGGATTGGCTTCGTTCTTCGCATAGAGCACCTCGATGTTGCCGGGGGTTCTGGACCGGACAATGTCTTCCTGAAAGTCAATGAAAACAGGTTGTAACTCGTCCACCTCAGTGTTTTTGACCCGGGTGAGCAAGGGGGACTCATCGTCACGATTGATGTGGATTGGTGTAATGGCCGGTTTGTCTACCTGCTGAATATGCTCCGGCGTTCCCTGCCGCTTGTAAACAACCACATAGTTGTCATCCCGCAGGTGCTCCCTTGCAAAGTCAACCACATCCTGCTTGGTAATGGCACTTAGCTGGTCGATGGTTTCCAGGGTTTGTTCGTAGGGAACCCCATTTAAAAAGCCCATGGCCATGGCCATGGCCCGTGCGCGGTTATTTTCAACGCGGCGTAACTCCTGAAGTCTCAGGTTGTTGATTGCCGCCTCCATCAGCCAGTCAGGAAACTCGCCTTGTTTGAGCAGGGCAAGTTGTCCGAGAAGCAACTCCTTCACCTCATCAAGGGTTTGTCCCTGTTTGTTCCGCCCGGACAGGGTCAGGATGGAATAATCGGACATGGTCCGGTTATAGGCTCCCGCACCCAGGGTAGCCATCTGCTTGTTCAGGTTCTGGTCGATCAGTCCGGCACGTCCGTTCGACAAAATCATACTGATCATTCTAAGGAGGGGAACCTGGTCTGAGGAGGCCCCCTCAAAGCGCCAGCCCAGCTGGATGTTCTCTGCCTGCAAACCCACCACTTCTTTGACAACAGGTGCGGTGATGGGCGGTTGTTGCCCGAATGATAGTTCCGGCAGGGGGGAGGGGGTCAGGTGTCCGAAATGTTTTTCAATCACCTGGATTGCTTCATCGGGATCGAAATCGCCCGACATCACCACGGCCATGTTATTGGGCACATAATACTGGTCAAAAAAGTTCCGAATGTTGATAATGGATGGGTTTTTAAGGTGTTCCGCCTCCCCGAGCGTTGTTTGCAGTCCGTAGGGGTGGTTTGGGAAGAGGCCTTGCAGCAGTGCTTCTGAAGCCAGCCTGCCGTCATTGGTGAGGGACATGTTTTTTTCTTCGTACACCGTTTCAAGCTCGGTATGGAAAAGGCGCAGCACGGGGTCGTTGAACCGGTCTCCCTGGATCATGGCCCAGTTTTCGAGCTGGTTCGACGGGATATTCTCCATATAGATGGTGTAATCATTGGAGGTGCCGGCGTTGGTGCCGATGGAACCAATGGCCGTCATCAGCCTGTCGTATTCATTGGGGATGGCAATGGTGGAGGCAATATAGGAAATACTGTCGATTTGCCTGTAGAGCTCCCTTCGCCTGGCCTCATCCGTTTCCACACGATACAATTCAAAGAGGTCCGTAATCTCGTCGAGCAGAACCTTCTCCCTGTCATAATCGAGGGTGCCAAAGCTACTGGTCCCTTTGAACATCAGGTGCTCAAAATAGTGGGCCAAGCCCGTTGTTTCTGCGGGATCGTTTTTGCTGCCCACCCGCACGGCCACATAGGTCTGTATGCGGGGCTCCTCGTCGTATACAGACAGGAACACCTTCAGTCCGTTGTCAAGGGTGTAAATGCGCGCGTTCAGCGGGTCGTTCTGAAAACTGGTATACTCCCTGGGCTGACTTGCAAAACAAGTGCCCTGAACAAGGAACATGATCAAGGCTGCCAGCGTCAGCCTGACTTGGTTTTTGTTTTTCATGTTGACAGATTTAGATTTGGGTGATTGATAAGGGAAAAAGCAGTAATTTTCGCCGCTAAAAATAAGGAAAAACCGTGCATAATTCGTTGTTTATTAGTGTTTTTTTATTTTTTTAAAAAACAAATCCAGCTAAGAGGCTGTTGTATAAAAGAATAAAATTTTCCACCATCGCCTGTTAACAATTTTTGTGAAATACCGGTTAAACCCCGGGGTTTATTCTGCGTCTAAATTCAATCTGTCTTTTTGTAAAAATTCCCTGTCATAATGAAGAAAAAGGCCCGGCCCTACACCATCATCATCCTGATTGTCGCTTTAATCGGGGTGATCGCTTATCCCAAAATTCGTCCGATGTTTTCAGGCCGTTCCCCTTCATCCGGGGGCCCTGGCATGGCCATGCAGGGATTTCAGCAGCGGGCCCTTCATGCCCACGGCCTGCTGATCGGTCCCGAGCGATTGGAAGAGCTGATCAACAGTTCAGGA
>JAWLHS010000218.1:0-3952 GCA_041690235.1 Bacteroidales bacterium
CCCACCCTCCCTGGGTCAGATTGCCGCAGAGGCCGCCGCCAATACCCCCGATTCCTATTTCGATGAGGTGATCAAGGAGTATATGGCCCGCCGGGACACGGTGGTGCTGGCCATGAACCGTATGAAGGGTGTGCTGTGTCCCAATCCCAAAGGGGCTTTTTATGTAACCGCCCGTCTGCCCATCGATGATTGCGACAAATTCTGCCAGTGGCTGCTTGAATCGTTCGAGTACGAAAACCAGACCGTGATGCTGGCTCCGGCTTCCGGATTTTACTCCACACCGGGTGGGGGCAAGGACGAGGTACGCATTTCCTATGTGCTGAATGTGGGCGACCTTGAGAAGTCCATGCGCTGCCTGGAAGAAGCCCTGAAGGTATACCCCGGGCGAACCGTCTAATTGGTCCCCCGGTGCCTTGAATCGGGCCCGGTATGTGACCTGGCGGAGGCCGGATGGAAATGACTGGATGAACCCTGAACCGAACCAAGACCGCATGGATATTTCTTTATTGGTATTGGCTGCCGGAATGGGCAGCAGGTATGGAGGAACAAAGCAACTCGACCATTTGGGGCCCGCTGGGGAGACCATCATGGATTATTCTGTATACGATGCCATCAGGGCCGGTTTTTCCAAGGTGGTTTTCGTGATCCGGGAGCACTTTGAGGCGGCTTTTCGAAAAGATTTTGTGGAAAAGTGGAAGGGAAGGGTGCAGGTTGAACTCGTATGCCAGGAGATTGAAGCGGTGCCTGCCGGCATTTCTTATCACCAGGAGCGTACCAAGCCATGGGGTACGGCCCATGCCATGCTGATGGCCAAGGGGGTGATCCACGAACCCTTCGCCGTGATCAATGCCGACGATTTTTACGGGCCCGAATCCTATGCGCTGGTGGCAGACTTCCTGAGGGGGTCGTCCGACAGCCGGTCAGAGGAGTTTTGCATGGCGGGCTACCGGCTGAAGAACACCTTGTCGGACTTTGGAAGTGTGTCGCGGGGCATTTGCCGGGTCAGCAAGGAAGATTTCCTGGAGTCAGTCACAGAGCATACCGCCATTGCGCGCGACAATGACGGCCATATACACAGCCATGGCGAGGGATCCCCTGTGCCCCTTGATCCGGATGACATTGTTTCCATGAATTTCTGGGGGTTTACCCCCGGGATCTTTGACCATACGGATCGCATGTTCAGGGAATTTATCCGTGAACGGGGGCAGGAGCTGAAATCGGAGATGTACATTCCCGGCCTTGTCGACACCCTGATCAAAGACGGGAAAGCCACCGTGAGGGTGCTTCCGACCCCGGCCCGGTGGTTCGGTGTGACCTACCAGGAGGACAGGCCCAGGGCCGTGGAAAACATCCGGAAACTGGTCGATGCGGGTGCCTACCCTCGTAAATTGTGGTCCTGACATCCACACACCACCGCAGGGACTATTCCACGTGGCCTCCATCACGAACAAACATTGTCCAAATGTTCCGCAAGGAGATTTTCCCTGACTGATTTAATTTACTTCGAAAACCACCACGGATTTTGCCGGGATGGTTACCTGAAGAAGGTTGTTGTGGAGCCTGCCTTCGTTAAATGCGGCGGGCATTACATTTTCAGGTTTATCAAAGGTATTGTGCGCATCAAGATCGGGAGCAGTAAGAATTCTACCGGAAAAACGGGTTACATTCTGGCCTCTGAAATCAACCAACATTTCAGAGGCCTGCCTTGGATCCACATTCACGATCGAAAGAAGTATATTCCCATCTTTTTTGGATGCAGAGGCACTCAAAGCCGGTACTTCCTTGCCTTCAAATACATAACTTGCCGTTTCCAGGTGAAGCGGCAGAAGGTTGGCGTCCTGGTGGCCCTTGTACATCTCAAAAACGTGGTAAGTGGGTGTCAGGAGCATTTTTTCTTCATCGGTAAGGATGAGTGCCTGCAGTACGTTCACTGTCTGCGCGATATTGGCCATGCGGACCCGGTCACTCATCTGGTTGAAGTAGTTTAGCGAAATTCCGGCCACAAAGGCATCCCGCATCGTGTTTTGCTGGAAAAGGAATCCGGGGTTTGTGCCAGGTTCTACATCGTACCAAGTTCCCCATTCATCCACTACCAGGGCGACCCTTTTATCCGGATCATAGCGATCCATGATTGTCATATGCCTCCTGATCACACGCTCTATGTCATAAACCCGGTTGATATAGTCAAAATACCTGTGCTCGGTAAAACCCGTTGCCGGACCTTTGTTGCTCCAATCGGTGGTATAATGGTGAAGGGAGAGGCCCCACATCATCCAATGAGGAATATTGCGCATCATCACCTCTGTCCAGTTATAGTCGTTCACATTCGCTCCCCCGGCAATCTTTCGCAGGCGTGTTGCTCCATAGTTACGGGCATAAGTGGCATAGTTGCGGTAAAGGAGGGCATAATGTTCCGGGGTCATATGTCCACCGCAACCCCAGTTCTCGTTTCCGATGCCCCAGTAAACCACTCCCCATGGATCTTCACGGCCGTTTGACCGGCGCATGTCTGACATCGGACTGATTCCGTCAAAGTTTACATATTCCACCCATTTGGAAAGTTCTTCCACTGTTCCGCTTCCCACATTGCCAACGATTACCGGCTCGGTTTCCAGTTGCTCGCAAAGGTCCAGGAATTCGTGTGTGCCGAATGCATTGTTTTCAGTCACACCGCCCCAGTGCGTGTTGATCATTGTGGGGCGCTCGTCGCGCGGTCCGATCCCGTCCATCCAATGGTATTCGTCGGCAAAACACCCTCCAGGCCAGCGCAGGTTTGGAATATTGGTTTTTTTCAGAGCTTCTACAACATCATTGCGGATGCCTCGGGTATTGGGAATCCTGGAATCTTCCCCAACCCAGTAGCCCCCGTAAATGCATCTGCCAAGGTGCTCTGAGAAATGACCGTATATATGGCGACTGATTTCATGTTTTTCCAAATCAGCATTGATGACAATCCTTGCCTTTTGCTGTGCACTAACCTGGTTGAAGGACCCTGGTAAGAGCGAAGCAATCAGGAAGACTTTCATTGTTTGACGCATTATATTTTTTCCTATTCTTTCCATACACAATTTGGTTTACGACCTTGTCGCAGAAAAAGCAAATGCTTTGACTGTTAAAAGTCATTGGTTAAAGTGTAAATATAACACTTAAATGTTTATTTTGTCAAAATATTTACCGACACGTGGTTAATTTAGAAACAGACCTATTAAAGCTTCAGTTTATGATGATTTTCCGGCGGAAAAGGCCATGCAGGGTTTCGAGCTGGACTAAATAAAGACCCTGTTTGAAAGAGCGGCCCAGCTGAAATACCCCATACCCGGGAAACTGTTCCGCATGCATCAGCTTTCCCTGCAGGTTGAAGACGGAAACTGTTCCCTGCCCTGCTTCCTGTAAATCCACCAAGATGGATGACCCCGAAGCATATATCGGGGCTTCAGGAAGGGATGGCCCCTGCACCCCCACCCATGGTCCGATACCGATGTTGTCAAGCCTCAGTTCAGGGCGCGGACCGATATTTCCACCCAGGTGGTAATACCGCCATAGCAATTGGATGTACTCCTTGTCCAGCAATTCGGCCGGAAGGCCCATTGGTCCGAAATCCCTTACATTGCCATCGTTTCCGACAATATATTCAATGGGTTCGCCATGCACCATCAAGTCTGAAAAGTTGCCTGTTGTTCCTTCCCGGTATTGGATTCTGATTCCGTAGATCCTGTCATTCTGTAAAATGGTGGCTGCCGTCCATTCCAGTTGAAGATTTGATAATCCGCTGGTTCGGAGGGCAAGCAGCGCACCTCCCAGGTCCCTTTCCCGCCCTGTATTGACGAGGGAAATGCCCTGATCGCCCAGGGCGCTGATCCGTGTGCGGCGGGTGAGGGCATAAGGAAACCCGCTCAGGGCCGCGTCCTCCTCATGGTAATCGTCATGCGGCACAAAATAAGGGAAAAGCAAG
>JAWLHS010000219.1:0-3938 GCA_041690235.1 Bacteroidales bacterium
AATCGTAAAGGGGGACATTCCTTGTTATAAAATAGCTGAGGATGAGCAGTTTCTGGCATTTCTGGATATCAATCCACTGGCCAGGGGCCACACCCTGGTAATCCCCAAAAAGGAAACCGATTACATTTTTGATCTCCCCCCCGGGGAGTATCAGGGCCTGTTTTTGTTTGCACGCAAAGTGGCCCACGCCATGAAAGAAGTTGTCCCCTGTGAGCGGATCGGAATGGCGGTCATCGGACTGGAAGTGCGGCATGCCCACATCCACCTGGTTCCCATCAATGGCATCTACGACATTGACTTCAGAAAACCCAAGCTGGAATTCAGTGCGGAAGAGTTCGGCCACATCGCCCGGGAGATTTCTTCCCGGGTTCAATAGACGTTTTTTTTCAGGCTTTGTTGAGGCGGCCCGGGTTATCGGAGATGAAGGCCTTCCAGCCGGTGTAGCTTTTTTTTGTGCCGGAATCCCCGGGTATTTTCTGATAATGGTGACACAGGGCCACGGCAAGCGCATCGGTGATGTCAAATATCTCCGGCATTTCCTTCAATTCCAGCAGCCGCTGTAACATGCCCGCCACTTGTTCCTTGGATGCCCCTCCTTTACCGGTGATGGCCTGTTTTATTTTTCTGGGGGAGTATTCAAAAACCGGGATGTCGCGGTGGAGGGCCGCGGCAATGGCCACACCCTGGGCTCGTCCCAGTTTCAGCATCGACTGCACGTTTTTGCCGAAAAACTGGCTTTCAATGGCCAGCTCATCCGGGTGATACGCATCAATGTTTCTCAGGACCGTTTCAAAGATTTTCTTTAGCTTTAGGGCGTGGTCCGGCATTTTGTCGAGCCGGAGTACGTCCATGGCCACCACATGGAGTTTACTGCCGGTGATGCCGATCACCCCGACGCCCATATTGTTTGTGCCGGGGTCGATGCCTAAAATAATCTTGTCGTAATCCACAGGGAGCGATGATAAAAAGCCACCGGAACGTTCCGGCTTTCACAAATGTACATAAAATAATTCTGCTCCTGCTGCGGTATGTTGTGCCCCTGGCGGCACTTGCCTACCTGGTATGGAGCATCAGCCGCATGCCCCGCGACATTTTGTCCTTGTGGCTTTCCTCCCTGGCGTTTCGGGGACCCGTTTTGTGGGCAGTGGCATTTCTTCTTATTCTGGCTACGGGGAGCTGGATGCTCGAATCGATCAAATGGAAGCTCCTGGCGGGGAAAATTGAACCCATCAGCCTTGGAAAGGCATTCAGGGGCATTCTATTCGGGGTTTCCATGGGGATGGCTACCCCAAAACGTGCCGGGGAGATTGCGGGGCGCGCGCTGGTGTTGCTTCCTGAAAACCAGGTCAAGGGCATGGTCATCAATACAGCGGGAAGCCTGTCTCAGCTGGCTGTTACCCTGGTATTCGGATTGGCCTCCCTGGCGGTGCTCTTGTTGCTGCCGGCTTCCGCCTCTCCCCCGGGATGGCCAGTATTGGTATTTCCCCCTCTCGCTTTGGCGGTATTGATTCTACTGCTTTTCAACGCCCATCGCCTGGTGCGGTGGATCCTGGCAAAACCCGGTGCTCCCCGCTGGTCTCATGTGGCGTCGGTATTTCTGCAGGTGGGTCGTGGTGAACTACTGGGACTATTGGGTTTGAGCATGTTCAGATACCTGGTGTTTATGCTGCAGTTCTTTCTCTTACTCAGGGTCTTCCACGCTCCGCTTCCTTTTGCCGCCAGTTTTCTGCTGCTATCCATGATCTACCTGGTTCTTGCCGCCGTTCCCCTTTCCGCCCTGGGCGAGGCCGGGGTACGCGGATCAGTGGCTTTGCTGGTGTCCGGATGGATATATGGAGGGGGCACTCCTCCTTTTATCGAAGCGGGTTTGGTGGCGGCCATCCTCGGGCTCTGGCTGGTGAACCTTGTGATCCCCGCCATGGTTGGCGCCCTGCTTGCCCTGGGCGGAGGCGTATCACTGAATGTAGGGAGGGCCAGGTCATGATACTGGCTGCGTGCACTCTTCTGGCTGCCCTCATTTACACCACATTGATTGTCATCTTTTTCGTCGGATGGAAACGGCTTTCCTTAGTGGATCAGCACCGGGATGCCCCTGTTTTCCTATCGGTGGTGGTGGCGGCCAGGGATGCAGAGAAGCATATCAGAAAATTGCTGCAAGCCCTGGCCACGCAAGATTTCAGCGAAGGCCGCTTTGAGGTGATCCTGGTCGATGACTACTCTGAAGATGGCACGGCTGAAGTGGTTGCGGCCTTTATAAAGGCCCATGCAGATCCCGCCACAACCCTTGGGCAAGATGCCCGCAAGCCGTCGTGCCGACCCGACTTTAGATTGGTGTCGGCCCGCGATCACGGATGCAGGCCTGGTAAAAAACAAGCCCTGGCTTTGGGTATCAGCCAGGCATCAGGCGAAGTGATTGTGACCACCGATGCCGACTGCCTTCCACCGCCCCGATGGCTGAAACGGATGTCCGCCTGTTTTGCTGATCCGGGAGTGGCCATGGTGCTTGGTCCGCTCAGAATCCGGGGCACCGGATTGTTCGGCGGCATGCAGGAACTGGAATACCTCAGCCTGATGGGCATAACAGGGGGTGCTGCCGGGCTCGGGCATCCGGTGATGTGCAATGGGGCAAACCTTGCGTTCCGCAAGGCGTCTTATCTGGAGGCCGGGGGCTACGAGAAACACAAATGGTATGCCTCGGGCGATGATGTTTTTTTAATGCATGACATCAAAAAACAGGGTGTGGGCGGGATCCGTTTTATAAAGGATCATTCGGTGGTGGTTGAAACGGAAGCCTCCACCGGCCTCAGGCCGTTTTTTCGCCAACGCGGAAGATGGGCTGGCAAGGCCGGGGGTTACACCGATTTTTTCACCCTTTTTGTTGGTGGAGTTGTGGCCGGCTTCAATGCCATCCTTTTTGCAGCCCTGGTATGGGTTATCCTGTCGGGGTCTGCCATGGAGCGGCAATGCCCTATGGCTTGTGGGGTTGGCGGCCGGATTAAAATTCCTGGCCGATTTTCTGCTGGTGTCCGAAGTCGCCCGTTTCTTTGGGATGGAGCGACGACTATGGCTGTTTCCACTGGTATTTTTGCTTTACCCCCTTTACGTATTGGGGGCATTGGCCGTTGGTATACTCCGGCGCAATAAGTGGTAGGCCGACAGGAGGGACGTTCCATCACCGTCCATTTTGCAATCCCATTCGCCTGCCCTTGCTGGTCCCTATGGTTTCTCTCCAACGACCTGGTAGCCCGCTTCTTCGATGGCGCTGCTGATCAGTTGGGGGTTGATCCGGGACTTGTCATATACGACAACTGCTTCGTGGATGGTGTGGTCGGCCTTCACCGATTCGACACCAGGAAGCTCACCCACCCGCCGCTGGATCAGTCCTTCACATCCTGTGCAGGTCATGCCTACTATTTCAAGTGTGACTTCTATTCTGTTCTCAGGATCCATTATCTGTTCGGTTTGTTCTTGTTCAACATTGTCTTCGAATGTGCCCAGAAACCATGGCATGGCAAGCATAATCAGTGCAAATACCGTTACGATGCCCAGAAATACGATCTGGTTGGGACGGGCCGTGTGACGCCTGGTTTCATCCCTGCGAATCCGCTTGCGGGATTGGATGTACTGGTACCAAAGCACGGCAAGCAAAAGAAGCACCAGCACGACGATAAAGGGCCAGAACGACAAAATGGTCTGAATGGTTGTATCAGCAGCAGGTTCTTCCTGGGCCAGCAAGGGTGTAGTGACAAAAGCCAGGCAGGCAGTGGAAATCATGCGGAAGGCGTTTTTCATGGTGGTTTTTTATGTAAATGTAAAGAAAAAATGTTTTGGGTGTAAAGCCGGGTCTTCCTTGAATCCGATTTTTCTACAACCCAGGGAAGCCTCATTATTGAGGCAGCCGGACAACAGGGACGGTTCATGACCACTACAGATCCAAT
>JAWLHS010000220.1:0-3937 GCA_041690235.1 Bacteroidales bacterium
GCCTGATGTGCAGTCAGAGTTGCCTGCCGCAGGCCAGGTGCAGCTCGAACCCCCTGCCTGATGTGCAGTCAGAGTTGCCTGCCGCAGGCCAGGTGCAGCTCGAACCCCCTGCCTGATGTGCAGTCAGAGTTGCCTGCCGCAGGCCAGGTGCAGCCCGAATCCCCTGGTGGTACCCGAACCCTTGCACGCCATGCAATTTTGTGTTACTTTTATTGTGCGTTTGCATTCCGGCAGGAATCCGGAAGTTAAACAGGATTATTCCCATTGGATTAATCCGGTGAAAACCCCTTTAAAAGCGGAACCTCTTAGTAAATAATTTTCTCATGGCAGGGAAGAAGAAAAAACAATATCCCGTCCTCCTGACAATTAAAACCTATGGCATCATTACCATCGGCTTGTTTCTCAACGCCCTGGCCTGGACGGCCTTTCTCATTCCTTCCGAAATTGTGGGAGGGGGCGTAACCGGAGTCAGCGCCCTGGTGTTTTATGCCACCGGATTTCCGGTTGCTTTTACTTTTCTGATGATTAATGCAGTCCTCTTGGTTTTTGGGATTAAAAACCTGGGTTTTGGTTTCGGGGTAAAAACCATATACGGCATTGTGGTACTCTCTGTGTTTTTGGGGATTCTTCAGCAAATGATTACCGATCCCGTGGTTCCTGAGCGTTTTATGTCGGCCATCCTGGGCGGAATCCTGAGCGGCGCCAGTGTCGGATTGGTGTTTACACAGGGAGGAAGCACCGGTGGCACCGACATCATTGCCATGATTATCAATAAATACAGGAATATCAGCCATGGCAGGCTGATTCTGCTGATGGATGTGGTGATCATTTCTTCTTCCTGGTTTTTGTTTCATTCACTCGAGGTGGTGGTTTATGGCTATGTGACCATGGCCGTTGGTTCTTACTCGATCGACATGCTATTAATGGGGCACCGCCGGAGTGTTCAGCTTTTCATCTTCAGCAGGAAACCCGAGCTGATCGCACAGCGTATTGCCAATGAAGTCGGAAGGGGGGTCACCCTCTTGCAGGGAAAGGGATGGTACTCCAAAGAGGACACCCAGGTACTCGTGGTGGTTGTTAAACGCTATGAAACATCCACTGTTTTCCGGGCCATTAAGGAAATTGACCCCATGGCTTTTATTTCCGTGGCGAATGTTATGGGGGTTTACGGGCAAGGCTTCGATCCCATAAAATATTAGGTCCCGGTTTTGGCCTCTGACAATTGGCAGAGGTTGATGGCCGCAATCAGCACAATCCTTCGTATCTTCGTATAAATAAATAATTCATATTATGGGAGCAGTTTTGGGACATCTGAAACCTCAAAGGGTGTGGGAAATGTTTGAAGAGATTCTGCAGGTTCCGCGACCTTCAAAAAAAGAAGAAAAGATATTGACTTACCTGATTGATTTTGCCCGTAAACATTCATTGGAATACAGGCAGGACAAATTGGGTAATCTTGTAATTGAAAAACCTGCCACAAAAGGATTTGAGGATTTCGCAAAGGTGGCTTTGCAAAGCCATGTTGACATGGTTTGTGAGAAAAACTCGGATGTGGAACATGATTTTGATTCGGACCCCATTCAGGCGTTTGTTGAAGATGGGTGGGTGAAAGCAAAAGGAACCACCCTGGGAGCCGATGACGGCATTGGCATGGCCGTTCAGTTGGCTATTCTGGAATCTGATCAGTTGGCCCACGGCCCGCTTGAGTGCCTGTTTACCATAGATGAAGAAACAGGCCTGACCGGGGCTTTTGGCCTGGAGAAAGATTTCCTGAAAAGTCAGATCCTGCTCAATTTGGACTCGGAGGATGACGGGGAGCTCTTTATTGGCTGTGCCGGTGGCATTGACACCCTGATTACCTTCCCTTACGAGCAGGTGAATACTGAAATAGATCATGAAGGCTTTCGGATCAGTGTTACCGGATTAAAAGGGGGGCATTCGGGAGACGATATTCACAAAGGAAGAGGGAATGCCAACAAAATCCTGAATCGCTTGCTGTGGAATGCCGATAAAATGTTTGAACTTCGCCTGGCCGAGCTTAAGGGGGGAAACCTTCGAAACGCCATTGCCCGTGAAGCGTTTGCTACTGTGACGATACCCGTTCGTTACAGGAAGGACTTTCTGGACCTGACCCGGAAGCTGGCTGAACAGATAAAACAAGAGGTTAAAACCAATGAACCGGGCTTGACCATCGATATCAGCGAAGCCGTCATGCCCCAGCACCTGGTCGATTACGCCACCCAGTCAAAACTCCTGAATGCGATCTATGCCTGCCCGCATGGGGTCATGGCCATGTCGCCGGATATCCCCGGCCTGGTTGAGACCTCAACCAACCTGGCTTCTGTTTCCATGACCCCCAGGGAAATCATTATAGCCACCAGCCAGAGGAGCTCTCTGGATTCCGGTAAACGCGATATCGCCGACATGGTAGCCAGTGTGTTTTTGTTGGCCGGGGCAAAGGTGAAGCATGGAGATGGTTATCCGGGATGGTCTCCCGATATGGATTCCAGAATTCTTGCCATCACAAAAATGGCCTACAAGGATTTGTTTAAGGCTGAACCCAAGGTGCTTGCCATCCATGCAGGTTTGGAGTGCGGACTGATCGGAGAGAAGTACCCAGGCATGGACATGATTTCCTATGGCCCAACCATTAAGGGCGCCCATTCTCCTGAGGAAAGGATCGAAATAAAAACGGTTGAAAAATTCTGGGACCTGACACTGGAGGTGCTGAAAAGAATCGGCGATTAACGCCCGGAGAAGCTCAGGGACCCAGAAACCCGGACACTCATAGGGCAGTGGGCGGATCGGGATGCATTGTTGTGAGCGACATGGAGAATAACTCCACCAATTCTGCTTTCAGGATGTCTTTTACCTCTTGGATGTTGACCTCACGCCCCAGTTCGGCCTGCATGGAAGTGGTTTTTTTGTCGGTAAACCCACAGGGGTTGATGAGTTCAAAATAGCTCAGGTCGCTATTCACGTTAAAGGCGAATCCATGCATGGTCACCCAGCGACTGCTCCGTATGCCAATGGCACAAATTTTCCTTGCTTTTCCCGGCTGACCGGTTTCGAGCCATACCCCGGAAGCTCCTTTCAGTCGTTCCCCTTTTAGTCCGAAGTGCCTGATTGTCCGTATAACGGCTTCCTCCAGGTTCGCTACATACTGATGAATATCCGGCGAAAAATTGTCCAGGTCCAATATGGGGTAACCGACGATTTGCCCGGGTCCGTGATAGGTGATATCCCCTCCCCGGTTGATCTTGTAAAAGCTGGCTTTTTTGTTTTGAAGTTGAACCATATCGGCCAGCAGGTTGTTCTCTGAGCCGTTTTTCCCCAAAGTGAACACATGGGGGTGTTCACAAAAGAGCAGGAAATTCGGGGTGGGACTCTGTTCAGTTTCCGAAAGCGTCCTGTTATGCATTTTTTGATTAACGATGCCCTGAAACAATTGCTCCTGGTAATCCCAGGCCTCTTTGTAATCAATGGTACCCAGGTCTTCGAACTGAACGGACTGATTCTTTGGCGGCATGAGGACTTTTTTTACAAAATTACATTTTTGAAGGGTTCGGTCTTCGGAAAACCGGAAGTTTTTGTTGACTGTTTTCAATGGGTTCCCGAAATATCAGGCCAATCTCCTGTTTTAAAGTGGACTTCGCTCTAAAAGGCAAAAGCCGTATCTTTGCATCAAGGGGGTTCTGACCTTTTGAAAGGCGATGCGCATCGCGCATTGGGTTTATCACAACCAGGGCAGCATACCCGTCCGACGAAAAAAATGCAAAAGGAAAATCACATAGAGATTATGGCCCCGGCCGGCTCTTACGAGTCGCTCGCCGCCGCATTGCAAGGTGGCGCTGATGCGGTGTATTTCGGGGTTGGCAAGCTGAATATGCGGGCGCGTTCCTCCCAGAACTTTTCCCTGGACGACCTGAAACAAATA
>JAWLHS010000221.1:0-3892 GCA_041690235.1 Bacteroidales bacterium
CAGGAGCAGAAATACCCTGGCTTTCAACCCGGAGAAAAAGTGAGGTTGCGGGTTATCAATGCCGCCGCATCAACTTACTTCTGGATTACTTTCGGAGCAGGCAAACCCACATTGATTTCGTCCGACGGGCTTGACGTTGAACCGGTAGAGCGGGATTATACATTGATTGGAATTGCTGAAACATACGATTATATCGTCACCATTCCCGAAAACGGCCAATTGGAATTCAGGGCCACCGCCCAGGACGGTTCAGGGGCAGCATCTGCATTCTTGGGAGAAGGACCGTTGCTGCCTGCCCTTGACGTACCCAAGCCCGATAAAATAGGCATGATGAAAGAAATGGCCAAAATGAACATGAAAATGGGCGCACCTGCCGCAAAATTTCGGCCAAAAATAGATGACCCACATAAAATGATGGAAAAATGGGGCATGCAGATGGAAGGCGATATGAATATGGAGGGAGACATGGACATGGAAGGCGATATGGATATGGAAGGAGACACACAAGACGGGGACATGCAGACGGACGGAGACACGCAGATGGATGGGGACACGCAAGACGGGGACATGCAAATGGACGGGGACATGCAGATGGACAGGAAGAACGAAGGCGAATCCGGTGCAATGGATGGAGGCGATGATATGGATATGGTGCAGGATGAAATGGATGCGGGGGCTTTCGCAATGCGTTCAGAGATTGGTTACGACCATTTAAAATCGCCGGAAATAACAAGCTATCCTGAGGATGCTCCCGTTAAAGAAGTTTTACTGAACCTGACAGGAAATATGAACCGGTATGTGTGGAGTATGAACGGGATTCCGCTGTCAGAAACGGATAAAATAATCATCAAGGAGGGGGAAATTACCCGGATTACCCTGAACAACCTCACCATGATGCACCATCCGATGCATCTGCATGGACATTTTTTCAGGGTGATCAATAAAAACGACGAATATTCACCCCTGAAGCATACCGTGGATGTGCCGCCCATGGAAAAGGTAACCATCGAGTTTTATGGCGATGAATATGGTGATTGGTTTTTCCATTGCCACGTCCTGTATCACATGATGGGCGGCATGGCCCGGATATTCAGCTATGATACCCCGCGCGATCCGCGGCTGACGGGGCATCCGGTTTCAACATTGATTCATGAGACCAACCAGTACTATTCATGGGGAATGGCCGATATTGCCACCCATTTTGCAGAGCTGAACCTGGTGAGCTCAAACATCCGAAACCAGTTTAATTTAAACGTGGAATACGGATGGAACCAGCTGATGGAAGCTGAATTTACCTATCAGCGGTATTTGCACAGCTACTTAAGTGTTTTCGCCGGAGCGAATATAGAAAATGAAGAAGAATACAGCTTTAATGAAATACATTCCGTCGCCGTTGCCGGAATCCGGTATTTTACACCGTATATGTTTCATTTGGATGTGCGGCTGGACCATCAATTGCGGCCGAAGTTAAGCCTTGAAAAGGAAATGATGATTTTTCCACGAACCATTCTATTGGGTGAATTGGAATATCAGGCTGATTTCGGACTGGTTAATGCCCTCATTGACGATGCAACAGGGGAACCGGTAGATTATAAGGATGAATTTACCTGGTCGGTTGGCCTTGAATTTTTATTATCAAGAAACTTCGCGCTGATGGTCGGGTACGACAACCGGTTTGGTGCAGGGGTGGGGCTTTCTACTCTCTTTTGATTTATGATTAAGCCGGCCTGGCCTGGCTTACCGCCTCCGGAGCAAGATGGTTGGTCGCAGGCAGAAGCCGTAAGTCGTCCGTTTGGTTGTGGCCTTTCCGGAAATATTGTATATTTAATGGCGCAAAACCATTTACTCACCTTAAAAAAACAAATTTATGGATCCTGTTGAGCCTGGGCCGAATTCCGTGGGCCTCATTGAGCGTGTTAAGAATATTCTGTTCAACCCCAAAGAGGAGTGGCCTGTGATAGAAAAGGAGACCACTCCGGTTTCTCAACTGGTCGTAGGTTACCTGCTGCTGCTGGCGCTGATTCCGGCCATTGCCAACCTCATTGGCTACGGGCTGGTGGGTTACCGGATGCCGTTTGTCGGATATGTTGGCGGCTCCTTTGCTGCCGGCATACGCTATGCCATTATGGGCTTTATCTCACCGGTTATTGCCGCTTTTGTCGCTGCATACGTGATCGATTTGCTGGCTCCCTCTTTCGGTTCTCAGAAGGATTTCAGAAGGGCCATGCAACTGGTGGTGTATTCCTATACGCCAGCCCTGGTGGCCGGTGTGTTCATGATCATCCCGAGCCTTGGGATCATCGCCACACTCGCCGGACTTTATGGCCTGTACTTGTTGTACATCGGGCTTCAGCCGATGATGAAAACACCCGACGATAAGGTGACCACTTACTTCATTGTCAGTTTGCTGGTTATGATTGTGGCCAGCCTGGTGGTTGGGGCCATCCTGACTGCGATTTTTGTCGGACGGGGAATGATGATGGGTTAATAATCCCGGGAAAGACGCATTGTGCCGGACGGGTATATCGTATGCCCGTCCGGTTTTTTTTGCATTCTTCACTATTTATGTAAAGGACTTTATAGCGTTGGATTGACCAGCTCGGAAAACAAGATCCCGGCTTGCCGTGGCTGTATGCGAAAAGCTTTCCAGCCGACAAGCGGGACGAATGAAATCCAATGTCCATGAATATCAAACCAGCAGACAAGCGCGCGTTATGATCCGGAAGGCAACGAAAAGATAAAGGCACTTCCTTTTCCCAATTCACTGGTTACCCAAATTTCCCCACCATGTTTTTCGACAAATTCTTTACATAGTATTAAGCCCAGCCCTGAACCCTTTTCGTTTGCTGTTCCGGTGGTTGTGATGGGGGAATCAATTTCAAATAATTTGTTTCGGGTCTCTTCACTCATCCCAACGCCATTATCAGAAACCGTAATTTCAACCTTGTATTGTTTTTTCTCTGCGGAAATGGTGACTTTCCCATCCGGGTGGGTGTATTTTATGGCATTGGAAATCAGGTTTCGCAAAATCGTTTTCAACATATTTACATCGGCATACACCTCAAAATCACCTGATTGAATACAATCTAAAGAGATGTTTTTAATTTTTGCAATTGATTTTGACTCTTCTGCCAGTTCACTGATGATTGCAGGTAAATACGTTTTTTCCGGTTGGTAAGTGTTTTTTCCGGTTTGTGACTTTGCCCAGCTTAGCAGGTTATCAAGTAAAATAAGGGTGTTTTTGGCGGATGAATTAATGATTTCCAGGTACTTTTCCGTTTTAACCACCTCAAAATCTTTTCTGTTTTGAATCAATAATTCCGAGAAACCTAAAATGGCATTAAACGGGCTTCTTAAATCGTGTGCTATGATTGAAAACAATTTGTCTTTTGTGGAATTAAGCTCCCTTAATTGGCTTTCGTGTTCTTTCAGCAGCAGTTCGGCTTTTTTTCGTTCTGAAATATCTCTTGAGACGCCATGATAACCAGAAATGTTACCATCCTGGTCATAAAATGCCGTTGCAGTGGCTTCAACCCAAACATAACTGCCATCCTTACACCGTTCTTCCAGCTCATAAATCGCGGGGGCTGACCTGATTCCCTTGCTCAGGTCGATCATTCGTTTTTTATTCGCCTCCATTAGCATTTCAATTCCTTCCGGTTTAAGAATTGAAAAAAGTGATTGGCCAATGACCTCTTCCTTTTTAAAACCCCTTATCCTTTCATCTGCCGGGCTGATATAGGTTAAAAGAAAATTGCTGTCCAAATGCCATATGATGTCGCTCGAGTTTTCAGTAATCACCCTGAACTTTTCCTCGCTTTTCTGTAATTCCTGGTTTTTAAGGTTTAGGCTTTCTGTCTTTTTTTTAATCTGCGAACGAAGCCACAAAACC
>JAWLHS010000222.1:0-3859 GCA_041690235.1 Bacteroidales bacterium
GGATTGGATCCATTTCTGGACCATAACCGCCTTTCTCTCCATCATACTGGCCATTATGAACGTACTGCCCATTCCCGCCCTGGACGGCGGGCACGTCATGTTTCTCCTTTACGAGATCATCGCCGGCAGGAAACCCGGTGAAAAATTTATGGAATACGCCCAGATGGTTGGCATGTTGTTGTTGTTGTCTCTCTTGGTTTTTGTTAATTTTAATGACATATTAAGACTTTTCAGGTAATATGATCCTTATCAGAAATTGCGATGTATTTGCCCCGGAACCTTTGGGTGTCATGGACGTTCTGGTAGCCGGGGGAAAAATTGTTGCCGTGGCTGAAAAGATGGATATTCCCGGTGGCTGGGACATGGAAGTGATTGAGGGCGTCGGACTGCGAATGATACCGGGCCTTATCGATGCCCATGTCCATATCGCCGGTGCCGGTGGGGAGGGTGGCCCTGCCAGCAGAACACCCGAGATTCAGTTGAGCCAGATGCTTGAAGCAGGGGTAACCACGGTGGTCGGCTGCCTGGGCACCGACGGAATGACCCGCAGTGTCGAATCTGTGCTGATGAAGGCCAAGGCACTGCGGCAGGAGGGTGTCAGCGCCTGGATCTATACGGGTTCCTACCAGGTTCCCACCACAACCATACTGGGCGATGTCGGCAGGGACATTGCCCTGATTGATGAAGTGATTGGTGTGGGCGAGATTGCCATCTCAGACCATAGGTCGTCATTTCCATCCACCCGGGAACTGATCCGGCTTGCAGAACACGCGCGGGTTGGCGGCATGCTGGGAGGAAAAGCCGGGATCGTGAACATTCATATGGGAGACGCCAAAGACCCCTTCAGGCCCTTATACGAGGCCGTGGAGGCAAGTGAACTTCAGCTCACCCAATTCCTTCCCACCCACTGCAACCGGAACCATTATATATTTGAAGATGCCAAGACCTATGGCAGGAAAGGATATGTGGATCTCACATCCAGCTCTTATCCCTATTATCCGGAACTGGAAATAAAACCTGCCCGCGCCATCAAGGAATTGCTCCGGGCAGGTGTTCCGATCGGACACATCACAATGACCAGCGATGGCTGTGGTTCGTTGCCCGATTTTGATGCAGAAGGCAAGCTGAGAATGCTGGAAATGGGAATGCCCCGCTCCCTGTTTGAAGAGATGACCGATGCCATCCGCGAGGAAAACATGAAGCCTGAAGATGCGCTCAGGGTGGTCACCTCCAATGTGGCCGACATTCTGAAACTTTCGCATAAAGGACGGATCCACCCAGGCCATGACGCCGATATGGTGTTATTGGATGCGGAATACCGGATCGTTCACCTGCTGGCCAATGGCAACCTGATGGTTAAAGACGGGAAGATGCTGAAAAAAGGCAGCTATGAGCGCTAAGTCGCCTGTGCCCAATCCGTTTGAAGTTATTATTCTGGGAAGCTCCGCCGCGGCCCCTACCTCCCTGCGCCACACCACAGCCCAGGTCCTACACCATAAAAACCAGTGGTTTTTGCTGGATTGTGCCGAAGGGGCGCAAATCCAGATGCGACGGCTGAGGATTCCCCTGATGCGCATCAACCATATCTTTATCAGCCACCTGCACGGGGATCATTACCTGGGACTGCCGGGACTGCTGTTTTCAATGCATCTTCACGGCAGGAAGGAAGACCTGCACATCTATTCACCACCCGGGCTCAAACCCATTATTGATTTGCAGTTCGAGGCATCCGGACTCCAGGCCCGGTACGAAACATTTTTTCATGAAATTGAAGGGGGTGAGACCGTTGTTTACGAGGATGCAGAACTTACGGTGGAGACCCTGGAAATGGCGCACCGGATTCCATGCTACGGCTTTTTGTTCAAAGAAAAAGCCCCCGACAGGAATATGAAAAAGGAAAGCATCCGCAAATACAACATTCCGGTAGAGCAAATCCCCGCGATCAAAAGAGGAGCTGACTTCACCACGCCCGGGGGAAAAGTCATTTCCAACCGGGCGATTACCCGGGATCCGCTTCGGCCCAGATCCTATGCTTTTTGCTCGGACACCGCCTACACCGAAGGCTTCCTTGACCAAATCAAAGGAAGCGATCTGCTTTACCATGAAGCAACATTCCTGAAAGACCGCGCCGCCGTGGCCCGGGAAAAAATGCACTCCACAACCATCGAGGCCGCAACCATTGCCCACCTGGCCAAGGCAGGGCAGTTGTTGATCGGACATTACTCGGCAAGGTACAAAGACATGAATTTCTTCCTGGAGGAGGCCAGGGAAATCTTTCCAAACAGCATACTGGCCGAGGAGGGACAAAGAATTCCCATCGGCAAACAGGAAGGAGGGGCTCAGGAGTCGGCCGAACCGCTATGATCCAAAACGGAGAGCCTGGACCGGATCATCCGCTTAACAAATGAATCCGTGACCCTTTCAAGAAGTGCCCGCACCACCCCCGGGTCTTCCATTCGGCCGACGGCATTCTTGCGAACTTCAAAGTCCGGATCGTTTAACACGACATCCATCAGAACGTCCTCATCCGAAATGCAAAGCACGGCCTGGCTCCTTACATTGAAATCGGGATCTTTCAGTGCCACCTGGCGGATCAGATCGGGGTCATTGATCTGGTGAACCGCCAGGGCGCGGACATAGTAATCGCTGTCATTCAACGCAATATGTTTCAACACCTCCTGGTCGGAAATTTTTTTCAGGGCCTCTGCCCGCACATAAAAATCACATTGCGAACAGGCAACAATGCCCAGCAGCCTTTGATCCGTAATCAGCTGTACCACCGCTGATTTAATATCCCTATGCGTCAGGCTCCCGATCAATCCGGCCAATACATCCTCGTCCCGGATATGGGCAAGAACCTCCTTGCAGAAATAATAATCATCCTGATTTCCCAGCACAATCCCGGCAAGAATACCTGAATCACGAATCCTCGAAACAGTGGTTTTTCGGACGTAATAGTCCCGATCCCTCCGGGCAATATTTGCCAGGACTTTTTCGCAGGAAATTCTCTCCACCGCTGCCTGCCGCACGCTCCGGTCAGGATCCGTCAGGGCAATCCGCTCCAGCCTGGTCTGATCAGCGATCTGCTGCACGGCCCTTGCGCGAACACGACAATCCTCAGAGGCCAGCGCCTGGTCAATATTGGCCGGTCCCGCACCTCCAAAAGGCAACGGATTGGTGGTTTGTCCATTCATTGCTCTGTCTCCCTTAAGCAAATATATAAAAAAGTCGCAAATCCCTCATCCGAAAGGGGTTAAAATTCACCATAAGGGTCCGCCGGGGGTTGGGTGTTTTTTTTTACCTTTGTCCAGTTTTTCGCACAAGGATTTTGCAATTTTTTGATTTGGCTCTCCATGGATATTCCCAAGCAATACGCACCCAAAGACAACGAATCCAGATGGTATTCCTTCTGGATAAAAAAAGCTTATTTCAAATCACGCCCGGACGGGCGTGAGCCCTATACCATCGTCATTCCCCCGCCGAATGTGACAGGGGTATTGCATATGGGCCATATGTTAAACAATACCATTCAGGACGTTTTGGTGCGCCGCGCCCGCATGAATGGCTATAACGCATGCTGGCTTCCCGGTACCGATCATGCCTCCATTGCCACCGAAGCAAAGGTGGTGGCCAAACTGAAGGAAGAAGGCATCGACAAAAAAAACCTGAGTCGTGAAGAATTCCTCCGGCACGCATGGGAATGGAAGGAAAAACACGGAGGCATTATCCTGGAACAGTTAAAGAAGCTTGGGGCCTCCTGCGACTGGGACCGCACCAAGTTCACCATGGATCAGGACCTTTCCGAATCGGTCCTACGCGTTTTCATTGATCTTTACAACAAAGGTTTAATTTACAGGGG
>JAWLHS010000223.1:0-3808 GCA_041690235.1 Bacteroidales bacterium
CTTCCATTGTATCCTTTGTCGATGGCATGGATCAGAAAAGCGGTTGCCAAGCAGCAATTCTAATTTTGGGCTGGGGCTCCTTTTGAGATTGCTGCCTGATTTTTGATGTTTTTCTCTGTTTACACTTAAGTTATTGTTTTCACGCATAATATTTTTTTCTGGACATTCGCTTCCGTTGATGGTAATAGATAATGGGTAAGTGAACCCTCTATTATTCGAAAACGGAAATGCCTTCAGCAGAACGACAAAAGAACAACCCTCAACCACTCAGTTTCGATAGTATGGTCAGTTATGTTCGCTCCACAATGGCTGGCTTTCCTGATAAACGAACAGGCTCAAACTGCCGCTACAGCATTGAGGATGCCGCCTTGGGTGCTTTTTCTGTTTTCTTTACCCAAAGCCCTTCTTTCCTGTCATTTCAAGAATCTATGCTAAAAAATAAAGGCATCAGCAATGCCCAAACCCTGTTTGAGATGGACCAAATCCCCTGTGACAACCATATCCGAGATTTGATGGATGAGGTCGAACCGTCCAGCGTGTATCCGATCTTCCATTATATTTTCAATGGGATAAAGGACTCCGGTCACCTGGATGCTTTTCGTTCATACGACAATAACTTGTTGTGCGCACTGGATGGTACCTATTTCTTTTCTTCCAACAAGGTTCACTGCCAAAATTGCAGCACCACAGAACACAAAAACGGAACTACCACCTATTCCCACTCTGCCATTACCCCCGTTTTCGTCGTTCCCGGCCAAAGTAAGGTCATCTCTTTGCCCCCAGAGTTTATTACGCCTCAGGACGGACACAATAAACAGGACTGTGAAAATGCCGCAGCCAAACGCTGGATAACAGAGTATACACCGGTATATAGGGACCTCGGAATTACCATTTTAGGGGATGATTTGTATTGTCGACAGCCCCTCTGCTTGTTGATATTGGACAATAACCTCCACTTTATCCTCGTCTGCAAACCCGATTCGCACAAAACGCTTTACCAATGGATCGACGAACTGCAAGCAATGGATGCCGTTGAAACCCTGGTGGAAAAAATATGGACAGGAAAAACCCATCATATCTATACCTATCGGTTCGTAAACCAGGTGCCTCTACGGGATGGCGAAGATGCCTTGGAAGTGAACTGGTGCGAACTGACCATCACTTCAGCTACTGGTAGACGGTTGTATAAAAATGCATTTGCAACTGATTTCAAAATATCCAAAGACAATGTCAAACAGATCGTGGCCGATGGTCGCGCCCGTTGGAAAATTGAAAATGAAAACAACAACATATTAAAGACCAAGGGATATCATCTTGAGCACAATTTTGGCCATGGAAAGCGTCACTTATCCAACCTTTTACTGGCCTTAAATCTGCTGGCTTTTCTCTTTCATACCGTCCTGGAAATCTTTGACGACACCTATAGGCGTATTCGAGAAGACCTGCCAAGTCGAAAAACATTCTTCGATGATATCCGCGCCTTGACCCGGTATATGTGTTTTGACAACTGGGAGGTGATGCTAGCTTTCATGGCACGGGGGCTCGAGTTAGAGTTCCCGGACACAAGCTAACGTAGACACGCTCCCTGGGTACGAATCGTCCAGAAATCCTCTCAGGATGCAATGGTGTACTACGTTCACTTTCTTGAATGGAGCTCGTAAACAGGTTTGATCATCTCCATCTGAATAAACATCTCCCCCCTTCTTTATCAGGAACCATGGAAATCAGTTCAAAGCCTTTGCTGACATGATCGATTTCCAATTGAAATCGGCTGCCAAAAGATCGGCCGCTCAACGTTCGGGCCAAAATTAGAATTGCTGGAAAAAGGACCCACCGCTTGCCTCCCTGTCCATAACGTGATATCTTTACATCCAGTAATATTTTAAGGTCCGGGCACGGCGAACCGACTACCACATTTACCCGTATGAGCGGAGGAGCTGACCTATGTCATCCATTAAACGCATTTCCTTGATAGGGACCGGGGCCATGGGCGCCTTTTATGCCAGCAAACTGTTCGACATGGATCCCCGGTGCATATCGCTTATTGCGGACGGCGAACGCTGTGAGCGCTTAAGGAAGAAGGGGTTTTTCGTCAATGACAGGCATTATGTGCTGCCGGTGGTCAGGCCGGATGATCAATCCGCCCCTCCGGACCTCATCATGGTGGCTGTAAAACACTACCATCTGCCAAAGGCCATCCGGGATATAAAAAACAGCATAGGCCATAACACCATTCTCCTGTCTGTGATGAACGGCATAGACAGTGAGGAGCGGCTCGGCGCCGCCTATGGCATGGAAAAGGTATTGTATGCAGTGGCAGTGGGCATTGATGCGCTCAGGGAGGATAACCGTCTCACCTATACCACCCAGGGCCGGCTGTTCTTCGGCGAGGCGGAAAACCGGGTTATCTCAGAGCGGGTCAAGGCGCTTCAAGCCCTCTTTGACCGGGCCGGCATTACCTATGAGACCCCTGTGGACATGATCCGGGTCCTGTGGTGGAAGTTCATGATCAATGTGGGAATCAATCAGGCCTCAGCCGTCCTGAGGGCGCCCTATTCCGAATTCCAGACATCGCAGGAGGCAAAGGACCTCATGGAATCGGCCATGAGGGAGGTCATAACCATTGCCCGGAAGGCAAAGGTGGATCTCACTGAAAAGGATATTGAAGACTGGTATTCGGTCTTATCCAATCTGTCCCCGCAGGGGAAGACCTCCATGCTCCAGGATGTGGAGGCCGGACGGAAAACCGAGGCGGACATGCTGGCTGGCAGGGTAATTGAACTGGGAAAGGCGTATCATATTCCCACGCCGGTGAATGAAGATATTTTCAAGCGCCTAAAAGCCATGGAGCATGAATATTCATGAAACATGGACATCCCTTCCAAGTCCCCGGTTTGGAAAGGGGATTTCGGCGGGGATGAAATGTTGCAACCGCCCTCCATACTCTTGCCAAACCACGCTCCCGTCTTAGCCCCGGAAGCCGCATCCTCAATCCGGGCAAGGGAGACGGAAAATTTTTCCTTGACATTTAAGACCTTTAGTTCCACACTTTCTCCAAAAAAAGCGTGTTCTTACCATTCAACAGTTAATCTTTTTGAAAGGGAGGAGGGAACATGGGTGCTTTAGCGATTATGGTTCTGGCATTTGCAGGGTACATTATCATGTACAAATTGTACGGCCAGTTTATCGGCCGTAAAATCTTCCAACTTTCAGGGGCCTGTAAGACACCGTCCTGTGAATACGAGGACGGGATCGACTACGTCCCCACCAAAAAAGAGATCATCTTCGGTCATCACTTTACTTCCATTGCGGGCACCGGCCCCATTGTCGGACCTGCAATCGCCATCATTTGGGGCTGGGTTCCGGCCTTGCTGTGGGTTTTTATCGGCAGCATCATCATGGGCGCCGTGCATGACTTCGGGGCCCTCATCATTTCCATGCGAAACCAGGGCAAGTCCATCTCCGAATATACTGCCAAGTACATCAACAACCGCACCAAGGTCTTCTTCTTTCTGATCGTTTTTCTGGAACTGTGGATCGTCATCGCCATTTTCGGGCTGGTGATCGCCATTGTGTTCGGCCTTTACCCCCAAGCCGTGCTGGCCGTCTGGATGGAAGTGCCCATTGCCATTTACCTGGGGTACCTGATCTATAAAAAAGGAAAAAGCCCTCTGCTCTGGTCCATTCTGGCCCTGGCCGCCATGTATTTCTTTGTGTTCATCGGACCCTGGGCCCAGTTCAAGATGCCGACCATTGCGGGGATTCCGGCCACCGGAATCTGGACCATCATCCTGCTCGCCTATGCATT
>JAWLHS010000224.1:0-3769 GCA_041690235.1 Bacteroidales bacterium
GTAATATGTTTAATGAAAGGGATCTGGCCCAGATGCGAAAGAAGGGCATTTCACTTCAGCTTGTTGATCAGCAACTGGCTTATTTCAGGGAGGGTATCCGGTTTGTCAAACTGGCCCGGCCTGCAACAGTGCATGACGGGATTATTCAGCTGGATGAATCCGGGGCAGCGGCCATGGCCGAAGCTTACGATCAGGCCAGGCTATCCAGGGAGGTGGTCAAGTTTGTTCCTGCAAGCGGTGCGGCCACCCGGATGTTCAAGGACCTGTTTTCATGGAGGGAGCAGTTGGCTGGTGGCACCAGTGTGCCGGATTTGCTGTCGGGGGATTCATCCGCTGCCACCTTTTTCGGACGAATGAAGGAATTTGCCTTCTGGGAGGATTTGTCCCTGGCCATGTTCAAGGAAGATCTGGATGCGAATCATTTGCTTGCTGACCGGAATTATTTGCCCCTGCTTGATTTCATTCTGTTTGATTATGGCCTCGATTATGCTTCCTTACCCAAGGGACTACTGGCATTTCACCGCTACGGGAATCAATCCCGCACACCTTTCGAGGAACACCTGGTGGAAGGGGCCCTTTCCATTGAAGGCAGAACCGGAGCGGTGCGCATCCATTTTACCGTTTCGCCCGATCATCTTGACAAGTTCAGGCGCCTTTTCGGGCGCGTGAGGGAACCCTTTTCCAAAACATACGGGGTGAAACCCGAAGTTGATTTTTCCCTGCAAAAACCTTCCACAGACACCATTGCCGTTGATCTTGACAACAAGCCGTTCCGTGAGCTGGACGGTTCCTTGTTTTTTCGTCCCGGCGGACATGGGGCCCTGATCGAGAACCTGAACGACCTGGAAGCCGACCTGGTTTTTATTAAAAACATCGATAATGTGGTTCCGGACCACAGAAAGGAACCAACCGTATTGTATAAAAAGGCGCTTGGCGGACTCCTGACCGGGATCCAGGAAAAGGTCCATCAGTGGCTGAGTCGACTGGATGCGGGGAACCCAGACCAGGGGGCGTACGAAAAAGCCGTTGCATTTGCGACCGGGGCGTTGAATATTGACCCGGACCATTTCCCTGCCGATGTTTTAAATGGCACCCCTGTTCTGAAAAAACTGCTCAACCGCCCACTGCGCATTTGCGGCATGGTAAAGAACCAGGGGGAGCCCGGTGGGGGTCCGTTTTGGGTTAAAAACCATCATACCGGCAAGCTGTCCCTGCAAATTGTGGAGTCATCCCAAATTGATATGGGTGATCCTGAGCAGGCGGCCGTTTTTAAACAATCAACCCATTTTAACCCGGTCGACCTGGTTTGTGCAACCAGGGATTATACGGGAAAAAGCTTTGATCTGACAAGGTTCGTGGACTCCGATACCGGTTTTATCAGCAAAAAATCCCGGGATGGGCGTGATCTGAAAGCGCTGGAGCTTCCGGGACTGTGGAATGGCGGGATGGCCGACTGGATCACGCTGTTTGCGGAAGTGCCGCTGATTACCTTCAATCCCGTGAAAGTGGTCAACGACCTGTTAAGAAAAGAGCATCAGTAGGAGGGAAGGAATCCTTTGAGTTGCTCCACCGAGATTTGCTTGGCCACAATCCGCTTTTCACTGTCCAGTAGGAAAATCAGGGGAATGCCGAAGATGTCGTATTTTTCCCTGAATCCCGACTTATTGGCCACATCGTTCACATTGATCCATTCCAGTTCGTATTTGCCGACCGCTTCACGCCATTTGGCCTGGTCCATTTCGGCATTGGCCGCGTAGACCTCAAGGCCTTTGGAACGGTAGGTATCATAAAGTTCCTTCAGGGCCGGGGTTTCTTTCTGGCAATAGCTGCATTCGGATTCCCAGAAATAGACCACCAGGTATTCCGCTTCCACATCATGCAAGGATACGGGGGTTCCATCGGTGGCATACATGGTGATGTCGGGGGCCGTTTTCCCGACCAGAAGGGGTTTAAGTTTCCGGGCCCTGGCAACCAGGTTTGACAAGGCCGTCTCTTCCATCCAGAACGCCTCTCCGGCAGCATAGTAATTCTCCACCAGTCTCACGAAAACGGCATCCATTCCCATCACCATTGAACGTTCCGAAAAATTGGTCAAATACCACAGGGTGTAGCGAAACACATCAGGATGGGCACGGCTTTCCCGGATCAGTTTGTCCCCGTACCGGATGATGGTATCCGGGGCCTGGAGAAGAAAATTCTCAAAAAACCGGCGAAGCATGGCGTGGTAGACCGGTGTTCTCAGCAGGCGGTCGTCAGAAAAGTCGATGTGGTCCCAGTAGTGGTCCTTGTAAAAACCCCGAAGGGCCTTCTGGTCATTGATTCTTCCATCCTGCCGGAAAGACTCCGGAATGGCTGGATCTCTTTGTGCAAGCAATATTTTGGAGAAAAGGCCGTCCGGAAATGTTTCCATGTAGACATCCTGCCGGTGTCGGATCACTGCGTTGAGGGAATCCATTTTCTCAATGACGGAAGATTGACTGTCCTCCGGGAGGCCTTCCCTTCCGGCAGCTTCCTGTAGTCGGTTCATTTCAGGCCTGATGGCATTGAGGAAACGGAGGTAGTCATAGAAGCCCTGGTTGTCTGGTGCGTCGGTAAAACGCATGGCTAAAACAAGTTGATCCAGGGATGTTTCCAGGGAAAAATGCTGGTTGTGGTCCACGAGGATTTCAAAATATTTCTGTCCGGGCAACACCACCATATACATGCCCGGATCCAGTCTTTCCCCGCCCTCGAAAACAAGGGATCCCTGTTCGTTGGATGCGACCGAATCTTTCAAAAACTGCCGGTCTCCGTAATGGTAGGCAAGGTAACATTCTTCCGCGCCCAAACCCCTTACCGATACTTCTATCCGGTGTCCCTGGCCGGCCTGTGCCTTAAAGGAAAACAGAACAAAGGACAGCAGCACAAGGGAGAGCCCCCTTTTCGTTGCGATCAAGGCCATGGATGGAAGGGATATTTTTTGAAGCATCATTTCACAAAAGGATTGGGTATAATCACTAAACCTGAATATTGAATCGAAAAATGGTCTGATCCAAGTACAACAAGTAACAGGCCGGTTTGTTAAAAATCTTTCAAGTCCAGGTCATCAAAAAGTTCCGGATCGATCAGGTCTTTGTAAATGTAGTGATGACAGGCCTTCAGGGCATCAATAATCCGTGGCCCCCAATGGTTGGCAAACAGGGCACGGACCTCAGCCACGGCATTTTCCCTGGCATGAAGGTGGTTTTTTTGATAGAGCATCACAAAATCCTTCATATCCTGGTAGATGTCGGATAGTTTCTCGGCCAGGCTGGCCTGCACACTATCGGCATTGTGGTCCAGGTGGTAGAAAATGTCTTTGCTTCCCAGTTTTTCGCGCAGAACTTTAAATACCTGCTCCCACTGCTCTTCGGTTACGAAGCGTTCGTTGAACGAATCATCGGTGGCTTTGATGTTTGGAAGGGTGCTGCCCTTCAGGTACAACAGGGGGGCCATTTTTTGAAAATACCCCATAATATCCCCGGTGGTATAGGATTCCGCTTTTTCAAAAAACAGGCAATATTCGTTGGCAACGGTGAGGAGTTCGATTACGGGTTTTGAATGGATCAGTTCTTCTTCTGGCTTCTCTTGCATTATATTGAACTTAAGGGGTTTAAACTGCCCCTGGAAACAGGGGGTCCGGTTTTTCGTCAAACGGAATGAATTTTTGGTAAAATTAAAAAAGAAATTTAGTACTTTTGCCAAACCTTTTGCAAAACCTTTGCCCAGGTGGTGAAATTGGTAGACACGC
>JAWLHS010000225.1:0-3742 GCA_041690235.1 Bacteroidales bacterium
GGGTGAAGACCCGTTGATGCGCGGAAGCTTGATCCACAGAGCCATGGAAAGAATATTCTCCGCCAATGATGTGGAACCCGTTCTTCTGCAAATGATGGGACAGGGGGAAATCGACCAACAACAGCTTTTGGAATGGAAAGAAAAGATCAACCGCCTGATCGGACAGCCCGAAATCGCCCCCTATTTTGCAGAAGGCTTGACAACCAAACCTGAAGCCGGTCTTTTCGACCAGAACGGTAATTTTTTCAGGCCCGACAGGGTGGTTCTGATGAAAGACAAGACCATCGTCATCGATTATAAGACAGGGAAGGCCTACCAGAAACACCGGGAACAGATCATGCGGTACGCCGGCCTCCTCAGCGAAATGGGGTATCCGAACCTGAAAAAAATGATCCTCTACCTCGATGAAAACAAGGTGGAAGTGGTTTGATCCGGGCCCTTGGCCAAAACCAGTCTAAATTAAAACTACCTGAACCACTGCAATATGTGGGATTGGCCGGGGCATTTTTAAGAAAAAAAGTGGTATTTTGATCCCGGTTTCCCCGGGCAATGCGTCCGATCACTCGTCCGATCACTGCCGCCAAACTCCGGATGCCTGAAACATAAGCCATTATCAACATATGTCGACACAACAAATTTTAGAAAAACACGCACCCAAGCGTCACAACCTCCTGATGATCCTGCACGATTTGCAAGACCACCACCCCCGGCATTATTTAACGGAAGAAGCGCTTGAAGCCGCCGCAAGCTACCTGAAGCTGACAAAGAGTGCCGTTTACGGGGTGGCCGGGTACTATTCCATGTTTAGCCTTCAACCAAGGGGCCGGCACATTATCCGGGTTTGCGTTTCGGCCGTTTGTGAGCTCATGAAAAGCAAGGACGTCATCGCCCACCTGGAGTCTGTCCTCGGAATTAAGACGGGGGAGACAACGCCCTGCGGACTTTTCACCCTGGAGGTATCCGAATGCCTGGGCCAATGCCAGGAAGCCCCCTCCATGATGATTGACCAACGGGTCTTCAACAAACTGAATGAAGAGCGAATACGGCAAATAATCGGGGAGATACGGAAAACGGAAGAAGAGGCGAACACAGGGAACCCGGCTTAAACTTTTGTTGCTGACTGAACACTTTCTAATCATCGGAACCTTATGATAAAGGAAACACGCATTGTTTTAAAGAACGTCGGAAAAACCGACCCGGAAAGCATTGAAGATTACATCGCTGCGGGGGGATACGAGGGGCTGAGGAAAGCCCTGTCCATGGATCCTTTCACCATCATTGATGAAATGACAGAATCCGGCCTGCGGGGCCGCGGAGGCGCAGGCTTTTCAACCGGCATGAAGAAAAAGTTCACCAGCCAGGGTTGCCAGGAATGTCCCCAGCGCTATGTGGTGGTGAATGCCGACGAGGGAGAACCCGGAACCTTTAAGGACCGGGTCATCATGGAGCAGGACCCTCATATGTTCCTGGAGGGAACCATTATTTCGGGATATGCCATACAAGCCACCAAAGGGTATGTATACATCCGGGCGGAGTATTACGAATCGATTGCAAAGACCCGGAAGGCCATTAAGGACGCTTATGCAAAAGGCTTTTTGGGGACCAACATCCTGGGTTCCGGCTTTGACTTCGACCTGGAAATCAAACTTGGCGCAGGCTCCTACCTGTGCGGTGAAGAACTGACCATGCTGGAGTCGCTCGAGGGCAAGCGCGGACATCCCCGCATCAAACCTCCGTTCCCGGCCGAAAAGGGCGCTTTCGGCATGCCGACGCTTGTCAACAATGTAGAAACCCTGGCCAACGTACCCCATATTGTTCTCAACGGCAGGGAGTGGTACCGGAAACAAGGCACTGAACGCTCGCCCGGAACAAAGATATTTACCATCAGCGGAAAAGTCAACCGGCCCGGTTATTATGAAGTGGGCCTCGGGGTGAGCCTGCGCCAGTTAATTGACGACCTTGCCGGGGGAATGGCTTTTGGAAAACCTTTTAAAGCCGCCCTGCTGGGAGGAGCTGCAGGAACTTTCGTTGACAGCAGCATGCTTGATGAAAAAATGACCTACGACAACCTTCGGGAAAAAGGCGCCACCCTTGGATCCGGGGCGGTCATTGTGATGGCCGAAGGGGATTCCATCTATGACATATTGCATAACTGCCTTCGGTTTTTCAGGCATGAATCATGCGGCAAATGCGTTCCTTGCAGGGTCGGAACCGCCATGCTGGTTAAGGAAACCGTGGGGCTCAGAAACGGGGAAGCAAACAAAAAGGCCCTGCTGGACCAAATGATACGCGAAACGGAGATCATGGCCGCCACCTCGCTCTGTCCGCTCGGTCAATCGCCCATACTTCCCTTGAAGTCAGCCGCAAGGTACTTCGGGAATGAGTTAATATCACAGACGGCCGGAAGCCATTAATCACAAACACGAAAGAAAAAGGTATGTCAAAGCCAGTTACATTCACCATAGACGACCAGAAAATCACGGCTCCGGAAGGGGCCAATCTGTTGCAGGTGGCAAAAGAAAACGACATTGCCATCCCCCACCTCTGCTACCACAAGAAGCTGACCCCCACCGGGGCTTGTCGCCTATGCATCGTCAAGATCAAGGACATGAGGGGATTGATCGCTTCATGTGCCGTAAAGGTGGCGGAGGGCATGGAGGTGACAGCCTTCGACAATGAGCTGGAAGAGGCACGCAAATACCTTCTGGATTACCTGCTTTCCGAACATGATGAAAGCTATGATGCCTCCTACCCCGATGAGTTCAGGGAGTTGGTATTCCGCTACGGCCTCGACAAAAAGGAGAACCGCCGCTTCCCCTCGATTTATAAGGAATTGGGTTATACCAAAGACGAAACTTCCCCGGTACTTAGCTATGACGCTGCCAAGTGCATCAAATGCTTCCGATGCATCAAGGCCTGTGATGAAGTGCAGGGAAAAAACGTACTCTCCTTCACAAGCAGGGGCATCACCTCCTCCATCATTGGCGGGTTCGACAAATGGGGAGAGAGTGAATGCGATGGCTGTGGAGAATGCATTCAGCTTTGTCCCACGGGGGCCATTGTTGAAAAGCCCCACAGGGAGGAGATCAACATCGAAAACGGACTGAAAAAGGTGCAGACGACCTGTCCCTATTGCGGGGTGGGATGCCAGCTGGAGCTTTGGGTTCACAACGGCAAAATCGTCCGCAGCAACGGGGTGGATGATGTCAGTCCCAATTACGGCCGGCTCTGTGTAAAGGGCCGATTCGGGACCGACTACATCAACCACCCCGACCGACTCAAAAAGCCCCTGATCAAGAAAAACGGGCGATTTGAGGAAGCGTCGTGGGATGAGGCCCTGGATTTGATCGCCACAAAATTCAATGAGATCGGACAAAAATACGGATGGAAGTCACTGGCCGGCTACACTTCCGCAAAGTGTACCAACGAGGACAATTATTTGTTCATGAAATTCGTCCGTACGGTGTTTCAGAACAACAATGTGGACTACTGCACCCGGCTTTGTCATGCCTCAACCGTTACGGCCATGCTTAAGGCCCTTGGCGACGGGGCGGGAAGCAACTCCATCGAAGATTATGCAGAGAGCGATTGCATGCTGATCACCGGCAACAACATGATCGAAACCCACCCGGTCACCGCCACTTTTGTCAAACATGCCGTGCAACGCAAGGGAGCAAAGGTCATCATCATCGATCCGAAGTGGACCCCCCTGGTGAAGGAAGCCCATATCTGGCTGCAACCA
>JAWLHS010000226.1:0-3725 GCA_041690235.1 Bacteroidales bacterium
CCACTATATGCCCAGGGTTCATTCCACCCATGATGGCATCGACTGGTTGGAAGAGGCTTTTCCGCAAAGGGTGTTCATCAACCCCATTGATGCCGGGAAGAGGGGTATTAAGGACGGGGACGAGGTGCTGATCTATAATGACAGGGGGAAGATCATGATTCCCTGCCGTGTGAGTAAGAAAATGATGCCGGGGGTGGTCAATATCCCGCAGGGGGCCTGGTGGGCCCCCGATAAGGACGGGGTGGACCGCCGCGGGAATGTGAATGTGCTGACCAGCCATAAGTGGACACCGCTGGCCTTTGGCAATGCCCAGCATACGATGATGGTTGACATTAAAAAAGCATGACAAAGCAACTGGCTTTCTTCTTTGACGCCTCTTCCTGCTCGGGTTGCAAGACCTGCCAGGTGGCCTGTAAGGACAAGCATGACGCACCCATGGGGGTTCGCTGGCGGCGGGTCTACGAGGTTTGCGGGGGGGCGTGGAAGCAACAGGGAAAGGCCTGGATTCCCGAACTGTTTGCCTATCATATGTCGGTGGCCTGCAACCATTGCGAAGACCCGGTCTGTGCAAAATCCTGCCCGAATAAAGCCATTGTTAAACAGGACAACGGGGTGGTGCTGATCGATCCCGACAAATGCATGGGATGCAAGTACTGCGAGTGGACCTGTCCCTATGGGGCCCTGCAGTTCGACAGCCTGAAGAAGGTGATGACCAAGTGCACCTTTTGTGCCGACTATCTGGAACAGGGAAAGCCCCCGGCCTGCGTGAGTGCCTGCCCGATGCGGGCGCTGGAGTTCGGGGAATTGGAAGAACTGGAAAGGCGGCACGGCAAAAACAAAGAGATCTACCCCTTTCCCGAAGCATTCCATACCCAACCCGCCGTGGTGGTAAAGCCCCATCCGACGGCAAAAAATATCGAAAAACACAAACCCGAGATCGCCAATAAAGAGGAGGTGCGCCCATGAACGGCAATGAATGGCCATTGGTATTTTTCACCCTGTTTTCGCAAGCCAGCTGGGGTATCCTGATCACCGGCGGACTCCTTCTGGTTGCCAAACAACAACTTGGTTTGTCCGCCGAACCACTCAGGATGCTGACGGCTTTTTCGCTGGTGTTGATGGGACTGGCCCTGCTCCTGTCGTTTTTACACCTCTCACGGCCGCATATTTCGGTTTATTCCCTGCATAACCTGGGATCGTCCTGGCTCAGCAGGGAGATCGTCTTCGCCCTCGGTTTCTTTTCCCTTCTGGTACTTGCTTTCGTTCTGATGCGCTTTAAGCTCGCCAAACCGGGCGTTCCCACCCTGGCTTATGTGGCCGCCTGCGTGGCCGGATTCCTGTTGGTGTTTTCCATGGTGCGGCTATACATGATCCCCACGGTTCCATCGTGGAACCATCCGGGCACGCCCCTTTCTTTTTTTAACAGCAGCCTGCTGCTGGGTGGCATCCTAAGCCTCCTGGCACTGGTTTACATGGCATACCGGGGACCTGTGATTCCGGGAATGGCTGGATTGACCAAAATATTGCTCATTGTGGTCCTGGCGGGGGCCATCATACACATGGGCCATCTATTTATAGGCTGGGGCAGACCCATTGCAGAAACGGGCAGCTTTCCACCGCCGCAATTGCCGGCTGTTTTTCGTTATCTGCAAATGGTTTTTTTGCTTGTGGGTATTTTGTTCCTGCTGGCGTGGAATGGCCTGGGCGGCGGCAGCCCCTTTTGGGGACATCCTGTTTGGGTGGGGCTGGCAGCAGGCGGGTTTTTCATGGCAGAGCTTTTGGGCAGATGGTTGTTTTATGCCTCCTATTACCGCCTCGGGGTCTGACAAATAATTTACCATGGGTAAGAACCGGGACATATGGCTGAAGGCAGCCGTTGTGGGTAGTTTGTGGGGGGCCTCTGAGATCGTCCTGGGAAGTTTCCTGCACAACCTGCGCATTCCCTTCAGCGGCAACCTCCTTACCGCCATCGGCATTGTTCTGATGATATCCGGTCACCGGATATGGCCCGAGCGGGGTTTGATCCTGCGCGCCGGACTGATCTGTGCGGCCCTGAAATCCCTGTCACCCAGTCCGGTGATCCTGGGCCCCATGATTTCAATATTTATGCAGGCCAGCCTCATGGAGGCTGCCGTTGGTGTCGGGCGGGGATCCTGGGCCGGTTACCTCTTTGGAGGCGGACTTGCCATGGGATGGAACCTGTTCTACCGCATACTTTCCACCCTGGTGCTATATGGCAGTCCGGTGATCAGCCTTTACCAGCAATTGGTGACCTACCTGTTTCAACAAACGGGGCTGCAGATGAGCGGATACTGGGCCCCCATTTTGTTTCTGGGCGGATTGTTTGTTCTTTTCGGCATGCTGGCCGCTGTGGCCGGATTGGTCATATCGCGCGCCGCGGAAAGGAACAACCACCGCTGGAGCCCCCCGGCCCTGGGCGGGAAGCAGGTCCTGCCGGTGGCGGAGGAGTTCAGGCGGGAAAAATGGCCTTTGCTCCTCCCCGTGGGATACCTGGCCTTCCTTGTGTTGGGTTTGTATTCCTTACGCAACCTGCCCCTGGCCCTGTCGGTGGCCCTGCTGGCGGCCTACTTTTTTTTGGTCTGGATGTACGACCACCGGCTGATCTATCGGTTTGGCAAAAAGAAAGGGTTCTGGATCGGGCTGGCCGTCATGATACTGCTATCCGGCTTGCTGCTCGGTCCTCCCGCATCTGAACGTTTGATCAGCATCGAAGGCCTGCGCATCGGGGCAGAGATGGGCATGCGGGCCCTCTACGTCATTGCCGGCTTTGGCATTCTCAGCAAGGGCCTGCGCAACCCTTCACTGTTAAAATGGGCGGAAAACCGGCACCTGGAACCCTTCTTTTCGGCCGTGCGCATCGCGTTCCAGACAACACCCCTGATGATCGATACCATTCCCGGAAAGCAGGCCTGGAGAAGACCGGGGCGGGTGCTCACCAATATGGTCAGGAGTATGGAACACGCCCTGGATTTCATGCGCACCCGCGAACAGGGGTTCGGAATGGTGTTTGTGATCTCGGGACAAAAAGCTTCGGGCAAAACGACCCTGGCTGCCCGGGTGACTAACATTCTGAAGACGTCCGGCATAAAGGTATCCGGCATCCTGGCTCCCGGGCTCATTGAAAACGGGCTGCGCTCAGGGTATTGGGTGAAGGATGCCGCCACCGGCAAAAAGATGGTCTTATGCCGGAGGGCGTCGCAGAAGAATGCGAGCCTTCCGGGGCCTTACAGCTTTGACCCAAAGGCACTGGCTTTTGGTAAAGAGGCCTTGTCGCTCCCCGCATGGCAGGGAACCGGAGTGGGTCCGGCAAGGGAACAGCTGATCATCATTGACGAGCTGGGGCCTTTTGAATTGAATGGTTTGGGCTGGGCTTCAGCCATCTCCGAGCTGCAGGGGCTTTACCGCGGACCCATGATCTGGGTGGTGAGGGAATCCCTTGTAGAGCAGATTGTTGAAAAATGGCCGCCGGCCAGGCTCCGGGTTTTTCCGGCGGATCGCACAGAGGCCCGGGAGATCAGCCGTATCATTTTGAATCATATGGAACACAACCCATTACAATGAAGCCATCCGACAATCAAAAAGCCTGCAGCGGTGTGGTACTTGCCGGGGGAAGGAGCTCAAGGTTCGGGCAGGACAAAGGCCTTTTCACTTTTCACGGGAAAGCCCTTGCGGCCCACGCCCTGGATATCATCCGTCCCCATTGC
>JAWLHS010000227.1:0-3709 GCA_041690235.1 Bacteroidales bacterium
GGGGCACACCAGGTGGCCCAGAAATCAACCAATACAACCCCCTCCGAAACCAGTCCGTCGAAATTGGACTCGGAAAGAATCTGCACCTGGCCACTGGCCGCTGAGGAGACTTCCTCCCCGTTCAAGGAAACCGGACGGTTGGTCTCATTGTTTCCTGTCAAATTCCCGCGGTTGAATAAGGTAAACGCCAATACGGCCACCCCGATGATCCCAAAAGCAAGGAGCATTGGTCTCATGCGCTGTTTGGCCTGGTCTTTTTTTTGTGCCATCGTTCTTTTATTTTATGGATTGGATGAAAAAAAATTAAATCAGTTTTTTTAAAATATTATTAATCAATGTTTTATGTTAAGCGTTTAAGCATAAATTTGAAAGCATAAAGATATGTATATATTTGCTTTTTAACAAACAACTACTGTTAAAAAAACCAAAACTGGCCGGTCCCTTTGCAGAGAGGCCAGTTAAGTTATTATACAACATTGATATTTAATCGATTCCGGCAAAATGCTTCATGAATTGCACCCTTAAATAAGCGGCCGGCGAATCCACGTTGAGATGGCTCATTTTTCCTGCAAACTGGTCCAGGCTGGTGTAATTGTTTTTTTCCATCCAGTCTGTCATCTCTTGCTGGATGGTTTCCAGGTAGGGCAGTCCGTTTTTATACAATACCGAACATACTTGCACGGCACTGGCTCCTGCCATCAACTGCTTAATGATCCCAATGCCGCTATGCACTCCTGTGGAGGCACACAGGTCGCATTGAACCTTCCCTGACATGATGGCGATCCACCGAAGGGATGTGCTGATTTCTTCGGGACGACTGTATAGGTTGGAGGGGACCACCTTGAGGTTGTCCACATCAATGTCAGGATTAAAAAATCGATTGAATAGCACCAGACCCTGTATTCCGGTCCACGAAAGCTTTTTCAGCATGGAGGCCAGTCCGGAGAAATGGAAGGACACTTTCAGGGAAACTGGGATGCTGATTTGTTTCTTCACGTTCTCGATCACGTCAAAATACACCTTTTCATAAGCGGTGCCATCCTGGTTCAGATCGGTCGGAAGCAAAAAAACATTCAGTTCAAGCGCATCTGCGCCTGCTGCTTGAATTTCCTTGGCGAAGACAGGCCATTCGTGGGCCGAAACGCAATTGATGCTGGCAATGACCGGAATGCTGGTTCGCTTTTTGGCCTCCTGCAGGAAATCAAGGTACTCATGAAGGGTATGGGCACGGGCATAATTCTTAATATAGTCCTCTGCCTCTGTATAGGCACTTTGAACGTCATCATACGAAAAAACCTGGCGTATCTCCTGCCTGATCTGTTCCTCAAACAAAGATTTTATAACAACGGCCCCTGCACCAAGCTTATCGATTTGCTCAATATTGGCCACGTTTTTTGTCAGGCCTGAACTGCCGACAATAATGGGATTCCTTAAGTTCAGTCCCATGTATGTGGTGGATAGATCAATCATTGCTGAACGGGTTAAAAAGGGATTGAAGAATTTATATCTCTATTTCGATAACAAACCTACATGAATTTTCCCAATTTCACAATACAAAATACATTCTCCCGCCTGCAGCGCGGGCACCCTGCGGGCAAATTTCGGCATTTGAACAAATCCGGTTATCTTTGTGCCCTTCCATCTCGGGACATTCCCCGCGAAAGCCACAGGAAATGGCAAACATTATGCATACAGGATCTGACTGGCCGGACAACCCGCAAAAACCGGATGCCCTGAAACTTTCATTCCGGGACATCATGGAGCCTTTGTTGCTGCTGTTCAATATGGGAGCGGAAAAAGCCTTGCCCGGCAAATCCTATTATATATCCTACAGCGTTCCCGGGGGCGTTTACGGGTATTTCAAAGATTATGAGGTAAGGGATGCGGATCTGAAAAGAATCCGAGACCAGGTAAGAAAACTGCTGAAGGATAGGATTGGCTTTCACCAGGAGGCCCTTTCAAAAGATGGACTGGCCCGGTATTTCGAAAGCATCCGGCGCGAAGACATCGTTCATTTATTGCATTCGAGGGAAAACAATGCAGGGGCCCTGACCGGTCTGCAGTTGGCACACCTGAACGGATGCGGGGAATTGCTTTTGAATACCGTCCATGAAAATTACGACAAGCTGGAAGGTTTCCAGCTGTTTAAGTACCGCAAAGGATTCTTCCTGATTGCCGATCAGGATTTTTACCGCCGGGTCATGCCCGAGCGAATTGAACTAAGCAAATATTTCAGGCGTTTTGAAGAGTCGGAAGAAAACATGCGGTTTCTGGGTATTTCCAGCTTTGCGGAATTGAACGATGTCATTTCCAGGGGAAAATTGCCTGAGTTCATCAACATTGCAGAAGTATATCTTTCGCGCCGGCTTTCGCGCATCGCCGACAACATTGTTTCCCATCCATTAAAGCCCAGGGTGGTGTTCCTTGCGGGACCCTCATCATCGGGAAAAACAACTTCGGCCAACCGCCTGGCCATCGAGCTCCGCGTCATTAAAAAACAGGCAATCATTCTCTCGCTCGATAATTATTACCTCCCCCATTCGGTCATAGCAAACGACCCGGTCACCGGCATGAAAAACTTCGAACAGCTTGATGCGCTGGACCTTCATTTGTTCATGAACAACATCCACGACCTGATCGCCGGGAAGGATGTGTACCTTCCGAGGTACAACTTCGACGGCAAGGGAGCGATTCCTGCAGTCACCCCGACACGGATTGGCGGTGAAACCCTGATCATTGTGGAGGGCATCCACGGCCTGAACCCGAAATTGTGGAGAAATGTCATGGATCTGGAATCCTACCGGCTTTACGTATCGGCCCTCACCACCCTGAACATCCACGATCACCTGCCTTTCTCAACCTCAGACCACAGGCTGGTACGCAGACTGGTGAGGGATCATCTGTTCCGCGGGTACGACTTTAATGAAACCATCATGCGCTGGCCCGATGTCATGCAAAACGAATACCACAGCATCTTCCCGTTCCAGGAAAGCGCCCATGCCATCCTGAACTCCGCCCTGATCTACGAAATCGCCGTATTTGCCTATTATGCACCCCAGATCCTACAACCTGAAAAAGCCATCAACCAACAAACCCGGATGGAGGCAGAAAGGCTAAACCGTATGCTGTCCCTGCTGATTCCGATCAACCCCTCCAATATTCCCCCGACATCCATATTGCGGGAGTTTATCGGGGGAAGCACTTTTGATTACTAATTTGAACTCATCTCTTGCGATTGGTTCGCAGGAAAACACCAATGCATTGTTGCTAAATACTTTATACCTCACAATATGAATTCTCAGTAAACGTTTGTTTAGTTGTGTCTGAATAATTACTAAATTCGAACCGGAATTTTCAATGCTTGAATAGTTAAACCCACTTAAAACCAAAAACTCATGAAACGGAGCTTTAAGATCCTTGTTTTTCTTCTCATTGGTATCCCCGCCTTGTCGCATGCTGGCGGGCTAATGACCAACACCAACCAAAGTGCCTCTTACATCAGGATGCCCGTACTTGACGCAATCATTGGTCCCGAGGGTGGTTATTACAACCCAGCGGGGCTTTCTTTCCTGTCGGATGGGTTTTATATTTCTGTCAGTAACCAGACAATCAGTCAGAAGCGTACCATAACAAGCACCTTCCCCGGCATGAACCGCTCCGAGTTTGAAGGCACGGTGTCTGCCCCGTTATTCCCGTCGGCTTATGCCAC
>JAWLHS010000228.1:0-3664 GCA_041690235.1 Bacteroidales bacterium
AAAAATCCCGGATGGCGGCAGCTCCTGGCAAAATATTCGATCATTGCCTCCATTGTAATTATATCGATTGGCCTGGCCGAAATGGTCAGGGACCTGGGCTTTGGTTTTCACCCCCGCGGCCAGATGAGTACGGTAAAGGGGCTGATGTCGAACGTGAACCTCTATGCAAGCTCGCTCATGTTGGTGATTCCCTGGTCCTTGTTCGGCCTCGTGGCACTCAGGCGATGGTGGCGGGCGGTGGCGGGGGTTTCCCTGGCATTGCTGGTGTTCATGATTTTTCTTCTGCAAACACGTGCGGCTTATGTGGGCTTACTGGGGAGCGGCCTGGTCGTTGCCGGAATGATCCTGATTCACCACAAGGCGTTTTCCTTCGACCGCAAATGGAGGAACCGGGTTGGAATCGGAATGCTTGTCGGATTGGCCGTTTTTGCCACGCTGGTTGTGACCGCAGGGGATGACAATATTTATGCCAGGCGGTTTCGAAGCATTTTCTCCACCGAAGCCAATGAACCACGGGTAAGGATGTGGCACCTGACCACCAAACTATTTACGGATCATCCGCTGACGGGCGTTGGGGCGGGAAATTTTACCATCAGGGTACAGGAAAACTACGGGGCCTACGATTTTGCGGGAAGCTCAACAAATTATTTACGCCCGCATAACGACTTCCTTTGGATTGCCGCCGAGAAAGGCATTGCCGGGATTTTGCTGTTCCTGCTTTTTGTTTCCATTCCCATGGTGTATGCCTGGAAGATCATCCGCGGGGATTCAGAAAAGGAGCAAAAATGGCTGGCGCTCTTCGCGATGATGGGCCTGAGCAGCTATTTGCTGAACTCCCTGTTTGACTTTCCGCTCGAACGCATCAACCACCAGGTTCACCTGGCTTTCTTTGTTTCAGCAATCGCGACCCTCTGGCATCAGCGGAATCCAGTGGTACAGAAATCCTTTCCCGTTCAGAGAGCGGTGGTGGTTATCCCCGTCCTTGCCATTCTGGCCACCGGCCTTTATTATAACCTGGAGGTCATGAAGCAGGAGGAGCAAGTCATTGAGGCCCGCAAGGCATGGGTCGGACGAAACTGGGAGGTCATGCTGGAGGCGTCCAGGGCGGCGGCCACCCCCTGGAAGACGCTGGACCAGCTGGCCACCCCCGTTGTCTTTATGGAAGGCCTGGCACTTTCCATGCTTGACCGCGTTCCGGAGGCCACCGAGAAAATGGAGCTGGCCAGAAAGCACAACCCCTACCGTCAATACATCCTGTATAACCTGGGCAACCTTTACATCAAATCGCAGGAATACGACAAAGCCATCGAAAGCTTTTCTGGGGTCTTGCATATGTATCCCCGGCATACAGAGGCGCTGACCAACCTGGCTGCTTGCTACATCAACATCAGGGATTACGGAAAAGCGGTGGAAATTCTCGAGGGCATTCCTGAAGAACAGCGCACCGACAAGCAAAAGCACAACCTGCGTTATGTGAGACAACTGATGGAACAACAGGAAAGCGACACCCCGGACAAGGGCGGAAACCAGGGCGGATGACTTGCCGGGGGAGGCCCGGGCCGATTGATAATCGTTGCAGGGGGTCGATTTGATTTTCTGTCCCTGGTGGAGAAATTAAAAAAGTATTGCAGAATAAAAAAAAGGTTTTACCTTTGCACCCACAATCAGCCGAAAAGGGGCGATTAGCTCAGCTGGTTCAGAGCACCTGCCTTACAAGCAGGGGGTCACAAGTTCGAATCTTGTATCGCCCACTGAAAAAAAAGGGTTACAGCAGTTGAATGTTGTAACCCTTTTTTTTTGCGTACGATTCAATTCTGGCCTGTCTGGCCAGTCAATCCAGGCTATAAAAGCTTATTCCATTTCTATCTCTATTTCGCTTATTTCATCTATTGCATCCTTAATCACATCATAGATATTATCATTCTGGTCGGGGCTGATCACAATGATTCCGTCATTATTTGCTGTGGCTGCAGGGAGCAGGTCTCCAGCCTCTCCCAAAAACCAGGCATTTGGATCAATGGTGACATTTGCAATCATTGTGCTGTTCTCGTGGATGGTAAATTCACCCTCTATTTCCAATGAAAATGTTTGTCCCAAAGGCATGGTTAATCTTATGGGATGGGCCGTGCCATTTGCATCACTCCATGTTCCCTCAAGGTAAATGGATGGTTGTTCAGTCTGATCCCAAAGTTCGAATTCCAACTCTATTTCTGTATAGTCACCGGGAACGATCTCTATGCCTGATAAATCAGGAGTCATTTCACCCGTGGCAAAATCAACGGTAATATAACCATCTATCTCAAACTCCAACTCAAGTGAATCTGTATCGGATTCTGCCTCGAATTCTATGTTTTCCAGAATAATATAGCCACTTGTAAACTGAATGCTATTGGCCACCGTGCTCTTAAGGCTTGCCTCGGATGTGACTGTATTGAATTTCAGTTGCAATGTTGGCTTGCTTGAATCTTCCTTTTCACAGGCAATAAAACCAATAATTGCCAGGCTGAAAATGGCTATAACAAATGCTTGTTTTTTCATAACATGTTTATGTTTATATTTTGTTTACTATATACAAGACGCATTAAGTTTAAAAATGTTGCAATCTGCAGCTCTTTGTTTAATGCGGTATCTGCCCTAATGCTCACTTTTCTTTTGCTTTTTTGAAAAATCCCGGTCTATGGGGGCATGACCCAACCCTTCCCCCGTCTGCGGGACAGCAAGTTTTTTGACTTGAAAATTAGGTTCCTAATTAAATATAAATTAATATTGCCGCCATATGATGCAAAATGAATGGTATTTCAATTAAAATCTAACTAAACCATGAAAGCAAAATCCCTGTGTTTATTGTTATTTCTGGTGCTTGGACAAAGCCTGCACCTGTTCTCAGTGGGTCACCCCATTCTCCCGGTAGAGCCTCCAGGCAATGGACATACAGAGAATGACCCCTATCTGGTTGAATCACTGGCAAACCTCTATTGGATTGCCGTGGAAACCAGGAATGGAAATAGATTCGAAGGTGTGTTTTTTCTTCAGACACAGGATATAGATGCTGCTGAGACGCTTGGTTGGTTCGATGGGGCAGGGTGGCTCCCAATGGGAAAATTTGACCACCTGCCGTTTTCAGGAACCTACGATGGTGGGGAGCACACCATCAGCAACCTGCATATTAACAGGGGAGATGAGGAGGATGTAAGCCTGTTCGGATACGTTTCATGGGCTTCCATCAATCATTTGGGTCTCCTAAACGCTTCCATTAATGGTGGTTATATAATGGGTGGAATAACGGGTGAAGCAGATAACTCAACCATATCCAATTGCTTTGTTTCCGGATCTGTTGAAGGGGTTGAGTTGGTCGGAGGACTGGTTGGTGCGCTGGGCAATTCAGAATTAAATAACTCATACAATATGAGCCGGGTGTCCGGGAGTGATTATATTGGTGGACTGGTTGGAGACGGCTGGAATTATGATGATGAAAAAGCCTTGAATTATAGTGCGGTAACAAATTCCTATAGTGCTGGAAGCATCCGTGTGGCAGATCCTCCGGAAGGTAATGGTGAAATAAAGTCCGGTCTTCAGGAAGTAGCCCTAAATACAAGAATCTCCGGACGCAATCCAATGGGTCGGTATTCAAAGAAAGGTCCAAAGATTGGTGGAGTAATCGGGA
>JAWLHS010000229.1:0-1214 GCA_041690235.1 Bacteroidales bacterium
AGGAAAACACCGCCTCCTTCAAGGGTGGCAGCCTCCGGTGGATCGGCCGACAAGGTCAGTACGTACTTTTCGGGGCATTCACCTCCCAGGTCGATCCCGTTTTGCTGAACGCCAGTTCCCTGTAATAGGCCTCTTGCCTTCAGGCATGAGACAGCGGGACAGCTTTCCAGGTCGAACAGGTTCTGATTGATATTGATTCCTTCCAGATTCGGTAGGTCGCAGATCCCGACGGGAATCACGCCCTCCAGTCCGCAATCAAAAACAAGAAGGTAGCGCAGGTTGGCAAGGTTTATGAAGCTTTCCGGCAAAGGGCCCTCCAATGGATTGGACGAGAGATCAATGTAACCCAGTGCGGATAATCCGCCAATTTCAGATGGTATGGGGCCTTCGAGCAAATTATCCGACAAGACCAGTCCGGCGAGATCTGTCAGCAGGCCCAGCTCCGGCGGAATGGATCCGGAAAAGTTGTTGTAGTTGGCCTGCAGCCAATTCAGGTGGGTCAGGTTGCCTACCCAGGCAGGGATGGATCCGGCCAGGCTGTTCATGGCCAGTTGCAGTTCTCTGAGGGATTCAAGCCCCACCATTTCATCGGGCAATGGTCCACTTAACCCATTGTGCGACAGGTTAAGATATACCAGCCCGCTCAGGTTCCCAATGCCGGAGGGAATTTCACCGCTGAGCTGGTTGCCCGAAAGGTCCAGCCGCTCCAATGTTACCAGCTCCCCGATTTCGGGGGGGATGACTCCTGAGAGGTTATTGTCTCTCAGGTTGATGTGCCTTAGGAACACCCCGAATTCCAGTCCGTACCATGTGTGCAGGGGCCCTGTCAGCCAGTTGTCGTTGTTTTTCCAATCCGGTCCGCCGGTCGACTGGTACAGGGCCACCAGGGCCAGGGAGTCTGACTCGAGGCTGAGGGGGGTAGAGCGGTAGGCGGCAATGACGTGTTTCATTTCACGCAGGGTGCGGGCGTTGTCGCCAAATTCGGGATGACCGGTCGGGGCGTCCAGGTGGTTTACCTGGGGATTGGAAAAATAGGGTGTTGTCCAGGCAGAAATGTCGTCGGCTGTATGACCCCACATGACGGACCCGTAAAACGTCCCGTCCGATCCTTCCCAGCGCCAGGCCGCCGACCAGGTGTTCCGGGGCCAGCTTGTCCAGATTGTCGGACCGGGCTGGGTGGGATGGTTGGTGTTGTGGTGGCAGCCCATATTGTG
>JAWLHS010000229.1:1314-3650 GCA_041690235.1 Bacteroidales bacterium
GCGCCAGGCCGCCGACCAGGTGTTCCGGGGCCAGCTTGTCCAGATTGTCGGACCGGGCTGGGTGGGATGGTTGGTGTTGTGGTGGCAGCCCATATTGTGTCCCAGCTCATGGATATGGGTTAAATTTTGTGCCACTACCTGCACGGGTGAGCGTGAAAAAGCATAATCAGGCGCCCCGTTCCGGGTTTCTAAAAGAAAACCCACGGCCCCTGTTCCCGTGCGTGTGAATATGGCACATAAGTCAGCCCTGTATTCATCTCGCCAGGTATGGATCTCATCCATGTATCCGGGGATATAATGCCCCATGAGGGAATCCTGCATCGGAGGCTTGCCGGGGGCTGAGGCAAACCGGTGCAGGTCCACCTGGGAAATTCCTGATTCGGTGTAATCCACCATGGCGGCATGCGCCAGCACGAGCTCTATCCCCACCTCGCTGTTGTCAAGTGTCAGTTGTGCCGTGGCCATGGACAGGGAGACCACGTTTTCAATCCCCCCTCCGTGTTCGTCTGCCCAGTCCATTGCATCCTCAGTATAAACAACCATAACACGGATGGCTGCGGTGTCGGCCGGCCCAAGCCCTTTTTCTTCGAGCGCCATGCGGATCCGGTCAGCTTCGATGGCCTGTTCTGCCGGCCCCAGCGGGGAGGGGGACAAACCGGTCGCCTTCATTTCTTCGCCTCGAATTGCTTCGGCATCTGTTGCATCCAAACACCCCCCTCCAGCACTTACCGCCCAGGCATGCATCGCATTTGCAGGCATTTCAACGATGTAGTGTTCATGTGAAACCGGGTCATGGACAATCTGGCAAAACAGGTCTTCTGACGGAAGGGACAGGACGCCCAGGGCTCTTGGTCCGTTGACAGAAAGCACAAAATACCCGCTTTGTCCCTTCGGAATGGCCGTAATGACCAGCGAACCATTCACATGGTGATCCACCCGGCTTACCGTGGCCATCAGTGACTTGTCCGTAAACAAATCAAGCGCCAACTCATCGTTTTCCCTGATTGCTGAAACCAGATCCCGTGGCCCGTCCGGCCAAACGGAACGGTACCGGGCAACAAGGGCCACTTGTTCAGAGAAATGTAAATGCGTTTCGCGATTGTTCTTGCCTGACAATTCCCCACCCGCGTACGGCAACAGGTCAATCCGTCGGGCTACATTGGTCCGGCGGGCAACATCAGACCGGGTGGGCACACCTGGGCCAAGATGCGCCTGTCTGGCGCTTACAGGAGAGGGAAAAACACCCGAAAAACACAGGCATGCCAGCAGGGCCAGGGGAATCAGGTTTTTTTTCATGCAAGGTTTTGTGTGAATGAACTCATTCCATCATGGCATCCCTGAGGGCCTTGAACTCCGAGCCTTCCTTCCAGTTCGGGAATTGATCGCTGGCCGCCAGCTTCCAGCCAATGTAAAATGCGAGGCGGGCATCTTCGACAATGCCTTCCAGGTCCCACGTCGCCGGCTCATATTGGTCAGTGGGCTTGTGGTAGTTGTTTTCCAGCCACAGCCTTTCCTGTTCGGCTGTCCATTCCTGTCCTTTTTCCCTGTGATGGGTATTGCCCCGGGCAAAAAGCGCCGGAACCCCGGCTTTGGCGAAGGCAAAATGGTCGGCCCGGTAATACATGCCGGTCTGCGGATTGGGATCAGGAACCACGTAGCGGTCCTGTAATTCCGCCGCTTCGGAAACCAGGTCATCCAGCTCGGACTGTCCGTACCCTGTGATCATCACATCCTTCATGCGTCCCAGGGGAAGCATCAGGTCATTGTTGAGGTTCGCCACGGTTTTATGGAGCGGGAAGGCCGGGTTTGCGGCGTAATAATGTGCACCAAGCAAGCCCTGTTCCTCGGCAGTAGGTGAAAAGAACAGGATGGAGCGGCGGGGCTTTTGTTCCAGTTTTGCAAACGCACGTGCGATCTCGAGCATCCAGGCGGTGGTGGTGCCGTTGTCGACCGCCCCGTTGTAAATCGAATCCCCATTGAGTGGTGGTCCGATTCCCAAATGATCCCAGTGGGAGGAATAAATGATGACCTCGTCGGCCAGATCCGTTCCGGGCATCATGCCAAGCACATTATGCGATACATTGTAGCTGAAACTTTTTTGCATTTCGAAATCCTGCAGCCTGATGTCCAAATGCATCGGCATGAACCCCACTTCGGCCGCTGCATTTTTGAGCTGCACGAAATCCTGTCCGCCATGTTCAAACAGCCTGATCGCCGCATCGGTGGTGATCCAGCCCTCGATGCGGGCGCGGTCGGCAAAGCCATTTTCGTCCTCCAAATACATATTCGGGATCTGCGCCCCGTTGGTGACCACGCTCCACGGGTAACCCGCCCCG
>JAWLHS010000230.1:0-3588 GCA_041690235.1 Bacteroidales bacterium
AGAATTGGGCACCTGGCAGGGAAAACGGTGGATGTCCGGAGCGTAAGGACCGGTTTTCATGTGAAGTTGGCGGATTTTTATATTTTTGTGCCTTTGCCCCAACCCTTTAACCGAAAGCAATGGAAAGTGAAAAGAAAGGAAGGATCGCCCGGATGTTGGGCACAATAGAGGTTGTTGGGAACAAACTGCCCCATCCCGGCACCTTGTTTGCCATTTTCGCCGTGGCCATTGTTTTTCTGAGCGGAATTGCCTCTTTGTTTAATGTCACTGCGGTGCATCCTGGTACCGGAGAGAACGTGGAGGTCATCAACCTGGTCAGCCGGCGCGGCCTTCATTTGATCATGACCAACATGGTGGTGAACTTTACCTCCTTTGCGCCGCTGGGGACGGTATTGGTGGCTTTGCTGGGGATCGGCATTGCCGAGTCGAGCGGACTGATGTCTACCGGTCTGCGGTTGCTGGTGATCTCTTCGCCCAAAAAACTGCTCACTTTCGCCATCGTTTTTGCCGGGATCCTCTCCAACACCGCCAGCGAGGTTGGCTATGTGGTACTGGTTCCCCTGGGGGGGATGATTTTTCTTGCCGTCGGACGAAATCCCATTGCAGGCATTGCGGCAGCCTTTGCCGGGGTGTCGGGTGGTTATTCGGCCAACCTGCTGCTGGGCACCATTGATCCCTTGCTTGCCGGACTTTCTGAGGAGGCTGCACGGATCATCGACCCCACCTATACGGTAAACCCGGCCGCCAATTATTACTTCATGTTTGTCTCCACCTTTTTTATTGCGATCATCGGTACCTGGGTCACGGAGAAGGTTGTTGTGCCGCGCCTGGGTCCTTACACAGGAGATGCCAAACCGGAAGAGATCAAAGAGATCAGTCCCCTGGAACGCAGGGGACTGAAGTTTACCTTTTGGGCTTTTGTGGCCATTGTCATTTTGATCATTTACAGCGTGGCGCCGGTTGACTCGGGCTTCTGGCAGCACATTCCGGGGTCGGGGCTCATGAGGGATCCGGATACCGGCGGACTGTTGCGGTCCCCTTTCATGAGCGGAATCGTTGCATTGATCTTTTTGATTGCAGGGGTCCTGGGCATTGTCTTTGGCATAGGCGCCAAAACCCTTCAAAGCAATTACGACGTGATCAATGGGATGGGCAAGGCCATGTCCACATTGGGTACCTATATCGTACTGGTGTTTTTTGCCGCCCAGTTTGTGGCCTACTTTAACTGGACAAACCTTGGATTGATTTTCGCCATAAAGGGCGCCAATGCCATTGGGACCATCGGATTGGGCAGGATCCCGCTGATGATTGCCCTGGTTTTGGTGGCAGCCGTGATCAACCTGGTGGTGGGGAGTGCGAGCGCCAAATGGGCCATCCTGGCACCGGTCTTTATACCGATGTTTATGCTGCTTGGCTATTCGCCCGAATTTACCCAACTGGCGTATCGTGTCGGCGACAGCGTCACCAATGTGATTGCCCCGATGATGTCCTACTTTGCCATGATTGTTGCCTTTATCGAGCGCTATGACAAGAAGGCGGGAATCGGAACCATCATTGCCACCATGCTGCCGTATACCGTTGTGTTCCTTGGGGCATGGTTGATCATGCTGGTTGTCTGGATTATCGCCGGACTCCCGATCGGTCCCGGCGCGCCCCTGTTTTACCAGCTGTAAGCCCAGGCGGTATATGGGCGCAACGCATCTGGGTTTTCAGGACCCGGGCTGACATCCAGCTCGCATTTTTTCCCTATATTTACCCTGGTACACGAACAATCGGTTATGCACCAGTCAGAAAGAGATACCATACTCGTTCCTACGGATTTTTCGGATGTTTCAGAATTTGCCGTTGATCATGCCGTGGAGATCGCCAGGTTATTTAACCACAGGATTTGCCTGTTGCATGTAATTGGGAAGCGCACCCCGGGCACCGACAGGCATGTGCTGATACAGGAGGATCTTCAGGCCCAGGCCGGCGCCATTGCACGCCGGACGGGACTCGCGGTTAGTTTCCGTGTTGAAACGGGCAGTATTTTCAGTGTCATCAGTCAGGTCGCCGACCAGGTCGCCGCAGAGTTCATCGTGATGGGCATTCACGGCAAAAAGGGGGTCCAGCACCTGGTGGGAAGTTTTGCCTATAAAGTGGTGTGTAGCTCCACCGTGCCGGTGTTGGTGGTCAAACATATGCACCACCACGTGGGCTACCGGAACATCGTTGTGCCCATCGACTTTTCCAGGGAGAGTACACAAAAAATCACCCAGGCCATTCTGCTGGCTAAGTATTTCAATGCCAGCGTCAGGGTGTTTGGGTTTTTATCGTCTGTCAACAAGGCGAAGATCATTAAAAAGGAAGCCCTGTTGAAGAGCGTTACCGATGTGTTTAAAAAGCAAGGCATCCCGGTAACCACCGATTTGCTGGTGAAACCCGGGTCCGAATGGGCCGACTCCCTGATGCGCTTTGCCGATGAAATTGATGCAGATCTGATCATGATTGTGGCCGAAAAGGGAAGCCGGATTCCCGAGATTTTCTCTTCAAATGCAGCAGAAAAGATTATTGATAAGGCGGATGTGCCGGTGCTGACCTTTGCGCCCCTGATTGAAGATCCAACCATAACCGGGAACAAAACCTTTCTCAGGCCGTTCATTGATCCCCTGGGTTTGCTGGACAGCAGCAAGGAGCCTGAAGAATGAGTATTATCCTGCAAGTTTAAAAATGTTGCCATGACAAATGCATTCGAAGATACAAGCCTGGCGTTTCATGACAAGAGCAAGAGGGAATTATTGAGGGCCTTCTGGCTTTTTCGCCTGGTGGGCAGTCCCTTTCTTGTCAGGGTAGGGGCCGCCAAGTTGCGCTTTGCCCTCTGGATCCGCTTTCCTGTCAGATGGATCCTTAAACCGACCATTTTCAGTCATTTCTGTGGGGGGGAGGACATTGATGAATGCCAAAACACGATTGACCGGCTTGGTGCCAGCGGCATCATGACCATACTGGATTATTCGGCCGAGGGAAAAGAATCGGAGGCGGACTTTGACCGGACGACAAATCAGGTGATGGCAACAATCAGAAAGGCCGCCGGGGAAGAAAACATTCCATATGCCGTGTTTAAACCAACGGGACTGGTACGTTTCGGACTTCTGGAAAAGATTCAGGCAGGTGATTCCCTTTCGGAGGCGGAGAAAGCCGAATTTGACCGTTTCAAAGAACGGATGGACAACATCTGCAAACTCGCAGAAGAAACAGGGATCCCGGTCATGATTGATGCGGAGGAGAGCTGGATACAGGATGTCGTGGACCAACTCGTGGAGAAACTGATCTTCACCTACAATAAGAAAAAGCCATTGGTGTTTGCCACCCTTCAGATGTACAGGCATGACCGCCTGCACTACCTGAAAAACTTTTCTGAAAGGGCCCGGGAGAAAGGTGTGTTCGCTGCATTTAAACTCGTCAGGGGCGCCTATATGGAGAAGGAGCGAAAAAGGGCCTCAGACCTGGACTACCCATCTCCCATTTACCCCGATAAACCGTCCACGGACCAGGCTTTTGACCAGGCCGTTGCGTTTTGCCTCGGGAACCTGGATCATTTGGCTGTTT
>JAWLHS010000231.1:0-3558 GCA_041690235.1 Bacteroidales bacterium
TCATTTTCAGGGGGGCTGGCCGACATGAGGGAGAGGATCCCTACCTGGTAAGGTACTACAGAATCAACTTTGATGGATCCGGACTGGCCGAACTGACGCCTGAGGGGGCGAATCACAGTGGAACCTTTTCATCCGACCACACCTATTTTGTGGACAATTTCAGCCGGATAGACATGGCACCCGCGACGGTACTTCGGCGGAGCAGCGACGGAGAGGTGCTGATGGAACTTGAAAAGGGCGACATATCCGAACTTGTGGCTGCCGGCTGGAAAACCCCTGAAGTATTTGTGGCCAAGGGCCGTGATGGAACAACCGATATTTGGGGCAACATTTACCGGCCCACCAATTTCGACCCCACTAAGACCTACCCGGTCATTGAGGCCATATACGCCGGTCCGCATTCGGCCCATGTGCCCAAGACATTCAGGCCAAGTTTCGGACATTTCTCGGCCATGGCGGAGCTGGGTTTTATCGTGGTACAGATTGACGGAATGGGAACTTCCCAGCGGTCAAAAGCTTTTCATGATGTTTGCTGGCAAAACTTAAAGGACGCTGGTTTTCCCGACCGTATCCTGTGGATGCAGGCAGCCGCAGAAAAGTACCCATACCTGGATACCGGGCGCGTTGGTATATTCGGGGGTTCTGCCGGTGGACAAAACGCCATGGGCGCCCTGCTGTTTCATCCGGAATTTTACAAGGCGGCCGTGGCCACCGTTGGCTGTCACGACAACCGAATGGATAAGATATGGTGGAATGAACAATGGATGGGGTATCCCATTGGACCCCACTATGAAGAAAGCTCCAATGTGGTGAATGCCCATAAACTCCAGGGGAAACTGCTGCTCACCGTGGGAGAACTGGATAACAATGTAGATCCCTCATCCACCCTGCAGGTTGTGAATGCGCTTGTTGAAGCGGGTAAGGAATTTGAATTTCTGATGTATCCGGGCCAGGGCCATGGTTCCGGCGGAAAATACGGCGAACGCAGGAAGAGGGACTTCTTTGTCAGGCACCTGCTCGGGCAGGAGGCCCCTGAATGGAACCTGGTTGAAACAAAATAAATCAAACACCAAAAGATAAACCCCATGAGAACGATCACCAAAGCCTTCCTTTTTTTGGTTGCGGGATTCGCTTTGCTGGCCTGCCAGCCTTCGGGCGACAGGCAGACGAGGACCGGACCACCTGAAGAAATCGATTATGCGTTGTATGCATTCGATATCAGGGACGTCGTCTTGCTGGATGGCCCGTTTAAGCACGCCAACGAGCTGAATACAGAGGTTTTACTGAACTATGAACCCGACCGGTTTCTGGCCACTTTTCGCCAGGAAGCAGGGCTTGAACCCAAAGCCGAACGCTACGGTGGGTGGGAAAACTCTTCCATTGCCGGTCACAGCTTCGGGCATTACCTCACCGCCTGTGCCATGATGTACCAGTCCACCGGCATGCCCGAATTCCTGGAACGCGTCAATTACATGATTGATGAACTGGAAATGATTCAGAACGCCAATGGCCACGGCTATATCGGGGCCTTCCCCAATGGGAAAAGGGTTTTTGAAGAAGAGATAGCCATGGGCGTTATCCGGGCTTCTGCCTTCGACCTGAACGGAATCTGGGCCCCCTGGTATACACATCACAAGGTGCTCGGCGGATTAAGAGATGCATACTACCTGTGCGGCAATGAGAAAGCACTCGACATTGCCGTTCAGTTTGCAGACTGGATGGACGGGATCGTTGGCCACCTGCCTTACGAAACGGTTCAGGAAATGCTGATTTGTGAATATGGCGGGATGAATGAAGTGTTGGCCGAACTATACGGTATTACAGGAGAAGAAAAATACCTTTCCCTTTCCAGGGCCTTTCACGACCATTTTATATTGGATTCCCTGGCCATGGGCATCGATGTGCTGCCAGGCAAGCACGCCAATACACAAATTCCGAAAGTCGTCGGACTGGCCAGGCGTTATGAGCTGACAGGCAATCCGGAGGAAAAACAGACTTCAAAATTTTTCTGGGACCGGGTCGTCAATTACCACAGCTATGTGACGGGCAGCAATGCCCTGAACGAAAACTTCGGGCCGGCAGGTGAGCTCAGTGATCGTCTGGGTCCCAATACGGGAGAAACCTGCAATGTGTACAATATGCTGAAGCTTTCTGATCATTTGTTCAGATGGGATGCCTCTCCGGAGGTGGCCGATTATTATGAAAGGGCTCTGTTTAATCATATTCTGGCGTCACAGCATCCAGAGAACGGGCGGGTGACCTATCACCTTAGCATTGACATGGGAGGCCATAAATATTGGCAGGATCCGTTTGCATTCACTTGTTGCGTGGGGTCCGGAATGGAAAACCATGCCAAATACAATGAAAATATTTATTACCACAATGACCAGGCTTTGTATGTAAGCCAGTATATCGCTTCTGAACTCAATTGGGAGGCCAAAGGATTGAGGCTGCTCCAGCAGACCCGCTATCCCGAAGAACAGGGAACGACCCTGGTCTTTGAATGCGAAGAACCCATTGCCCTTACCTTGTATTTGCGCTACCCCTCCTGGGCGGAAAAGGGAATGGATTTGATGGTAAATGGCGAGGCCTGGGACCTGGATGGTGGTCCGGGAAGTTTTGTGGCCATTGACAGGTTATGGGAAAATGGGGACGTTGTTGAGGTGCGCCTCCCGTTCTCCCTGAGAATGGAAACCATGCCCGATGATCCCGACAGGATTGCCCTGTTCCATGGACCCCTGACCCTTGCGGGTGACCTGGGACCCGTAGATGATCCTAGGGCTTATGATCTGGTTTATGTTCCATTGATGCTTACGGATGACAGGAACCCGAATAACTGGGTTGAACCCGTCAACAATCAGTCGAATGCCTTTTCCACCCAGCGGGTTGGCAGGCCCCGGGATGTTCAGCTGAAACCATTTTATGCCACCTACGACAGGCGGTTCTCCATTTTCTGGGACCTGTCCGACGAACAAGAATGGAAAGAACTGGAAGCGCGGCATATGACCCTGATGGAAGAAGAAAGGATAGTGGAGCAGCGGACCATCGATTTTTTCCAGCCCGGAGACATTGCGTATGAGCGAAGCCATGATTTCGAAGGGCCCCAATCCACTGCGCATGGTTTCAGGGGCCGGACATACAGGGTAAGCCTGCCAAATGGTTGGTTCTCCTTCAAACTGAAGGTGCTGCCCGACCAGCCCGTGGCCCTCAACGTGGAATACTGGGGGGGCGGATACCGCCGCGAAAAATCATTCGATATCATGGTGGAAGGTACCCGGATCGCCTCTGAAGACATAACCGAAGCCCGGGGTGAAAAGTTCTTCCGTGTGGAATATGACATTCCGCCGGAGCTGACACAAGGCAAACTTGAGGTTGAGGTGAGAATCAGCGCACAGGCGCGTCGCATCGCCGGACCCGTTTATGGGGTGCGGACCGTTCAACCCTGATCTGTTGATGGGATTATAAGCAAAATTCAAAAAAACCCAATCCATTGAACCGATGAACCAAAAATCGAATCAATTAATGACCGCAAGGGCCGTTTTTATGACCTTGTTGATC
>JAWLHS010000232.1:0-3508 GCA_041690235.1 Bacteroidales bacterium
TGGCTTCACGGGCGGCACTTCGTGCGGTGTCTTCGGGTGTTTCCCTTTCGAAATGTTCAAAACCGCTGTGCGCGCTCGTCCGCTCGCGCGACATATGGCGGTTGTTCCCTTCCTCACTCATCGCTTCCACGATAAAGAACATATGCGGCAACTCATCCTTCAGGTATAAGCCTTCGCTGTTGGCGATCACGCGGCCGCGCACCTGGTCGTAATAATCGATGCTTGCCATCTTAATGCGTGGGTCATAGTCCAGCGCCGCCTGGTTGGCGCGTTCCATCACCTCAATGCGTTTGGTATCTGCGATGTTTTCGAGCGGTTGCTTCACGGTAATATATGATTCCCGCTTTTGCGGGGAAATATCAATGGGGGTCACCCCATTCCCTTCACGCGCCACGTACGAAGCCACTTCGGCCGCCCTCAACAGGCTTTCCTCGGTGATCTCGTCGGTATAGGCATACCCGGTCTTATCGCCCGAAATAACCCGCACCCCGGCACCCTGGCTCACGCCGTACAGTCCGCTTTTGAAAATCGACTCTTCCATCACGATCTGCCGGGAGATGCGGTTCTCAAGGTATACCTCCGCAAACTCGCCACCGCGTTCGAGGGCTTTGGCAATTACTTTGTTCAGGGTGGCCTTGTCAAGGTCGAGGCCGCTGCCGGTCGCTGACATGGGTCCGCAGGAAGTAAGCTGGGATAGCAATGTGGGCGTGGCGGCAATGATCAGTCCGCCTTTCAGGCCCATCTCCAGGAACTTCCTCCGGGGCATGTGCCCGGGAAGGGATAACGTCTTGTTCATGGTTAAAAGTTTTAGCGCTTAAATTTTGGTTGATACAGGGATCTGAAATATCTAAAAACCTTGATATATAGGAGATACGGGGGTAAAAATAATAAAATTATTTAGAGTCGGATGGAGAAGTGAAAACAATTCATGTCAATCGCTGTGATTAAGACATTGTCCTTGCGTCAGGCAACAGAAGGCCATCTGTTTTCATGGTTTTTCTTTCGCATGACCCATTAACCCGTTAATTTTATTAATTTAGTCTTTCATTATCTATTTCCAACAGTTCATGGCCAACGGCTTGAAAAAGTATTTCCGTTTCCTGGCAAACCCTTTCCTGATTTCCGTTGTACCGGCACTTATCATCGCCTGGCTGATCCCGGTCAACCACAGCCGCTACCTGCTGGAAACCCTGTCTGCGGAGTACATGGACGACCGGACGTTCTATTTCTACGAAGATTTAACCGGCGACGGGTATTCGGAGAAGATCAAACTGGAAGAAGGGCCCAATGCCAATTCCATCCTGGTTTACGATCACACAAGGGCCGCGTACAACCAGTGGAACCTGCATGGCGGGTTTGGTTTTGTGCATACGGACTGCCTGTACATTTCCGGAGATTATGACGGGGACGAACAAAAAGAGATCTATGTCTTCACCCTGTCGAACGATTCCATCTTTCTCCATGCACTGTTTGACCTGAATGAGCATAGCCTTGCCATCAAAAACCGTTTTCTGACGGGCGTCGGACCCTGGGACCACGGGCCGGATCCACATATCATCCCGGCCGAAATGCAGGACCTGGACGGGGACGGGAACAAGGAACTGATCTTTGGCATCAACACAGGATTTTCCCTGTATCCCCGCAATGTTTACGCTTATTACATTGATCAGGACTCCCTGGTCTCCTCCCCTGAATCTTATGCCCAGATAAGGCAAATTATCCAGGCCGACCTGAGCTGTGACGGGAACAGGGAGTTGTTGTTGGAAACCTATTCATCCGCCAACATCGGACCCGAAGATGCATTGTATCACGACCACAGCAGTTGGCTGATGGTGCTGGACCAAAACCTGCAATTTCTTTTTCCCCCGGTTGAAATCGAAGGCCGTTTCACTACGGTTAAACCCGTTGAAATACCGGATGCGGAATCCACAAGGCTGGCCGCGCTTGTGGCAACAGGCAGCGAGGAAGAAACATTCCTCCGTTATTACACCCCGGAAGGGGAATACACCGGGAACCTGCTGCTGCCGGGGGATCCAAGCAATGTCTTTTATTACCAAAACCCGGGCAGCAAACCTTTTTTTGTGTTTTCATATCACTTTGAGGGATTCCGGGCTTATGACACCTTGCTGAATCCCCTGGGAACCTACCTGAGGCCGGGGAATTACGCAGCCTCCCGTGTGTTTGAGTTGGCCCTGGACGACGAGAAGGAAAAGATCATCACAGCCACAGTCCGCGAAACCAACACCTTCCATGTCATTCGTCCCGACCTGCGACATCCGGTCACGGCCGAAATCTTCTGGCCCGAAGGGCTGAACCCCTTGGTAAGCATTATCCACCGCGGGGAGAAACGCCCACATATTTCATTGCAGGCGGGCCGAAACCATTATATTTTCGACTACAGGCTGAACCCGAAATATGCCCTGAATTTTGGCTTCTACCCGGCCACCTACCTTGCCGTGCTGGCTTTTGCCCTGCTGATCAGTCGCCTGCAAAAAAACAAGCTCCGGCGCGAACTGGAGACCGAGCAAAAGATCACCGAACTCCAGCTCAGCCTGGTCAAAAACCAGCTCGATCCGCACTTCTCGCTGAATGCGCTGAATGCGGTGATGCATGCCGCAAAAAACCAGCAATACGAAGCGGTCGAAACCGGACTGTCACACTTTTCCAACATATACCGCAGCATGCTGCTTTCAGGCGGGACCAGCAGGCGCAGCCTGGAAGAGGAACTGGCCTTCACGGAAAGTTACCTGGAACTCGAGAAGCTGCGGTTTAAGGGAAGGATCGACTACCGAATCACAGTCGCACCCGATGTGGACACAAGCATCCTGCTGCCCAAGATGCTCGTACAGATCCATGCCGAGAATGCCGTCAAGCACGGACTGTCCCCGCTCAAAACCGGGGGGATGCTGCGGATCGGGGCAGAAGCATCCGGCGATAAACTGATGATCACCATTGAGGATAATGGCGTCGGACGGGCCAGTGCCCGTGAAACAGATGCCCGCCATCCCCCCGCTTATGCAGACAGTGAGCAATCCACCGGCATGGGCCTGGCGCTGATGCAGGAATTGTACGGTTTGTACAAAAAGTATTACAACCAGCACATCGCCTCCCAGATTACCGACCTGCGTGATGAAAACGGACAGCCGGCCGGCACCCTTATACGCATCGAAATTTCCGCTTCATAATTCCGTAACTTTGTATCAATGATGAATCCAAAGCAGGAAAAGATCCGCGTATTGTTATCCAACTCCCTGGTCATTTCCATCCTGCCTGCCCTGCTGATCATTCTGCTGCTTCCGCTGAACTGGGGCAGGTATTACCTTGAGGAGGTTTTTTCGAGAAACACCCAGCCCGGGCGTGTTTACTTCTATGAGGACCTGAGCGGGGACGGCCACTCGGAAAGGATAACGATTGGCGGTGAACACACCCGGTCGGGAATCATCGTTCAAAACCGTTTTGGGCAGGCCCTAAGCCAGTGGAACTTCAGGGGAGCGCCGGATTTTCTGCC
>JAWLHS010000233.1:0-3454 GCA_041690235.1 Bacteroidales bacterium
ACCACTTCCGCAGCCGTTGAGACCGCCCCCGAGAGGCCCGTCGAAGAGCCTGCCCAGGCAGTGGACCCCCGTGCCATTTTTCCGGGCTCGGACCAGCGCAGCACAGAGCGTCAGCAACAGGGTGAAACCGGGGATCCCGGCAACCAGGGAAGACCCGAAGGGGCCATCAATGGGGAAGGTTTTGAGGGAGCCGGACAGGGAGGGGTGGAGTACAGCCTGACCGGACGCCGGCACACAAGCATCCCGATTCCGGAGTATACCACCCAGGCCCAGGGCAGGGTGGTGGTATCCATCACGGTGAACAGGCAGGGCCAGGTTGTCAGGGCAGCTGCCGGCGCCCGGGGCACAACCACATCCGACCAGACCCTGTGGAGGCTGGCAGAGGGCGCGGCGCGCAGGGCCCGTTTCGATGTGAAACTGGATGCTCCCGAAGAACAAACCGGCACCATCACCTACAATTTTATCCGGCTCAATTAAATGACCTATCAGCAGGCGATCGACCATCTGTTCAATCAGCTGCCGATGTACCAGCGGATTGGTCCGGCAGCCTATAAAGCCAACCTGGATAACACCCTGGCCCTCAGCGAATACCTGGGCGCGCCCGAGCGGCGCTTCAAGAGCATCCATATCGCCGGCACCAACGGGAAAGGCTCGGTGGCCCATATGCTGGCTTCGGTGCTGCAGGAACATGGCCTGAAAACCGGCCTGGCCACATCTCCCCATCTGAAGGACTTCAGGGAGCGCATCCGCATCAACGGGAAAATGATCCCGAAACGTGCCGTAGCCCGGTTTGCAGAAAAACACCGGCCCTTCTTTGAACCCTTGCACGCTTCTTTTTTCGAGATTGGCATCGCCCTTACGTTTCAGTATTTTGCCGAGCAGGAAGTCGATATTGCCGTGGTGGAAACCGGCCTGGGCGGGCGGCTCGACTCCACGAATATCCTGTTGCCCGAACTGTCCGTCATTACAGGCATTCATTTCGACCACACGGCCCTGTTGGGAAACACCCTGGAGAAAATCGCCATTGAAAAAGCCGGCATCATCAAGCCCGGTGTGCCTGTGGTCGTGGGACGAAAACAAAAAGAGGTGCACCATGTCTTTGAACAGGCAGCCGGACAAAAAAAGGCCCCCCTGTATGTGGCCGGTGAGCTCATTGATTTGTTGTCGTCGGATGTGGTTGCGGTTGGCAAACGGCCCATGCTGCGGATGGTGACCGATTCCCGGCTGGGAAACGGGTTGGAGGTGCAAAGCGACCTGATCGGAAATTACCAGAAGGAGAACGTGCTTACCGCCCTTGCCGCCCTGTTGGTGCTGGACAAAGGGGCGGGGTTTTCCCTTTCCCTGCCGGCCATCTTAAAAGGCCTGGCCGTTGTTCAGCAAAATACCGGCCTGGCCGGACGATGGCAAATCATTGGCAGACGGCCAGCCATCATTTGTGATACGGCCCATAATGCGGAAGGAATCCGCATGGTCTTCGACCAATTGAGTCAGCAAAGGCATACCCGGCTGCATGTGGTTTTTGGGACGGTGGACGACAAAGACCTGCAAAGCATATTTGAGATCCTGCCCCGGGATGCCCGCTATTATTTTTGCAAACCCGATGTTCCCCGTGGTCTGGATGCCGAAATACTTGGCCGGCTGGCCGCAGGGAACGGGCTGAACGGCATGGCCTGTCCGACGGTTAAAAAAGCCCTTTCCATGGCAAAAAAACAAGCCGCGCCTTCCGATCTGATCTTTGTCGGAGGCAGTACGTTTGTGGTGGCGGAGGTATTGTAGCCGGGTTTATTGTTCCTTCTCTTCAGCCGCGGCTTCTGCTTCCCGCTGTAATCTGCGTTCTTCCCGGGCGGCATCCATGGCCCTTTCACGGGCGAGTCCCAGTACGTATTCCTGAAGGTCCTTATTGCTGCGGAATTCGGTGAGAATTTCCTGGTATTGGTTTGTCGTCAAACCCTGTTCGCTGATCAGGGCTTGCAGCATCGCCTGCATTTCCCTTTGAATGGCGGTTACTTTTGGGGCGACGGTATTGAATGCGTCTATTTCTTCAGGAGAAAATGTGCCTCCGTCCAATGCACCTATCCTGGCGGCATTGCCTATCTGGCTAAAACGTTCGGGAGTCAGTCCGTGCTCTTCGATAACCGCCTGGATGTTTTCCTGGGTTTCGCGCTGCAGGGTGCTCAACTCACGGTTTGCATCGAAGAAGCCAAGCAGGACTTCATCCTCGTAGGGGAAGTCAATCTCGGGCTCTTCTGCTGCCGGCGGGTCATCGGCAAAAGCGGCCAGTGAGTGACCACAGACAATCGCAATGGCAAATATTGCGGACAATAAATACGTTGCAAATGCTTGGCTGGTCGTTTTAGGGGTTTTCATAAAGTTGAATTATTTTGGTTTTTATTTCGGGGGGTAAATTTAACACTATTTGAAGATAAACATCCCCTTTGGGTTTATTTTTTGCAAAAACCTTACCAAAAAAGATGGCTCATTCAGATGCCTCAAAGAAGTCCTCCTTAAAATTCAGCAGGAACACCTGCCTGGTGGCACGGGTCACGGCCGTATAGAGCCAGCGCAGGTAATCTGTATCGGGTTCTCCCCCGGGCAGAAACCCCATGTCAATAAAAACCTTTTCCCATTGTCCGCCCTGGGCTTTATGGCAGGTGAGGGCATAAGCAAACTTGACCTGGAGGGCATTGAAGTAGGGGTCGTTCCGGATGGCCGCCAGTTTTTTCCTCCTGCCGGGAATGTCGGAATAATCTTCAGCAATGGCATCGAATAATCGTTTTTGGTCGGATGGAGCCAGGGAGGGGCCGGGGAGGCTGAGCGTGCTGAGCAGCACTTTTACCTCAAGGGCGGGCTCTCCGGGATAATCACACAGCCTGGCTTCAACGTCCGCAAACCGGAAACCGTAGAGGTCCTCAATGCGCTTGATCCGTTTGATCTCCATGATATCCCCATTGGCAATAAACCCGGCACTGCTTTCACCGGGCAGCCAGAAGTAGTTGTTTTTTACAACCATGAGCAAGTCCCCGCTGCTGATCTCATCTTCCATGAACAGGACCCTGCTGCGGATGTTCTGGTTGAACAACCAGGCCCTTTTGTTGGATCGGCAAACCACCAGTGCTTCCTGAAGCTGATTCCCCATGTATGCATTGTTGATTTCATCGAGGACATCGTCTCCCTGCAACACGATGAAATCCCCGAATCCTGTCGTTCGAAACGAAGGGAAACCCGTTCGGCGGACCGACAACATTTCACGCAGGCGGGTGGCGTTGAAAAGAATCCCGCTTCCCTGTGCCTGCCTGACCACTTCCTGCAATTCATATTGAAAAACCTCCAGGTGGTATGTTTTTTCAAGGTAGGCGGGGCTCAGGGCCGGGGTGCTTTTTGCATTGACAGGGGGGAGCTGGGCCGTATCACCGATCAGGACCATCCGGCAATTTCTGCCGCTGTAGACGTATTG
>JAWLHS010000234.1:0-3448 GCA_041690235.1 Bacteroidales bacterium
CGCCACCCAAACCCAACACCCAACAACCAAAACCCAATAGCCAATAGCCAACCGCCAATAGCCAACACCCAACCGCCAATAGCCAATAGCCAACCGCCAACTAATAAGAATCATTCTCCGCCGCCATCACCTTGAACCGCAGAACACCGATCACGATCATCATAATCATGACCGCGATCAGGATGGTTTTAGAGAGGGGGGTCACCCTTTTCTGAATATCAGCCTGTGTTTGTCGCTTGGCGTCTTCCCGTGAAGACCGGGGTGCCGCCATGGCCAGGTGGTTGTCCATTCCCGGACCTGTCACCCCGTCAACCGTGTATGAAAACCCCTTGCCGGGTAACGTATTGTTTTTGTTGTGTTTGTCGGACCGGACAAAATCAATATTCGAAAGCGGCGGGGACGGGGGCATATCGGGAGCCAGCAGGCTGACCTGGTCGTCTGTACCGGACGGAGTTGTGGCAAAACATACGGATGTTTGCTTACCTATAAAAACAGCAACCGCCAGAAAGAGCACTAGCTTTTTCATACTATTATTTCCCGCCCGATTTGATAAAAGAATAATTGCCTGGCCCCAAGAGATCCGATATAAAACCCGAATTTTGACGCTGAAAGGACAAAAAACGCACGTAAAGATACTATTTTCCTTAAACAAGGAATAAATTTGAAACAATAAACTTATTAACAATTTTCAACCTTTCCGGTTCCGGTCGAGCATTTATATAGTGGTTTTTAACAATTTAGATAATTACATCTAAGGATGCGGAAAACATCTAGTTTCACGACCTGAATTAATTATTCCGTATCTTGCTGAAAATATGCACCAGGAACACCACCATGAGGATTACCATGTGAACCACTATGTGAACCACCATGAGAACCACCATGAAGAGCCGCGTATTGTTGCTTTCGTTTGTTTTCCTTCTTCTTCATCCGGCCCTTTCGATGCGGGTTCAGGGCGAAACCGGAACCAGCCATTTTACGGGTGGTAAAGCCCGAACCAACCAGCCAGCGGGTATCGAAACCCGAACCAGCCAATCCCCGGGTGGTAAAGCCCGAACCAACCAGCCAGCGGGTATCGAAACCCGAACCAGCCAATCCCCGGGTGGTAAAGGCCGAACCAGCCAGCCAGCGGGTATCGAAACCCGAACCAGCCAATTCCCGGGTGACGAAACCCCTGTCGCCAAAGGCGGCAGCCTTGATGCCGCCATTTCCCTTTACACCGGCAAGGTGGAGGCCGACAGCATCGAGTCGCTGATGCTTTCCATGCAGGAAATGGGAACCCGCTTTGCCCTGGCGGACAATCGCAGGGAGGTAGCCATGTGGATTCGCGACCGGTTTGTTTCCTATGGGTATGGCGATGCCAGGCTTGACTCCTTTGAGCTGGTATACAACTACCGCTCACAGGGATACACCACCTGGCAGTACAACGTGATCGCCGAGAAACAGGGGCATTTGTGGCCCGATTCCATTCACATACTGGGAGGGCACTACGATGCGATCGTTTCGGGACCGGACGATCCCTTCGTGGAGGCCCCCGGAGCCGACGATAACGCCAGCGGGGTTGCGGCGGTACTTGAGGTGGCCCGCATCATCATGGAGTACGGATATGAACCTTATAACACGATCCAATTCATCGCCTTTGGGGCCGAGGAGCTCGGACTGCACGGTAGCAAGCATCACGCCAGCCGGTCAGCCTCCAGGGGTGATGCCATCGGCATGATGATCAACAATGACATGATCAGCCATACGGATGTGGAGGAAGAAGAATGGGCTTTACAAATCCAGTTCTATCCGGGATCTGACTGGCTGACTGACCTGGCCGCCGATATCGCCACCACCTATACCAGCCTGGATGTGGTGGAAGCCGACAATGTAATCAGGTATTCAGACAGCTGGCCCTTTCATGTGGCGGGTTACGATGCGGTATTCCTTCACGAGAACCGCTTCAGTCCATTTTACCATTCCCCGCAGGACCTGGTTGAGCGAACAAACAAACACTATGCTGCAGAAATGGTCAAGGTATCCATGGGTATGCTGGTGCATCAAAACGGCCTGGGAGAATCCTCCGTTGCGGTAACCCCCGAACCCATGCCGGCAAATGTTTCAAACCGTGTTTTTGCTTCCGGCGACCACTTTTTCATCCAATCCGACAATGCCGAAGACGGAAGAATCTTAGAGGTATATCAAATTTCAGGGCAACTGCTTCTTCGACAGGCGTTGGATTCTGCCACCCTGACAAGCATTTCCCACGGCTTTCCGGCCGGAATTTACCTTGTTCGCCTCATCGGGCCCGGATGGATCCAAACCGAAAAAGTATTATTAAAATAAAACGGAGTTTTCGACCGTTCCACGGTCCACAACAAGGCCATTGCCCCGGCATCCATATCGGTCAACTGCCCAGTCTCTTCCAGGCCATTGCCCCGGCATCCATATCGGTCAACTGCCCAGTCTCTTTCAGGCCATTGCCCCGGCATCCATATCGGTCAACTGCCCAGTCTCTTTCAGGCCATTGCCCCGGCATGCATATCGGTCAACTGCCCAGTCTCTTTCAGGCCATTGCCCAGGCATACATATCGATCAACTGCCCAGTCTCGTTTTCCGGGCGGCCATACCGGCCAAAATCAGGCCCTTTGTCCCTCCCCGAGCTCAAAGGCCTCCAGGATTTTGTAAATGGGCCCCTGTGGCCGCAAAAAGCTTTCTATCAAATAAAATTCACGGAGCTCCACCCGCGCAAAAAGGGTTTCGGCAAATTCGCTTTCGAGAGCGGTCAGGACATGGAGCTGTTTCAGTCCCTTGATCCTTCCAAGGGTCAGGTGGGGTGTAAACAATTTTTTGTCGGGCGCATAACCCAGGGGGGCTATTTTTTGATTTACGCAATCCGACAAACGCACCAATCCGTCGGCCTTCCGAATTCCCAGCCAAACAACCCGCGGCAGACTGGGACTGCCGAAAGTACCGCATCCTTCCACCCGGAAGGAAGAAGGCGGACAGTCCGACGCGGCCTGATGAAGCGCATCTGTAATGGGAGCCACCATTTTGTCGGGCGTGTCTCCAAAAAACTTCAGCGTGAGATGCATATTGTGGGGCTCAACCCACTTAATGGCTTCCCCCTTGAGCTCCTTTCTGAATGCATCCAGCGCTTCGTGAATCTCTTCGCAGGGTGGCACCTTCACCGCACAGAATAAGCGCTTCATTTTTTTCTTGGCAATTTATGAAAATTGTGTAATTTTGCAAACTACAAAAAGGGGAATTAGCTCAGTTGGCTAGAGCGTTTGGCTGGCAGCCAAGAGGTCATCGGTTCGAGCCCGATATTCTCCACCCAAAACCCAAAGGAGCAGATGGAAACCCATTCGCTCCTTTTTTTTGTCCCCAACCCCCAAAATCCAAAATCCAACAGCCAACAGCCAACAGCCAACAGCCAACCCCCAACCCCCAACCCCCAATACCC
>JAWLHS010000235.1:0-3423 GCA_041690235.1 Bacteroidales bacterium
AAATGTACGTTGAGGGTGTTGCCTTTTACGGGGTTGGGGTACACGGTAAAGGGAAGGCCGGTGGCAGGCTCGTTAACGGGTGTGGGTTGTTTGTCTGCACCCATCACCGGCCGGATCATCAAAGCACCCTGGTAAATGCTGGGTTCCCATTCGCCGCCGGTGTTGACAAAAAGATGCTGGCCGGCATTGTTGCTCCAGTCGTATCCCAGGCTCAAGAACTCATTGATGCCGATGTTGCCGGGCTGTACCAATCCGACGAAAAAAGTATCGGTGACAATAACTGTCTGCTCCAGGTGGTGGGTGACAAATTGGTTCAGATCCTCACCGTATTGCGAGCGTACCTGGTTTTCCGATTGATAGAGGATCACCTCTTCCGGATAAATACTTTCCCAGACAGTGATAAGAAATGGCCTGTCTTCGTTCTGCCCGTTCAGGGTGGGGTTGAGGAAGAGTTGGATGGCCCCCAGCTCGTCGGTGGTGCTGGCTGTAAAGCGGTAGGCGAGTTTGGGATCCCTGCCGATCAGTCCATATCCCTGTTCGGGTACTCCGTCATCGTACGAGAAATAGTTTTCAAAGCTTTGCCGGTAAATGATGGTGTCGTTTCGTTGGCGGTCATCACCGGCAATCCCGGCGCGCACCACGTGTACAATGTCGAAATGCCGCTCAATGGCCGGTGCCGTGGGCAGCGGGTTGGGGATCACAATGGGATCGGCGTGGGGCTGGTATGGCTGGTAACCCGAAGTGCTGAAGGGGGCAATGTTCCAGGTGCCTCCCGAGTAGTTGCGCACCACATTGCCTGCTTCATCCCGGATAAAATACCTGTAGGAGTAAGGGTAGGTGTTGTTATCAAGGTTGGTGATCTTCATGGAAAAACGTTCCCGCAGGTGTTGCGGGGCGTTTACGATATAATGCGACCAGGGCATGGCGGTGTATTTCTCCAGGATAGACTGGGCTGGTGCCGCAAAAGCGATGTCAAAATAATTTGCTGGCTGCTGGGTGCTCCTGCCGTGATTCAGGTATACATAATCGATGTTCCAAATGGAGCGGGAACCGCTTATATTGTCCAGGCTCTGCCCGGAAGGCAGGGGGGGGTAGCTCACTTCGTTCTGAAACCGGAACCGGAAATCGTGGCGAAAATAAACGGGATCCGTGATGGGGATGGCCACCTGTCTGAAATAGGGAAATGTGTCGGCAGAAAACGTGCTTAGACTCATGCCGCTGGTCTCCCAAACGGTTTCCCAGAGGTCATCAACCCAGATCACCTCCCCGTCTTCATCCAGCACATAATGCCCGGGATGGCGGAGAAATTCAAGTTTCAGGACATCATCCTGCGTCGGGGCGCCTCCCATGCCCTGTGGCTGGTAGTAAAAGCTCAGAACCACGGAGTCGGACGGTGCCAGGTCCCTTGCCGCGGGCGCAAAGACAGAATCGAGCCTGATGGGGTGGGAGCTGAGCTGGTCGGCCGGAAAGGGGGTGTTGGTGGGCTGTATATGCCCGTAAAACCGGCCTTGTCCGTCGAGGGCGTCAAAAGTTGCGACCCCCACGGTTTTGGGGTGGAAAGCGAAGCTGCTGTTAATAAAAACATGGTCGTCGGACCAAAGGGCCGGGTCCGGATAGGGCCCCGCATAGGAAAAATCATCCCAAAACGGAAGGCCCAGCGTTACATCCTGGGCCTTGGCATGCCCCCCTGAAGCTTGCGTCTCCTTCCGGGGATTGGTTTCCAGGGCGTGAATCACTTCCTGGGAATGCCCCGAAACGGCCGCTCCCAGAAAAATCATCAGAAAAAACAGACGTAAAATCTTCATAGTCAAGGTTTTTTACCGGGTGTCGTCCCGGGTCCACCCACTTAAAACACCTTCAGGGGGCAATTGTTTCAGCGGGCCGTATTGTTACGGGTTTTCAAAATCATCGACAGAGCGGTACCAGACATTGATCCTTTCTCCCTTGCGGATCATCACGTCTTCTTCATAGTCGGGCTCCTGCCGGTAAACCCGGGCATCCCTGAGGCCCACGTTGTCTTCATAGACCTCCTCACCGATTTCCAGTTCAAGGGATTCCAGGGTTTGCCGCACTTCATCCGGGGTCTTCCCGTATAAAAGCGGTACATGCACGGTCAGCAGTTCGGCCAGGTACTCCTCAAAGTCCACTTTGTCGGGCGAGCGGTAATAGAGGTCCACGGTACTGCCGGCCCTCAGATAGTGTCGCCGGCTCACCGGATCCGGTTGCTGGCGGTACACCCAAACTTCCTCCTCTTCCTCGTCCAGGAAGAACTCATTGCCGATATTCAGGGTGGCGGCATTCAGGGCCTGCAGGGCTTCCTCCCGGGGCATCCCGATCAGCATGGGAACCAGCACGATGTTCTCTCCCAGTCCTTCTCCAAGCACCAGGTCAATGACCGTGCCTTTTTCCACCAAAGTGCCGGGCTCGATGGCCCCGCCCTGGAATTTTTGCTGAAGAACGGCATTTCGGGCGATGTCGGGACGGTATTCCAGCACACCCGGCTTGAGCCCGTAAGTTTCCAGCCTTGTTATGGCCTGTCTGTAAGAGAGGTCGGTCAGGTTGGGCATGGGGACCATCTCCGGCATCATGGCCACCATGGTCAGGTAGATGGTGCGGTTTCGTTTCACCTTGGTTCCGGGCACCGGATCCTGCGAAGAGATGGTGCCTTTTTCACGGCTGTCATCAAAAATGGAGTCATTGATTGTATACCTCAGGTCCCGCGCTTTGAGCACGGATTGCACCTGGTCTTCCCGCAGGCCTTCAAGCTCAGGAACCGTCACGGTCCGGCCATGCTGGGTGTAAATGTCCAGCAGCCGCATGGCCCCCCAGATGATAAAAATGCCTGCCGCAAAAGCAATGATGAGCTGGCGCAAAAAAAGCCGGCTCTGTATAAATTCTACGAAGTTCATGTTCTCCCGAAGCAATTTGCCGTTAAAAGTACAAATTAATCCTGATCTATGGATTGTCTTTGGGTCCGCCTTGCAAAACCGGCCCGTCACACAAGGAACGTTTTTATTGGGCTTTTATGGTTTGAAGGTGATTTTTTTTTAAGTTTGCCTGGTATCGGCTGGTGGGCCGCAAACGCTTCATGACAGGTAACAGGATGAGCAGAAAGAAAAACATTGCCCTTGTGGCCGGAGGGGATTCGGGCGAATACGTCATCTCTGTCGAGAGTGCACGGATGATCAAAAGAAACATTGATCCCGCGCGTTACAATGTATACACAATTCTCGTCAAAAAGGGAGAGTGGATCTGCCTCCCGGACAATGGTCAGACGCTGGTGGTCGACAAAAACGATTTTTCTGTTTTGTCGGATGGGCAAAAGGTCCTTTTTGACTGTGCGTTTATAACCATCCACGGCACCCCCGGCGAGGATGGCAGGCTTCAGGGATATTTTGAGCTTTTGGGCATCCCTTATACGAC
>JAWLHS010000236.1:0-3412 GCA_041690235.1 Bacteroidales bacterium
AGGGGGGTTCATGACCAGCCAGCCGTTACCGGGGGGAGGGGTATAGTTAAAGAAGTCGTTGCGCTGAACGGTGACGGGACCGAGAAATCCCGCGTTCATCACGTTTTGCCTTGCGGCATCAAGCCCTTTTACATTGACGTCGCTGGCCAGGATATTGATGTCGATGGCCCGCTGTTGCTGACGAGCCTCCTCCAGGAGTCTTGGGTGCAGGTCCTGATCGAAATCCTTCCAAAAGCTGAATCCGAAGGTTTTGCGCAGGGATCCGGGCGCCATATTGCCCGCCAGCATAGCCGCCTCGATGGCGATCGTGCCGCTGCCGCACATGGGATCAATGAAGTTGCTCTTGCGGTCCCAACCCGACAACAGGACAAGTCCGGCGGCCAGGGATTCGTTCAGGGGCGCGGTGCCGCCATCCCTGCGGTAGCCCCTTTTGAAAAGGGCATCCCCGCTGCTGTCGAGCGACACCATGCAATGGTCGTCGTTCACAAAAACATGGATGCGCACCTCTGCCTCCCGGGTGTCAACACTGGGGCGTATGCCGGTTTTGTCGCGGAATACATCCACGATGGCATCCTTTGTAAGTTGGGCCAGGAACATGGTGTTTTTAAACAGTTCGGAGCGGTGGGCCACGGGACTCACCGAAATGACCCTTTCCGGGGCAAAGAACCTGTCCCACTCCGCCGCCCGCATCTGCTCGTAGAAGGATTCCTTGCTGGTGAAATGGAAGTTGTGAATCTCCCGAAGGATGCTCAAGGCGGTCCGGCACCACAGATTTGTTTTTACAAGCATCTCCTGGTCGCCACGAAAACGAACGGCCCGCTTCATGGGGACGACCTCTTCGGCGCCCAGGGCAATTAATTCTGACGCCAGGGTGCCCTCCAGTCCGGAAAAGCACTTGGCCGTTAATGTATACACTGGTTCTTTCACTTGGACCCCCTGTTTTTTCTGATAAAATCCCCGGCGCTTATTGCACCCGTCCCTCAATGATCACCTGATCGACCTTGTTGCTGCCATAGGCATAAGGCATGAAGGAATACGTGGGGATCCGTTTGGTAATAAATACATTGGCTTTTTTGCCTACGGCAATGCTGCCCAGCGTTTCCTGCACCCCCATGGCGTAAGCGCCGTTGATGGTGACTGCGTTGATGACCTCCTCGGGGAGCATGCGCAGGAGTATGGATCCCATCGACATGATGAGCTGCATATTGCCCGATGGAGATGAGCCCGGGTTGTAATCACTGGCCAGGGCCAGCGGCAATCCGGCATCGATCATTTTTCTCGCCGGCGGATAGGCCATGCCCAGGAAAAAAGCCGCACCGGGCAGCAGGGTTGGCATGGTGCCGCTGTGAAGCAGGGCATTGATCTCCTGCTCTCCCGTAAATTCCAGATGGTCTACAGAAAGGGCATCATACTTGACCCCCATTTGGATTCCTCCGGAAAAGCCCAGCTCGTTCGCGTGGATTTTGGGCAACAGACCATGTTTGATGCCGGCCATCAGGATGCGGTCGGTTTCTTCTTCTGTAAAGAACCCCTTGTCGCAGAATACATCGATGTAATCCGCCAGTCCCTCCCCGGCCACGGCCGGGATCATCTCACTGATGACCAAATCGACATAGGCGCCCTGGTTTTTTTTAAATTCGGCCGGAACGGCATGGGCACCCAGGAAAGTGGCCTTGATTGTCAGGGGACTAAGTTCCTTGAGTTTGCGGATCACCCGCAGCATTTTCAGTTCGCTTTCGGTCGTCAGGCCGTATCCGCTTTTGATCTCCACGGCACCCGTTCCCAGCATTTTGATCTCATCCAATCGCTCCATGGCCTGTTCCACCAGCTGGAGTTCGCTGGCTTCCTGAAGTCGTTTGGAGGAATTCAGAATGCCCCCGCCGCGTTTGGCGATTTCTTCGTACGACAATCCCCTGATCTTGTCATTGTATTCAATTTCCCGGCTTCCTGCATACACCAGGTGGGTGTGGGAGTCGCAAAAGGCCGGAAACACCATTTTGCCGGTGGCATCTATTTCAGTGACTCCGGGCTGGCGTGCCAGCCGGAGGAACTTGCCCTGTGCAAACTCAGCCATGGTGCCAAAGCCCTTAATCAGTCCGTCATCCCCGACAAACAGAAAGGCATTCTTCATGGTGGGGAGTTTGGCCATGTCCTTTCCTTTGACCATGGGACGAGGGGTTTGCTCCGTCTGTATCAGTTCTTTGATGTTTCGGATGAAAAGGGCCATACAGTATTTAATTATCAGTGAGTCGGTCCGGGCCTCGGCGCGGAGAAGGCAATCCGGCCAAAGGACCGGGGTTCTTCCTTTTACCGTTGCCGGATCAAAAGCCAGGCATCGTGGTACTCGGGGAAACTGGTTCGGATCTGGTGTACGCGGACCCTGGCTTCGGTTTCATTCGTGAAGGAGTTCACACAAAGCCGGTTCAGTCCGGTTTCAGATTTCAGGATAATGGGCGTAAACCCTTGGTTGGACAGGATGGTGCGGGCCCGGTTCGCATTTTCGATCATGCTGTAGCTTCCGACAATCACAAAATATTCGTGTGCGGTTTGCTCTTCGGGGCGCTCAAATGTAAAGCGTTCGGTGCGCACCGGAACTTCGGCGATGGCTTCCATTTCTTGTTCTTCTGCAACCTCTTCAATGGCCGGAGGGGGCTCGGCAACAGTCATTTTCTTTGACTTGCAGGAGGGCAGCACCATGATGGCGGCCAGGGCAACAAGCAGTAGAATTTTTGTGGTGTTCATACGGCTGAGGGGTTAAGGTGAAGGATTGCTTTCAGTAAGACAAAAATACGGGTTTTTTTGTTCATTAGAACCATGAAGCACATGCCTTTATTGTGCATGGGAACAAATTCAGCCCCGGCAGGGCCTTGAGGCCTGCCGGGGCTGGTTAAATGCTTGGATTTGTAACGCTTAATAGGTGACGGTTACTGAATTGGATACACGGCCATCAGGGCCTACTTCTTTGATATAGTAGGTATGAGTTCCGCCGCCCACCTGACCGATGTTGTCAGTATAGGAGCCGTTGCTGGAGGTGTTCACTGTAGTCACCAGGCTGCCGTCCCTGAAAATTTCCACCTGGTCAGTGGTGACTCCGATCCAGGAAAGGTCGGCCATTTTTCGTCCCCGAACCTTATAAGCGTAGACTGAGAGCACGATGTCATCACCACTCGCCGGGGCGGTAACGGTAACACTTTTCGTCTGGCTGTCGGTGGCCCCCTCGTTGTCGGTTACCGTGAGTTTCACGGTATAGGTGCCTGCTGCTGAATAAGTGCGAGAGGCCGTGATGCCGCTGCCGGTTGTCCCATCCCCGAAGTCCCATGCATAGCTGGCAATGGTTCCGTCCGAATCAGAAGAACCGCTGGCGTCAAAACTGGCCGTCAGCTCGTTGGTGGTAAAGGTGAAACTGGCGGTG
>JAWLHS010000237.1:0-3399 GCA_041690235.1 Bacteroidales bacterium
GCATTGGTCAGACCGGTTTGAAGCTCTTCCAGATCGACCGGGGTTTCTTCCAGAAACAACAATCGCTCGGCGTTGATATAGACCGTAACGGACTGCTTTGCCATGGTGCGGCTGTCACTGCTGGGCAACAAAAGCTTAATGGCATTGGGTGCGACCAGTGTAGATGTAAGCATGAAAAATATCAGCAGCAAGAACACCAGGTCAGACATGGAGGCCATGCTGAACTGCACATTGCGCGTATTTCTTATTTTAATTGCCATGGTAATATTGTTAGGAGGCCGGTTCGTGCAATAGGTCCATAAACTCCGTGGCACGGGCTTCGAGCATGAACACGACCTTTTCAATGCGCGCCACCAGTATGTTGTAGCAGATATAGGCGATAATTCCGACAGTCAGGCCCGTGATGGTGGTAATCATGGCCTCGTAAATGCCGCCGGCGAGCAAGCTGATGTCGATATTGTTGCCGGCCATGGCCATATTATAAAACGCACGCACCATGCCGATGACCGTGCCAAGGAACCCCAGCATGGGGGCGGCACCGGCCACGGTGGCCAGAACGGCGATGTTTTTTTCCAGGCTGGAAACCTCCAGCTTACCCACATTTTCGATGGCAGCGTTGATATCACTCAATGGCCTTCCAATGCGTACTATGCCTTTGGCGATCATGCGTGCAATGGGCGACTGATTATTGCGGCAAAGGGATTTGGCCGAATCGATCCGTCCGTTGTGAATGAAATCGCGGATGTTGTTCATGAAGTTGGTCTCTTCCTTGGAGGCGCGGCTGATGGCCAGGTAGCGCTCAATGAAGATATAAATGGCGACAATGGAAAGAATAAGCAGGGGAATCATGACCAGTCCGCCTTTCAAAGCCAGACTCCAAATGGACAGTGTTTCGTGCGAGGGCAGCATGGCCTCCTGGGCAAGGGAATCGTCAAGCTGCACCTGCATCCCCATTTGTTGAACCTGTAAGAAAATCGCTTTTACCATCGGAAGAAAATTTCTTGTTTTAGATTTCGGATAGACTCTGTTTTGTATTCGGTAGTATAACTGTTTGTCAACGGTTTTATTTTATTTGGAACAAAAATAATAATGTTTTGGAAAACGGCTGCAATCCCTATTCCGGTTGTGTAGTCACGTCTTTTTCGAAATAGACGCTCCTGGAGGGGAAAGCAAAATCCGCCCCGTGCTTTTTGACGATCTCCATGATCCCGTAATTGATCTCCTGTTTCACATCCAGGTAAGTGGCCCAATCCATCGTGTCGACAAAATAGACCACCATGATATCCAGGCTGCTGTTTCCAAACTCCTTAAACCTGACCAGGCCTTCCTGGTTCGTATTGGGGTGGTTGTCAATCATTGCCTGAATATCGGCCACAACGGCCTTCATCTGCTCAATACGCGTGGAATAGGTTAGTCCGACAACAAAATTCGCCCTCCGGAATGTCCTCAGGGAAAGGTTATCCAGCTCACTGTCGATCATCTTTTTATTGGGCAGGGTCACATAACTTTTATCGAGTGTTCGCATCCGGGTACTGCGGAAACCCACCTTTTCAACCACGCCGGTGATCCCTGATACCTTTACGAGATCCCCCACCACAAAAGGTTTATCCAGAAAAATGGTCAGCGACCCGAACAGGTTCTCAAGGCTTTCCTTTGCGGCCAGCGCCACGGCCAGTCCGCCGAGCCCCACCCCGGCCACCAGGGTCCCCACATTGATCCCGAACACCCAACCCAGCATGATCAGTACGCCGAATATTACAACCACCAGCTTGATGCTGTCAACAAAAAAGGGAATGAACTGGGCGGCGAATTTGTCGTCGGTAGCACCCATGCGCTCCTGAAGGATGAGCCTTAAAAAGTCGGTCAGGCGCAAAGCGACCCAGATAATCGATGAATACAACAGAATGTAATAAGCCCGGTAGAGGATCATATTCAACCCGAATTCATCTGCAGGGGGCATCTCCCAGCCTTCCGGGAACTGCAGCCGGGAGAAGGCAATATAGATAAAAACCAGCATCAGGGTGAGGCTGACCGGTTTGTGCAGCAGGGCATGGAACTGCTCCGGGGGTACACCGCGAACCTTATGCCGGATCAGCCGGTAAAACAGCAGGTTCAGAATGCGTGAAAGAAACCGCTTCAGGGCCAGTCCCGACAAAAGGATCAGGAAAAAGAGCCCAAATTGCCAGAGGGCATTGTCATAATAAACCGTGTCCAGAAAATCTTTGATCTCTTCCATATCCGTTGTATTACATTGGGCCAAAATGGTTCGGAACCCCAGCCTTTCCAGGCGGCATTACCCACCCCTTACCGCAAACAAATTTATTCATTTTCATTCAATCCCTCCGATAAATATTGTGAGAGGCATCCGGCAGGAATAATAGTATCCTTACCGCTTATGGGGCATCCCCGGGCTTGTCAATACAATTAATCACCACAAAAGTCCCAAAAAGACCCATATTTTTATTAAATTTGCATTCCGAAATCAATCGCTGCAAAACAGCGAATCGCATGGATCCTGGTCCGGGGCAAAGACAGTTGTCAAGCTCAGTGAAAGACGGGGGCATGTCCGAATAGCCTAACCCAATAACATTTAAAATCGTACGAAGATGACAAAAATTAAAGCAGCAATTAATGGATTTGGCCGCATTGGCAGGCTGACTCTCAAGGCCGCCCTGGCCAAAGACAATATCGAGATTGTCGCCGTAAACGACCTGACCGACAGCGCCACCCTGGCCCACCTGTTAAAATATGATTCCGTACATGGCAAATTTCCCGGCACCGTATCCGCCGAAGGTGAATTCATTGTCGTGAACGGGAAAAAGATCCGTGTTTATTCTGAAAAAGATCCCGCCAACCTGCCATGGAAAGAATTGGGTATTGATGTGGTTGTGGAGTCGACCGGTGTATTCCGCGATCGCGAGAAAATCAGCAGGCACCTGCAGGCCGGAGCCCGCAAGGTCATCCTCTGCGTTCCCTCCAAAACCGCCGGAGATGTGGATGCCACCGTTGTGCTGGGGGTCAACGACAAGGACCTGAAACCCGAACAGCAGATTTTCTCCAATGCCTCATGCACCACGAATTGCCTGGCTCCCGTGGCCAAGGTTCTGAACGACAAATTCGGCATCAAGCGGGGTTTGATGAACACCATCCACTCCTATACCAACGACCAGATCATTCTTGACGCACCACACAAGGACCTTCGCAGGGCACGTGCCGCTGCCATGTCCATCATTCCGACAACAACCGGTGCAGCCAAAGCCGTCGCCCTGGTCATTCCCGACCTGAAAGGAAAACTCGATGGCTTTGCCATGCGTGTTCCCACCCCCGACGGATCGGTGGTGGATCTGACCGTGGAGCTTTCGCGCAATGCCACGCGGGAGGAAGTCAACCAGGCCCTCA
>JAWLHS010000238.1:0-3391 GCA_041690235.1 Bacteroidales bacterium
ATGATCTGCTTGAGACCGTTTTGTCCCATATTCTTGACTTTCTCCATGTATGGCAGGCTGAAATCCTTCTATGTAACAGTCATCATGATCTCATTTTGCGCGATTGCGCACAGGGTTCCAGCCGGGAGCGCATGAGACTGTTGTCCGGAATCGCTAATATTATGAGTAACGCCATTGAAAATATCAATCTGTACCGGCAAAGCCTGCTGGAAAAAAGAAAGACGGTTTTTTTGATTCAGTCAATTTCGGAATACAAAGGAAACCAGGACCTGAAAAAAAACCTGAAATTGTTCATAGAAAAACATACTGAATTTATTAATGATCCATATCTGATTCATCTGAGCCTCTTTTGCAATGAAGCCCTTCTATTCCAACAAATATTCGGAGACCGCCTGGGGCTTTCCCTGACGCATCGGATCCTCGAAGCGTACAAAGGGCAGATCTGGTTCTGCCATAATCCATGCCGTCACCTGACCGACGGGATCCGGCAAAAGATCGCCGGCCTTGAACAACCCCCTGGAAAAGGGATTGCTTTTCACGTCCTGCTTCCGATCAAGGTGCATTTAGCCCGGAGAGCCCGGAATGTATCTCCCCAAACAGTTTCCTCGGAAATTCATGAGGATAATAGAGGAGAGGATCACCCCCGATGAAGCATAGGATTTTATTAGTCGATAACCAGGTTTCATTCTGCCAGCAGCTCAAGACGATTTTGATCGATAAAGATTATGACGTCTGCATCTCTCATAATCCAGACGATGCATTGGAAAAGCTGTCCGGCCAATCGTTCGATGTCCTGCTATCCGATATGAGAATGCCGGGCATGGATGGATTGGCTTTATTCCTGAGCGCGCGAAAAATAGATAGCGAGATCGCCAGCATAATCATGACTTCAAACGGCTCCATTTCGATGGCGGTGAACGCAATCAAACAGGGTGTTTCCGATTACATCCAGAAACCTTTCGACCCTGAAGTTCTGCTGATGATGATTGAAAAGGCGTTGCAGGAAAGACAAAGGACCCAGGAAATCCGTCATCTGCGAAAGGCCCTGGAACAAGGGTTTTCCTACGGCAATATCATCGGAAAAAATCACAGAATGCGGGAAGTTTTTCATCTCATTGAGAAAGTGGCGCCCAGCGACTCCCGAGTGTTTATTACGGGAGAGACCGGGGTAGGCAAGGAGTTGGTGGCCAAGGCGATACATTTTAACAGCCCCAGAAAAAATAAGGCGTTTGTTGGCATCAATTGCGGGGTGTTGTCAGAAACCCTTTTGGAGACCGAGCTGTTCGGACACGAAAAAGGGGCCTTCACCGGGGCTGATCGCTGCAAGCAGGGTAAGTTCGAGTATGCCAGCGGAGGGACTCTGTTTCTCGATGAAATCGGCGATATCTCTCCGGCCCTCCAGGTGAAACTGCTTCGGGTTACTCAGGAAAACTCCATGGAGCGGGTCGGAGGTAACTCTCCGATCGATGTCAATGTACGGATTGTATCGGCCACGAATCAGGATATTATGGGAAAAATAAAAAGCGGTTCTTTCCGGATGGAACTCTTTTACAGACTCAATGTTGTTGCCATTCGAATACCGCCGTTGCGGGAAAGAATAGATGATATTCCCCTCCTTGTACATCACTTTATCCATTGCCTGAACCGGAAATTTCATAAAAACATCCAGCGGGTTTCAACCCGGGCCATGAAACAGCTGATGCAGCACAACTGGCCCGGAAACATTCGGGAACTGGAGAATATTCTGGAAAGGGCGTTTGTCACAACAGACGCTGCCGTAATCGACAGTATCGATTTTTCAAATGATTTCCAGAAAAGTACCAGCCAGCAAGCCTTATACCCGGTGAACACGGATATTCCTTTTAAAACGGCCATGGCCATGGTCCAACAGCAGTTTGAGAAGGCATACCTGTTAAAAGTGCTCCAACAATGCAGAGGCAATGTGTCAAGGTCGGCTGAAATAATGGGACTCAACCCCCGAACGTTGTGGCGCAAGATAAAGGACTACCAGATTGATCGTTCAGAATTAGTCCTCGATGGTAAGCGTTATTGATCAGTTTGTATTCTGATGTCACAGTGCGACATCCGTGCCCTTATCATAACCAATAAAAATAATAGGCCATTCACATATAAGCACAGAGTTTGCCTTTGGATCGCGCCACCGGTGCCGGTATTAACCCTGTGAAGAAATCTCTTTTCCAATTGCGTAACTGCCACATTTCCCCGCATGAAATTACGATCAGCGAAACAAATGGATTAATGGCACATCTTTTGAATATAAAGGGTAAGGAATGCCATCACATGTATGGCGGCCCTCCCGCATTTTGAAGGGAAAATGGTGGAAATCCATTGCTGCCCCGCAACTGTAAGCGGTCTGTTCACCGTTTTATAAGACTGCGAGCCAGAATACCTTCTTTCCAAATGTCGCGCTTTCGAGGGTGAGGCGGTCATTTGTTAAAGCAGAAAAGAAACCTAATCAAACTTTAGCAAATGCAAGGTCTCGGGGAGTACAAAGCTTGATCGCGACAATTTCACAACACCACAATCCGGTTGGAACCTGTTGCCGTGACCTTTGCATCGCCGGTTGAACCAGCGGACAAGATCGCCAATTCGTCAGGCTGTTTATGTCCGAACGGGCGAGGGATTCTGACCCGTTCTATTATAAAAACCAACCATTTTCTACCTATGGGAGGCCCAGATGAATGCAAAAGAACGTGTGATGGCAGTTATAAACCATCAAAAGCCCGATCGAATGCCGTGTTTCGGAGCCAATTCGACCGTGACCTATGACCAGATGGAAGCAGTTGGTGCGTACTGGCCCGAAGGACACGAAAAGGGTGATGCCATGGCCAAGCAGGCATTGGCCGCATATACCGTGGTGGGTTTTGATGCCGTTCGGGTTCCTTTTTGTCAGACATTTGAGGCGGTTGCCCTGGGATGCATCCGGAAGTCGGGGAAAATCAGGGATTCCGAAGGGATTCCGGGAATTGATCATCCCCCACCCTATAAACTCGATGATACGCCAGAGTTTCCCAGTGATTTTCTTTCCAGGGGGTATATACCTGAATTGCTCAAAACCATTGAAATCCTGAAAAAGGAAGTAGGCGATGAGGTCCCCATTGTGGGGGGAATCATTGGGCCTTTAACCATCGCTGGTTCTCTTCTGGGCAGTGTGCCCCTGCTGAAAGCTACCTACAAGGCACCTGAAAAGATCGTGCCGTTTTTGGATATCGGTGAAAAAGCCGGCACTTCTCTGGCCAATGCCATGATCGATGCGGGAGCAGATATTATCTCGATCGAGGACATGACCGCCTCCCCCGAATTAATTGCGCCCAAAACCTATCGGGACTACGAACTGGAGTACCAGCGCAGGCAGATTGAATCCATTTCT
>JAWLHS010000239.1:0-3368 GCA_041690235.1 Bacteroidales bacterium
CGTCGGTTGCTGACACGATACAGCCGGGGAAGAAAGGTGTTGAACACCTTCTGTTACTCAGGCGGTTTTTCCGTTTACGCCATGGGCGCGGGGGCCGCAGAGGTGCATTCGCTTGACAGTTCAGCGGCCGCCATCGAGCTGACCAGGCAGAACATCGAATTGAACTTCGGCCAGGCACCCAATCACCGGTCACTGACAAACGACGCCATTCAATACCTCCGGGAAACCGGGGAAGCCTACGATCTGATCATATTGGATCCCCCGGCCTACGCCAAACACGCCCATGTGAAACACAACGCGGTTCAGGGATACAAGCGCCTGAACCTGGAAGCCCTTCAAAAAATCGCACCCGGCGGCATTTTATTCACCTTCAGTTGCTCCCAGGTCATTGACATGAATCTGTTCAGATCCACCGTGATGGCGGCTGCCATCCTTTCAGGACGCAAACTCAGGGTATTGCATCAAATGAGCCAGTCGCCCGACCACCCTGTAAATATGTTTCACCCGGAAGGTCAATATCTGAAGGGCCTGGTTTTAAAGGTCGATTAAACCCCGAAGCGCCCCATGGCAACAGTCCAGGTAACATACCGCAGCATCTGGCGGATTTCTTTACCCATCATTGTCGGACTGGTGGCGCAGAACCTGATGGTGGTCATCGATACGGCATTTTTGGGGCGCCTGGGAGAAGTTACCCTTGGGGCTTCAGCCATCGGCGGGATCTTCTATCTGTGCCTGGTCATGCTGGGGTCCGGCTTTGCTGTTGGGACACAAATCATGATCGGGCGTCGCAACGGAGAAAGAAAATTCCGGGCCATCGGGCGCATTTTTGATCATGCCATCTACTTTTTGCTTTTTCTGGCTGCATTGGTCTTTCTATTGCTCACCTTCGGGGCTCCGGCCTTTCTGAACTGGTTTTTGAAGTCGGATGCGGTCCTGGAAGAAAGCCTGGTGTTTTTGAGTTACCGCCGTTTTGGCATTTTCTTTGGCTTTTTAAACCTGGGGTTCAGCGCCTTCTATATTGGCATTACCCGAACCCTGATCCTTTCGGCCAGTACCTTCCTCATGGCCATCATCAACATTGTTTTGGATTACCTGCTTATTTTCGGCCACCTGGGATTCCCAGAGATGGGGATCGCCGGAGCGGCCCTGGCCACCAATATTGCGGAGGGGATCACTTTCGTTTTTTTTGTCGGATGGACCTGGAAATATCGATTCTTCAGCAGTTTTAAACTCTTCCTTCTGTGGAAGCCCAGAAAACGCCTGTACATCCCACTCTTTCGGCTGGCCCTTCCGGTTATGTTTCAATTTTTTCTCTCTTTCTCTGCCTGGTTTGTGTTTTTCCTGATCATTGAACAGATCGGTGAAACCGCCCTGGCCGCTTCGAACATCACCCGTAGTTTTTACATGTTGCTAATGATTCCCGTCTGGGGTCTGAGCTCCGCCACCAACTCCATGGTGAGCAATATCATCGGGCAGGGCAATATCAATCAGGTGATCCCCCTGATTAAAAAGATCCTGATCATCAGCGTGGTGTCGACCCTGATCGTCATTCAGGCCAATCTGTTTTTTCCCGCCCGGATCGCTTCTTTTTTTACCAACGAGGCCCACCTGGTCGAAGCAACGATTCCCCTGCTCTACGTGATCAGCCTGGCCCTGATTGCATTTAGCGTTTCCATGGTGTTGTTCAGCGGATTGTCAGGGACGGGGAAAACGCTGGTGGCACTCAGGATTGAGTTCCTGTCCATTTTGTTTTACCTGGGAAGCGCCTTTGTGCTGGCCGTCGCATTCAACGCCCCCGCCAAAGCGGTTTGGTTCGTGGAAGTGATCTATTTTTCATTGCTTGGGGTTTTTTCCTTCATTTATCTTAAGAAAGGGCAATGGAAACAATTGAGCATTTGAGAAGGGAAACCCGGAGGAACAGATCCGACGGGAACGAGCCAAAGTTTCTGGGGATTATTATAAATTTGCATCTGACTGAATAAGCGTTTTATTTTTACGTTAACTGTTTATGCTACAAATCGTCTTTCGTCTCTTCGTTATCCTGCTTATTTTTCTCGCTTCCTTCAGCGGAATCGCTGTTGATCCGAACAAGAAAGCCAACGAAGGCAACAACGGTGAGGGCATCAAAAACCAGCGCCTCCGGCAGACACACTGGGTGGATTCGGTTTACGCCAGCCTGGACCTGGACCAGCGCATTGCCCAGTTGCTGATGATCCGCGTTCAGACAGACCAGGACCAGGCCTACTATGACCAGAAGGCTGCCCTGGTGGCTCGCTACAATATCGGCGGTGTGGCGTTTTTCAAGGGCGGTCCGCAGCGGCAGGCCCAACTGACAAACCGCCTTCAGGAATCAGCGGCAACGCCCCTTCTGGTGGCCATGGATGCCGAATGGGGCCTTTCCATGCGCCTGGACAGCACCATCAGTTTTCCACGCCAGATGACCCTTGGTGCCATTGCAGACGAAGGCCTTATTTACCAAATGGGATTTGAAATCGGGAGGCAGCTGTTGCGTATGGGGGTACATATGAACTTTGCCCCCGTGGTTGACGTAAACAATAACCCGGCCAATCCGGTCATCAATTTCCGCTCGTTCGGGGAAAGCAGGTATAATGTAGCCCGTAAGGGTTCCGCCTATATGAGGGGAATGCAGGATGCCGGAATCCTGGCCTGCGCCAAACATTTCCCCGGCCACGGCGATACCGACGCAGATTCTCATTATACCCTTCCCCTGCTCAGACAATCATTCAACGAAATCGACTCCATTCACCTTTACCCATTCAGGACATTAATCCGGAACGGACTGCATTCGGTAATGGTTGCCCACTTGCAGATTCCTGCGCTGGAACCCCGGGAGAACCTGGCCACCACCCTCTCCAGAAATACGGTCACCGATTTGCTTCAAAAGCAAATGGGCTTCAAGGGCCTTGTGGTCACAGATGCCCTGGACATGCGCGGGGTCAGCGATCACTTCCAACCGGGAGAACTCGAATTGCGCGCCCTGATGGCGGGAAATGACATCCTCCTTTTACCGGAAAACGTACCAGCCGCCATAGAAGCGATCCGAACAGCCATAGAGGAGGGCATCATTTCCGAACGACTTGTGAATGATAAATGCTGGAAGATCCTGTTTTACAAAGACAGGATCGGCCTCGCCCGGGGAGGGAAAGTCGTCCCCGACAACCTGGTGCAGGATTTGAATACACCTGAGGCCGGCCAACTGAACAAAAAGCTGGCACGGGCGGCCATCACCCTGGTCAAAAACAATGGGGAGTTGATTCCGCTCCATGAGCCAAGCACCGCATCCATGGCTTCACTGGCCATAGGAGCAGGTCAGGGAAATGCCTTTCAGAATATGCTCGGTCAATATT
>JAWLHS010000240.1:0-3338 GCA_041690235.1 Bacteroidales bacterium
AGGCGATCTGGGCATTGCCATAGGCTCGGCAGTGAGTGTGGCCATGGACCACCGGGTGGACAACCGCATCATGTATACCCTGGGATTCGCTGCCCGCCGGATGGGGCTGCTCGGGGAGGATGTAAAGGTGGTTTACGGCATCCCGCTGAGCGGCAGCTCGAAAAATCCATTCTTCGACAGGAAAAAATAATCCCTCACCCCTTACTGCGTTGATCTATTCCGGCTCCCCGGGGCAGGGATTGCCTTTTTCTGCCGGGCATCCCTTTGCAACGAGCATATGGGCCTCCCTTTGCAAAGAACATTCAAACCGGGGTTCCCGAAATCCTGAAAAGCCGGCCGGATTAAACATTCTGTGCCCTGGCTTGTTTTTTTTCAGAGCGAAGTGATGCGACCCGTCCCAGGTTCTGAACAGGCATTTGTTTGTTTCCGGACGGGAGCACCTGCTATACCAATCCCATAAAATTGTTACCTGATATAACAATCCGATAAAATTGATTCAATGAAAAGAAATTCGAACCTTGTGACCATGGGCGGCAAACCGGTAACCCTTGTAGGGAAACTGGCGAAGCCAGGCATCAATGCGAAAAACTTCCTGGCCGTCCGGTCCGACAACACGGCATTCCACCTGAGCGATTACTCAGGGAAGGTTCGGATCATTTCTTCAGCAGCCAGCGTCGATACCGATGTATGCGCTGAGCAAACACGCCGGTTTAACCTGGAAGCCTCAAAACTGGGGAATGTGCAGGTGATCGCCATATCCTGCGACCTTCCCCCCGCGCTGAAGCGCTTTTGTGCCGCAGAGGGAATCGATAAGATTGAAACGGTGTCGGACCATCGCCTGACCGATTTCGGCATCAAATACGGTTTTCTGATCGAAGAGTACAGGCAGCTTGCCCGTGGCATCATCATCATTGATTCGTTCGATATGGTCCGGTACGTTGAACTGGTCAGAGAGGTGGGCGACCATCCGAATTACGACCTGGCCCTGGCCGTTGCAAAAGAACTGAACCATTCAGGCTAAGCGGCAGCTGTCCCTGGACCGGATGCAACCCCGGGAATTGCCGGTGAGTGGGATGCCAGCCCGCATAAAAGCGTCCGACAATAAAAAAGGGACCCTCTCCAAAGAAAGGATCCCTTTTTGTGCATCTCCCCGCAAAGGGGATTTTTTATTTCACTTCTTCATAGTCGACATCGGTCACATCTCCGTCGTTTTTATCGTCCTTTCCCTGGTCGTCAGACCCTCCCTCCTGGCCGGGCTGCTGTTCGCCTCCCTGCTGTGAGGCCTGGTACATTTCTGCACTGGCGGCCTGCCAGGTGGTATTCAACTCGGCCATGGCGGTGTCAATCCCGGCGATGTCCTTGTTTTTATGGGCTTCTTTCAAATCGGAAAGGGCCTTCTCGATGGGGCCTTTTTTGTCGGCCGGCAGCTTGTCGCCAAACTCCTTGATCTGTTTCTCGGTTTGGAAAATCAGGCTGTCGGCGGCATTGATCTTTTCGATCTCTTCCTTCAGCTTTTTATCGGTCTCCGCGTTGGCTTCGGCTTCGGTCTTCATCTTCTTGATTTCCTCTTCGCTCAATCCCGAGGAGGCTTCGATGCGAATCTGCTGCGATTTGCCGGTGGCCTTGTCTTTGGCCGATACATGCAGAATGCCGTTGGCATCAATGTCGAAGGTCACCTCGATTTGCGGAACCCCTCTTGGTGCCGGTGGCAATCCGTCCAGGTGGAAACGCCCGATGGTTCGGTTGTCTTTGGCCATGGGCCGTTCACCCTGCAGGATGTGAATTTCCACCGAAGTCTGGTTGTCTGCAGCCGTTGAGAATGTTTCCATCTTCTTGGTCGGTATCGTTGCGTTGGCTTCGATGAGCTTGGTCATCACCCCGCCCAGGGTCTCAATACCGAGCGAGAGGGGGGTTACATCCAACAGCAAGACGTCTTTGATCTCTCCGGTGAGCACCGCACCCTGTATGGCCGCGCCAATGGCAACCACCTCATCGGGGTTCACCCCCTTGGAGGGTTTCCTTCCGAAGAATTTTTCGACCAGCTCCTGTATGGCGGGCATTCGTGTGGACCCACCCACCAGGATCACCTCATCGATATCCGAAGGCTTCAGTTTGGCGTCGCCCAGGGCCTTCTTGCAAGGCGCAAGGGTGGCCTGAATCAGCTTGTCGCTCAGCTGCTCAAACTGGCTGCGCGTCAGGGTACGCACCAGGTGCTTCGGAATGCCGTCGACCGGCATGATGTAAGGCAGGTTGATTTCCGTGCTGGTGGCACTGGACAGTTCTATCTTGGCCTTTTCTGCGGCCTCTTTCAGACGTTGAAGGGCCATGGGATCCTTTCGAAGGTCGATGCCTTCGTCCTTTTTGAACTCATCAGCCAGCCAGTTGATGATCACATCGTCAAAATCATCGCCCCCAAGGTGGGTGTCCCCATTGGTTGATTTCACTTCGAACACCCCTTCGCCAAGCTCCAGGATGGAAATATCAAATGTTCCGCCCCCCAGGTCAAATACCGCCACGCGGATGTCCCTGTCTTTTTTGTCCAGGCCATAGGCCAGGGATGCAGCCGTGGGTTCATTGATGATCCGCCTCACCTTGAGTCCGGCAATCTCACCCGCCTCCTTGGTCGCCTGGCGCTGACTGTCATTAAAATAGGCCGGCACCGTAATGACGGCTTCCTGCACTTCCTGCCCCAGGTAATCTTCGGCGGTTTTTTTCATCTTCTGCAGGATCATGGCGGAAATCTCCTGGGGGGTGTAATTCCTGTCGTCGATCTTCACGCGGGGAATGTTGTTGTCTCCCTTCTCCACGAGATAGGTCACCCTGCTGCGCTCCTTGCCTGCCGTTTCATAGGTTTCTCCCATGAGACGTTTAATCGAATAAATGGTTTTCGTCGGATTGATGATGGCTTGTCGTTTTGCCGGGTCACCCACCTTGCGTTCTCCGTTTTCCGTAAATGCCACAATGGAAGGAGTGGTTCGCCTGCCCTCGCTGTTGGGGATCACGACTGGTTCGTTTCCCTCCATGACGGCAACGCATGAATTTGTTGTTCCTAAGTCAATTCCAATTATTTTACCCATGTTTTATATTGTTTTCAGATGATTATTCAGGTTTTGCGTTTGTTGTTTCAATGATTGTGCCAATACTGCATTCCCCCCTTTTTTGGGAAAATATGACATTCGCGGGGGATGAGTGTGTGACAAAAAGGCAGGATAAAGGCGGATTGTCGCCTTTGGGGTGTACTAGAACTGCGCCACCAGCTTGATATTGATCAGACGGCGGGTCAGGTAATTGGGTACGGCGTACAGGCGGTTTTCCACGTCCTTGATCCACATATAGGA
>JAWLHS010000241.1:0-3337 GCA_041690235.1 Bacteroidales bacterium
TCATCGATCAAAAGCACACCAGACAATGACTGAATAAGCCCCGGATCTGACTGGGGTTCAACCAGAGGCTGCGGCTCACCGGAACCGGTGCTTCTGGCCCCGAATATATCGCCCGGATCCTGCTGCGCATTGGCGCCCAGCAGGGAGAGCATCATAAAAAAAGTAAAAATGATTTTCATTGGTTTGTGGTTTAAGTTCGGAAAATTTGTTTTTCAATCAATAAAAAAATGCCCATCCGGTAAGTCGGTCGTCAGACAACCCACGCAAATAAGCCTTTGTCACATAAAAATATAAAATTATTTATTACCATCTATATATATTTTTATCCGGCGGTCCGCCTCCTGTCCTTTTCATTCAAAAAAACAAATATTCACTATCTTTATTCAGGAAAACCCCGGCAGCCGGTTTCCGGGTGCTGACCGGCAAACAATGTCATATGGCTCAGGGGGCGGACTTCAGCTGCTCCGTTATGGAAGGGGGGGGGAACCCTTTCTATTTGTAATTGAAAGATTCCATAGATCCATGAACGAAATCGTTATTTCGGGCCAGATGAAAATGGCCGATATCGTCACCGCCGATCAGCGGGCCATGCTGCTTATGTCCCGTTTTGGGATCGACCTGGGGGTGGGCGATAAAACAGTCAAACAGGTATGTCAGGAAAAAGGGATTCACATGGATTTCTTCCTGCTCATGGTGAACGTATTCCTGCACCCCCATTTTTTCCCGGGCAAAAAACTGAAAAATGTGGATGTTACCTTGTTGTTGCTCTATCTGGCCAACGCCCATGAATATTACATCAGGGAAAAGATTCCGGCCCTTCAGACCCTGGTCAAAGCCTTCCTTCAACACCTGGACCAGCCGGCAAAGGGACAAATTGAAAAGTTTTTCGGTGACTACATAGAGGAAGTGGTGGAGCACATTGAATACGAAGAAAAGGTCGTATTCCCCTATATCCAGACCCTGGTCAGCGTTAAAAACAACACACAGTCCAAAGGCCCGGAGGACCAGGCAGATCCTCCCCCGCCTTTTCGTCTCCAGAACCATGCCATGACCGGAACCCGGCCAGGCCAAACGGGAACCCATAGTGACCCATCCGACGAGGATAAAGAGGCCATCAGGCAACACGGCATCAGGGAGTTTGAAAAACGGCACAACGACATTGAGGAAAAATTATCTGATTTAAAAAACCTCCTGATCAAATACGTCCCCCCGGCAGGAGACCGCTATCTGCGGATCCGCATCCTCAACGAGTTGTTTGATCTGGAGCAGGACCTTACCGACCATGCACGACTGGAGGACAAAGTGTTGATACCGATTGTGGAACAACTGGAAAAACAAATCCAAAAACGCTGAAATGCCATCAAGTGTCATCATAGCCGAACATTCGGAGATTATCCGCAAAGGCTTGCTGGATATCCTGGAAAAAAGCGGCCTGTTCGACAGGATTCGCGAGGTGGCCTGTGCGGCAAACCTGATGGAGTTGGTGAACCGTTATCAGCCCGAGGTGTTGTTTGTCAACCCCGGCATGATCGACAGTCACTTCAGGGATCAACTGAAAAGCGACGATGGACACCGGCCCAGGCTGGCCGCCATCGTTTACAGTTTTCACGACGAGGCGGTGCTGGAAGTATTCGATGAGTTGATCCCCATTAACGACACCCGTGCCAAAATCATCAGAAAGCTCAACAGCCTGGTCAATAAAACACCGGGGAAAACCCCCGAAACAGATCACGGACTGAGTGCCCGGGAGACCGAGGTGCTGAAACTGTTGGTAAAGGGACTAAGCAACAAAGAGATCTCGTCCGAGCTGTTCATCAGCACCCATACCGTGATGTCGCACCGCAAAAACATCACCCAAAAGCTGAACATCAAATCGGTGGCCGGACTGACCGTGTATGCCATCCTCAATAAATTGGTCAGCCTGAAAGATCTTGATCAGGCCTGAGACCAAGCCCGGCAGGGACTGGTCACGGTAAGCGCCATTTTTTTTGTAAATTCGTGCTGCCATTCCATTCCAAGATGTTTCCATTCCGAGGCAAAGCGTTCAGGTCAGACACCCTCCGGCAAATTTTCCGGGCGCTGAAGTACCGCAATTACCGCTATTATTATTTCGGCCAAAGCATCTCACTGATTGGCACCTGGGTGCAGAACATTGCCATGGGATGGCTGGTGTACCGCCTGACCGGATCAGCCCTTCTGCTCGGCACCATCGCCTTCGCCCTGCAAATCCCATCCCTGTTCATCACCCCTTTTGCCGGGGTTTTGGCTGATCGCTGGAACCGCAAAAAAACCATCATCATCTCGCAAACACTCTCCATGGCAGTGGCTTTTGTGCTGGCAGCACTGGTCCTGTCAGATACAATTACTGTGGGATGGATCATTGCCCTGGCCCTGGCCAATGGAGTGGTACTGGCTTTTGACACGCCTTTCCGTCAGTCCTTCGTGCCGGATATCATCACCCGCCGGGAAGACCTTTCCAATGCCATTGCCCTGAACTCCTCCCTGTATAACATGGCCCGGTTTGTGGGTCCGCCGATCGGCGGACTCTTAATTGCGCTGGTGGGAGAAGGATGGTGCTTTTTTATCAATGGGGTTAGTTTTTTGTCGGTAATCATCGGCCTATTGGCCATGCGGATTGGGCACACTAAACCGGCCCACCGTTTTGGGTCCCTGTTCGCACAGCTCAAAGAAGGAATCGGATATGCATGGGGGTTTCACTCCCTGCGCTACCTGATCACCCTGGTTGCCTTGAGTAGTTTCTTCGGACTGCCATTTCAGGCCCTGATGCCGCTATTTGCCGCCGAAATCCTGGGCGGGGACGCCCAAATGCTGGGATGGCTCACCGGCGCACTGGGAGCCGGCGCATTAACAGGGGCCTTTTACCTTGCCGCCCAAAGCAATATTTTGAAAGTTCCCAAAACCACTTTTCAAACATCCTTGCTGTTTTCCGGCGGCCTCGCCATCTTTGCCCTGTCACCCTTCACGGCGCTTTCCCTGGCTGCGCTGGTCTTAACCGGCTTTGGCATGATCGTTCATTTCAACGCCACCAACACCCTGTTGCAAAGCATTGCCGATGAAGACAAGCGAGGCAGGGTTGTCTCCCTCTACAGCCTCACCTTTATGGGCATCACTCCACTGGGCAGCCTGCTGGCCGGATTCATTGCGGAATACATCGGGGTGCCCTACACCGTATTTGCTTTCTCCCTGATCTGTCTGGCCTCCGCATTGCTTTTCGGCCATCGCGTCCGCCTCATTTTCTTCAGCCTGGTGAGGCGCAACAAAACCCTGCAAACAGAAAATCCCTGATTTTCGTTCCCAGTTACGGGCCCTGAACTGC
>JAWLHS010000242.1:0-3321 GCA_041690235.1 Bacteroidales bacterium
TAAAATAGTAATTAAATCAAACTGTTATTTTAATTTCTGTTTTCGGCATAGACATTGCGTTGCATCGTATTGTCACAACTTTTGAATCCGGTAAAGATTTTGGAAATAGACCTCAAATACGGAGATGGACACAGGCAGATCAAGATTCCCGACCATGCAAATGTGACCGTTCTAAAGCCGGCTGAATACCCCCCGGCGGCATCGATTGACCGTTGCTTGGAAGAAGGATTGGCCAGCCCCCTTGGGTGTGAATCTTTTCAGAAAATGTTACAGCACATCGCCCCTGAAACGATTGGTATTGCCGTGCCGGATGAAACCAGACCGGTACCCTTGCATGCCATACTGCCGCTGCTTCTGGAAGCGGTCATTGAGGCACTGCCGGACCTATCGCCCGATGCAATTACCATTATCATCGGCGGCGGTCTCCATCCCCCCATGGAAAAACATGCCCTGGCTCACATCGTACCTGAAGGCATTGCGCGGGGGTGCCGGGTTGTGGCGCATGATGCGGGAAATGATCGTATGATTGACTACGGCCTGACGTCACGGAAAACGCCGGTCAGGATCAATGCCGCGTTTGCCGAGAGCAAATTCAAGATCGTGATCGGCCTCATCGATCCCCATCAGTTCGTTGGTTTCACCGGCGGCGCCAAAGGCGCGGTCATCGGCTGTGCCGCAGCGGAAACCATCCGGCACAATCACAGTCTTATGTTTCACCCGGAGGCCCGGGTCGGACGAATCACCGGCAATCCGGTGCGTGAGGATCTCAATGAAGCCGGTGAAATGGTCGGCATTCACTTGGCGGTCAACGTCGTTCTTGATGCCGACAAAAAGGTGGTTGAGATATTTGCAGGTCGACCCATTCAGGTGCTTGAAAAGGGGGCTGAAACCTGTTCGGCGATATACGGCGTGGGCATCGAAGAGAAGTTCGACATCGTGATCGCATCCTGCGGCGGTCACCCCAAGGACATGTGCCTGTACCAGGCGCAAAAGGGTTTGAATCTGGCCTCGCAGGGGTTGAAGCCGGGAGGACATATTTTGCTCCTCGCAGCATCGTCTCAGGGGGTCGGCGATGACATCTATTTTGATTATGTTTCCCAGTTCACAACGCCGGAGGATGTGCTTCGAGATTTTAAAAAGACCGGATTTCAAATGGGAGCTCACAAGGCGTATCTGTTCGGCCGCACGCTGGTCGACTTCGATGTGGCCATTTCCTCTGATCTTGATCCGGGAATATTAAGGAAGTGCCAGCTGCGCGCTGCCGATCCGAACTTCATCATTAAGGAATGGGTGGAGGCTTTCAGATACCCTCCGCGCATCGCCGTGGTTCCCAATGCCAACACGACTTATTTTTACCCAGTGTAGCCCGCCTAAAAATTAGGTGGGCAGTTTCAATTAGAACCAACTAACAGGAAGGAGACTTACGATGATTCAATTTTTGGTTCATGAAAAAGCCGACAACGTCGGCGTGGCGACTGTCGACATCAAGGCAGGTGAAAATGCTCAGGGTCTCTTCATGGACACCCAGGAAAAGATCGATATCAAAGCCGCTGAGAACATTCCCCTTGGGCATAAAATCGCCCTGTCGGATTTGAAAGCCGAAGGCTCGGTGATCAAATACGGCCACGATATCGGCCTTTTAAAAGCCGATATCAAAACCGGCGAGCATGTACATATTCACAATCTGAAGACGAGGAGGTGGTAAAGATGAGCAACCCCAAGGTAATGGCGTATCGCCGGGAAAACGGTCGTGTCGGTATCCGTAATCATGTGGTCATTCTACCCTTGGATGATCTGAGCAATTCTGCCAGTGAAAAGGTGGCCTTTAACGTCAAAGGCTGCAAGGCTATTCCCCATGCCTATGGACGGCTTCAGTTCGGAGAGGACTTGGAGCTGTTTTTTCGAACCCTGATCGGTACCGGTGCCAATCCCAATGTGGCCGCCTGTGTTGTGATCGGTATCGAACCGCAATGGACCAATCTGATTGTTGAAGGCATCGCCAAAACCGGAAAGCCGGTGACAGGATTCAGTATCGAGCGCCATGGCGAATTCAAAACCGTGGAAATGGCCTGCTGGAAAGCCAAGGAATATATGCATTGGGCCAGTGAGCGGAAGCGTGAAGCTTGCGATTTGAGTGAAATATGGGTCAGCACCAAATGCGGCGAATCCGATACTACCAGCGGCCTGGCCTCAAACCCCACGGTGGGCAACGTTTTTGACAAATTGGACGCCCTTGGCGCCACCCTGTCATTCGGCGAAACCAGCGAAGTTACCGGCGCCGAGTCGGAAATTAAAAAACGCGCCGCCACCCCGGAAGTCGGCGAAAAGTTCATGGCCATTTTTGAGAAATATCAGGCCATGATCGAGCGCAACAAAACCGATGACTTGTCCGGCAGCCAGCCCACCAAGGGAAATATCGCCGGCGGCCTGACGACCATCGAGGAAAAGGCCTTTGGAAACATGCAGAAGATCGGTAAAAAGTGCATGTATGTGGGCGTGTTGGATAAGGCCGAGGCGCCCACCGGCCCAGGCCTGTGGTACATGGATACTTCTTCGGCCGCGGCGGAGGCCGTCACTCTCTGGGCCGCTGCCGGCTTCGTGGCCCATTTGTTTCCCACCGGACAGGGCAATATTATCGGGAATCCCATCGAACCGGTGATCAAGCTCACGGCCAATCCTCGGACAGCCCAGGACATGTCCGAACACATCGATTACGACTGTTCTGCCATCCTGCGCGGTGAGATGACTCTGGATGAATCAGGGGACAACCTTAAGGATATGCTGATACGTACATGCAACGGTAGACTGACCTCCAACGAAATACTCGGGCATGAGGAGTTTGTATTGACCAAACTTTACGAGAGTGCCTAATCTTAATCACACGGGTGATGCCCATGGCAACGCCCCGGACAAGGGAGGAGACAACATGCAAATTGGATTTATAGGAGTGGGAGCCATGGGAGGCGGCCTGGCGCGAAACCTGATCCGGGCCGGAAAGGAGGTCCTGGTATACGACCTGAATCCCGAAGCCGTTAATAAAACCCTGGAAGCAGGCAGCACCGGCAAAGCGGCAACCCAAGGGCAAGAGCTGGCGTCTGCCGATATCGTTTTCACCAGCCTGCCGCTTCCCCAGCATCTGGAAGAAACCATGTTGGGCCAAAACGGCCTGCTCAACGCCATGAAAGCAGGTGCGGCTTATATCGACGTTAGCACGATCGATCCGCAAACAGCGATAAAGCTTTCCAATGCGGCGGAAGCAGCCGGAGTCAAGTTTCTCGAATGCCCTCTGGGAAAAACCCCGGCCCAGGCGGAAACGGCTGA
>JAWLHS010000243.1:0-3268 GCA_041690235.1 Bacteroidales bacterium
ATGAACGACGCCATGCTTTTCGGATTGGGCAACTGGTTTTTATATAATGGGGATAAGGATAGCGCGCAGAACCATTTCAATCAGATCATTGAAGGGGGTTCCTGGGCTTCATTTGGCTATATAGCGGCTGAAGTCAAGCTGGCTGGTTTTTGACGCAAGGACGCCCTAAAAACTATACTTAATCCCATTTCTCAGGGTATAAAACAGCCCTGGGATGTCCTGTGGGGGGTGGGAATCAAATGCCAGGTTATAGGTGACGATAAAGGAAAAGCGGTCGGTGAATTTCAATTCCAGTCCCGTTTCACTGGATAGCCTGTATTCCTTGAAAACGGCGAAGTCAGGCTGGTAGTAGGTGGTGTGGGAAATATTGATTTTTTCATCCAGGGCATAGGTGAATGATACATACAAGTCCCCCTTGAATTTATCGGTACGGGGCTGCAATGAATCATTGAGCAGTTCATGCTCGTACATGATCAACGGGGCCACATAGATGCCCAGGTTGTCGGTTTCATAAATCCTGAAACGCGGTCCCCCTCCCAAAAGAAACCTTCGTTGAAGCAGCCGGATGGAGTTGTATTGGTGTTGTGTAAAAAGTTCGGTGGTTACAAACCCACTACCTACGGTGTAATTGTAGCGTAAATGTTGAAACCCATTGTTGATCAGGTTGTCTCCCTCCACCCGCATCAGTCCGATGTTGTTTAACACCAGCGCCATATGCTTCCCTTTGGTGTACTGCAGATGGGCCGATGTTCCGGTTTCAAATATCTGCCTGGTGTTTTGGGTGAGCATCAGGCTTAGGTCAATGTGCCCCTGCCAACCGGGCTTGGCTTCCTTGCGGCTTTTCTCTACGTTTACGAGCTGGGCGTTTAAGCCGGCGGGGAAAATCAGTAAAATCAGGATGATGGATCCACAGATGGCTGACGATAAGATTCTCATTATTCAATAATTATTGAATGGGAATAGGAACAGGCAGGGATAAACCTATGAATAGGGATAGAGTTGTTCCCGTTGTTCTTTCAGGCGTTCATCATTGATGTAATCATCATAATCCATTTGTTTGTCAATCATACCCCTGGGCCCGAATTCAATGATCCGGTTGCATACGGTCTGAATGAACTTCTGGTCGTGCGAGGAAAGCAACACATTGCCCCTGAACTTGATCAGGGTGTTGTTGAAAGCCTGTATGGACTCCAGGTCGAGGTGATTGGTGGGGTTGTCAAGCAGCATGACATTGGCATTTCTGACCATCATCCTGGCAATCATACACCGCACTTTTTCACCTCCCGAAAGGACGTTGGCCTTCTTGTATATATCATCTCCGGAAAACAACATTTTTCCCAGGAACCCCCTCAGGTAAAGCTCCGAGGTATCCGTGGTAAATTGTGCCAGCCAATCCACCAGGCTGAGGTTGTTTTCAAACAGGTGATCGTACTCCATGGGCAGATAGGCCTTGAGAATGGTTTGTCCCCATGAGAAGGTTCCGCCATCGGCGGTTTCGTGCCCCTTTAATATTTTGAAAAGCGCCGTCGTGGCCCTGGTATCCCTGGATAACAAGGCGATCTTGTCGTCTCTCTGGACCGTAAATCCCAGATCCTTAAATAGCAGGGTGCCATTGATCTCTTTGCTCATCCCTTCTACCTGGAGGATGTGGTTACCCGGTTCGCGTTCCGGAGTGAAAATAATGCCCGGGTATTTGCGCGAAGAAGGTTTAATATCCTCGATATTCAGTTTTTCGATCATTTTCTTCCGGCTGGTGGTCTGCCTGGATTTTGACGCATTGGCACTGAAACGGGCAATAAACTCCTGCAGTTCCTTCTTGCGATCCTCTGCTTTTTTGTTCTGCATCATCTGCTGGCGAAGGGCCAGCTGACTGGATTCGTACCAGAAAGTGTAATTGCCCGGGAATAGCTCGATTTTATTGAAGTCAACATCCACTATATGTGTGCAGATGGAGTCCAAAAAGTGCCTGTCGTGCGAAACCACCAATACGGTATTCTCAAAATTGGCCAGGTAGTTTTCCAGCCAATTAATGGTTTCCAGGTCAAGGTCGTTTGTGGGTTCATCCAGCAGCAGGTTGTCTGGCTGCCCAAACAAGGCCTGTGCCAGCAAAACCTTTACCTTCTCTTTTCCATCCAGTTCGCCCACCGCTTTGTGGTGGAGGTTTTCCCTTATTCCGAGTCCGCTGAGCAGGCTGCCGGCACTACTTTCTGCATTCCAGCCATCCATGTCTGCAAATTGCGCTTCCAGCTCCGATGCCCGCAAGCCATCTTCATCCGAAAAATCCGGCCTGGAATAGATGGCGTCTTTTTCATTCATGATTTCCCAAAGCCTTGTGTGCCCCATAAGAACGGTTGAAAGAACGGTGAAATCATTAAATTGAGAATGATTCTGGCGCAAGACCGATAAGCGTTCTTCCGGTCCGATGCTTACGTGGCCTTTGGTATAATCCATGTCTCCGCTGAGCATTTTCAGGAAGGTTGATTTGCCGGCCCCGTTTGCACCAATAATGCCATAGCAATTCCCGGGTGTGAATTTTAAATTCACATCCTGAAATAAAACACGCTTCCCGAATTGAATACCCAGGTTTGAAACAATAATCATAATAACCTGATAATGAAAGTGTAAATGCCGAATTTGAAAGGAGGTGCAAAGGTAATGCTTTTTTATCTCGAAACCTAAAGACAGCCCTCCCTGAAACCGTCAGGCTTGCAGCATTCTTCAATTGATCTTTTAATGGTATATTTGTTTAACCCACAAATAAATGAGGCAATGCCATGAAAAAAAGCCCTTCATTGACCCTCGGTAAGCCTTTCGGAATCAAAGTGTCGGTACACTGGACATTTTCGCTGTTGATCGCTTATGTCATATTTATCAGCGTGAGCCGGGGGTTAACGATTGTTCCGGTGCTGATGCACGTGGCCTTCATTCTGGCCCTGTTCTTATGTGTTGTCCTGCATGAACTGGGTCATTCCCTGGTTGCGATGAAGTTCGGCGGGAAAGTAAATAGCATTACCCTTTTGCCCATTGGCGGGATGGCCAATATGTCCGAAATGCCTGAAAAACCCCGGGAGGAATTCCTTGTATCGGCTGCAGGTCCCCTTGTCAACATCGTCATTGCCGCCATTATCTGGTTGTATCTCGCTTTTTTTGGAGGAATTGATATTGAGAGCCTTGAATATGAATACATAACAGCGGATAATTTTATCATTGTATTGTTTGCCGCCAATCTGTTCATTGTTGCTTTTAACCTGATCCCCGCATTTCCTAT
>JAWLHS010000244.1:0-3226 GCA_041690235.1 Bacteroidales bacterium
ACAAAAACGATGATCGATATGAAAAAAAACATGGGCGGTATTGACAAAACCATTCGGGTGCTAATTGCCATTGCCATCGGCATCCTGATTTACACCAATGTGTTCACGGGAACCTGGGCCATCATTTTGGGGGTAATTGCCGTTGTTTTCCTGATTACCAGCTTCTTCAGTTTTTGTCCGCTGTATACCCTGTTTGGCGCCAGCACGTGCGGGAAATCAAAATAACCCCACACCAATGATTCGTTTTCGCAAAAAGCACAGCGTCGGACTGGTTCTGAGTGGTGGCGGCACCCGCGGTTTCGCCCACCTGGGGGTGTATAAGGCAATGAAAGAATTTGGCATCGAGCCCGATGTCATCACAGGAGTAAGCGCCGGCAGCATTGCCGGCGCCTTTATCGCTGACGGCCAGGATCCGGAGAAAACCATGGAAATCCTGGCAAACCACAAATTATTCGACTTTCTGGAGTTGTCCATCCCGAAGCAGGGGCTGGTACAAATGGGCGGTTTCGAAAAAGCACTTAAAAAACGCCTGAAAGCCAAAACCTTTGAAGACCTGAAAATTCCGCTGGTTGTATTTGCGGTCAATATGAACAAGGCGAAACTTGCACGCTTTGACAGCGGGGACCTGATCCTTGCAGTAAAAGCTTCTTCCGCCGTTCCCGTGGTTTTTTCCCCTGTAAGAATCGGTGATGATTTCTTCCTGGATGGGGGCATCATCGATAACTTTCCAACCCAGGAACTGGTCGGTCGCTGCAAAACCATTATCGGGGTGAACGTTCACCCCATCGGCGAGGTCCGGGATCTGGGCAATCTGAGGAAGATCGCTGAACGGACTTTTCACATACTCCTCCGACACCAGGCCAAGGGCAAAGAAAAAGACTGCGATATATACATTGAGCCGGAGGGATTGGAGCAATATGGAATGATGGATGTGTCGCATGCCCACGAGGTCTTTGAGCTGGGTTACAGGTCGGCCGTTAAAGCGCTGGAAGCCTCCACAATATCCAGGGAATAGCGTCGGATTGCCCGGCCTGGTTTCATGTTTTTACAGGCGGGCTGTTTTTTTTATCTTTGCAAGCCGGAAAGCCCAACTATTTTATTGAATCAGGACGGTGATAATTCAATGCTTATGTCCCTCAGCAACAAACTGACGCTTTATAATTCCCTGTCTCGTAAAAAAGAGGCCTTTGAGCCACTGAATCCGCCTTTTGTCGGGATGTACGTGTGTGGTCCGACCGTCTATGGAGAGGCCCACCTGGGTCACGCCCGCGCTGCCATTACCTTTGACCTGGTGTTTCGCTACCTGCGCCACCTTGGCTATCAAGTCCGGTACGTACGAAACATCACCGATGTAGGGCACCTTGAGAACGATGCCAGCGAGGGAGAAGACAAGATCCTGAAAAAAGCCCGTCTCGAACAGCTCGAACCCATGGAGGTTGTGCAGCATTATTCGAACCGCTATCACCAGGACATGGACAAAATGAACGTTCTTCGCCCCAGCATTGAACCACGGGCTTCAGGACATATTATCGAACAGATCGAGATGGTGAAGGCCATCCTGAAATCAGGCTTTGCTTACGAGGTGAATGGCTCCGTTTATTTCGACGTGGAAAAATACAATCAAAAGCACCATTACGGAAAACTCAGCGGACGCCTCATAGAAGATATGATGTCCAGCTCACGGGAGCTGGAAGGTCAGGAGCAAAAACGAAATGCTGTCGATTTTGCGCTTTGGAAAAAAGCCAGTCCGGAGCACATCATGCGCTGGCCGTCTCCCTGGAGCGAAGGGTTTCCGGGATGGCACCTGGAATGTTCGGCCATGAGCACAAAATACCTGGGCGAAACCTTCGACATTCACGGCGGGGGAATGGATCTGTTGTTCCCACATCATGAGTGTGAGATCGCTCAGTCGAATGCAGCCAACGGCAAAGACTCCGTAAGGTACTGGCTCCACAACAACATGATTACCATTAACGGCAAGAAGATGGGGCGCTCCCTGGGTAATTTCATCAACCTGGGCGAGTTCTTCAAAGGAGACCACCCCGCCCTGGAGAAGGCCTACTCCCCGATGAACCTCCGGTTCTTCATGCTTCAGGCCCATTACCGCAGCACCCTGGATTTCAGCAATGAAGCGCTTCAGGCGGCGGAAAAAGGGCTGAAAAGGTTGTTGAAGGCCCGGGAAACCCTGCAGGGACTGGCTCCCGCCCCGTCTTCGTCGACCGACGTTTCATTCATCCGTGAAAAATGCCACGAGGCCATGAATGACGACTTCAATAGTCCGGTAGCCATTGCCCACCTGTTTGAAGCCGCGCGCATTATCAATTCCGTATCCGACGAAAAGGACAGCTTGACGGCTGAGGATCTGGATTTACTGAAAACGACCTTCAGGGAGTTTTTATCGGATATATTCGGACTCACCAGCCAAAAGGACGATGGAGACAAGGAGACGCTCGGGCGGGTGGTCGAGGGACTGATGGAAATGGTGCTTGACATCAGGCGTCAGGCCAGACAAAGGAAAGACTGGGCCACCTCCGACCAGATCCGGGACATGCTGGAAGGATTAAAAATCAGCATCAAAGACGGGAAAGAGGGGGTAAGTTGGAATTACAAAGAATGAGCGACCGGACTCAGATTTTAGGAACCGAACCATCATTTATGGCACCTTTTTCGACACTGCTTTTTGAACCCGTTTGGGAACTGCATGTTTCCCGGGTCGTGCGTGAACGCTACCAACTGGACGAAGCACTCTTTGCCAGTGACGGGCGATTGGTGTTCGGCAACTACAATGCCGTTCGGTTGCTGGCTCACAAACTCAACGAAGGCAGAAGCCCCGGCAAGCACATTAACCCTGGCCAGATCAATGCGGCCGGCGTTCTCGAAGAGGTTTTTCATTTCATCTTCAGGGCCTACGAGGCGAAGCACGGCACCAAGGTCTTCGAAAAAGCAAGGGAATGGCTGGAGCGCAGGCTGGGGGCCGATGGAGTTCAACAACTGCTGCTGGATTTCATTCATGGGTTTCCCCCGACTGAAGTGTTCAAAGGGAATGAAAGCGCCCTTTCATACCTGAAGGGAAACAGGGAATCACGCAGCCTTTTTTCGGTCACCACAGAAGAAGCCCTGTTGCTCAGCCTGTCGGAGCTAAACCCGGCCAACCATAAGTTAAAAGAGCTGTTCGACATTCGGGTGCTGCGAGACCATTCCCTTTACAGGAAGTTCATCACCGAAC
>JAWLHS010000245.1:0-3208 GCA_041690235.1 Bacteroidales bacterium
GGTTTCGGTAATTGTCCCGGTATACCGGGACTGGCCGCGCCTGAAGATGTGCCTGGAGGCCCTGGCTGTTCAAACCTTTCCTTCCGAAATGACGGAGGTGATTGTGGTGAATAATGATCCGACCGATCCTTGCCCGTTTACTCTTCCTTCCCCCAATATGAGGGTCATAACGGAAAGCCGCAAGGGATCCTATGCCGCCCGCAATGCCGGGATCCGTGTGGCCCGGGCCGGTATTCTGGCCTTTACCGACTCAGATTGTCTCCCGGATAAACAGTGGCTGGAAGAGGGTGTCCGCTGTCTGCAAAAAGACCAGGTCATGATGGCCGGGGGGCAGGTTCACTTCCTGATGGATCCCCCGGTGTCGGCTTCCGCCTTGTTGGATGCTGCCAGTCATATGGACAACGAAGACACCATTGCAAAACATCAATGTGCCGTCACGGCCAACCTCTTTGTGCGCCGGCAGGTGTTTGATGCAGTGGGATCGTTCGACGAATCCATGATGTCAGGGGGTGATATTGCCTTTACCAGGCACGCCAGCTCTCGCGGGTTTTTGCTGGTTTTTTGCTATGAGGCCCTGGTCAGGCATCCCGCAAGAAACTTTTCCCAGAAAATTCGCAAAGCCTTTCGGGTAGGGAAAGGATTGCCGGCGGTTGAGTTCAACCGTCCGGTAAGTTCGTGGAAAAAAGCCGGCATGTTGCTGCTCCACCTGTTGCCCCTGACCCATCCCCGTCGTATCAGGCGGGCCATGAGCCGGTACTCGGTGCACACCAAAGGATTATTCGTACGAGCCTTGTTTTTATCGGTGGTGCTGGGCCTGGTCAAAGCGGCGGGGATATTGTATTCCCTGCCGGCATCTGCCTTTTGTCTGAAGAGTAAGTCCTGAAACAATACCATGACTTCAACCGATATATCTGTTGTAATTCCAACGCATAACAGGCAGGATACCCTTCTTTCGGCCGTGAACAGTGTTTTCGGGCAGACCGTTCTGCCTGGTGAGTTGATCGTTGTCGATGATGGTTCTGCCCCCCCGGTAACGGAAAATATCTTTTCCGAGGCACCACCTGAACTAAAAACCCGGTTGTTCAGGCATGACAAACCCCTGGGTGCCTCCCGGACAAGAAACCGGGGCGTGAAGGAGGCTGCCTTCCGTTGGATCGCCTTCCTGGACGATGATGATGTATTTTTGCCTGGGAAGCTGGACCGAATTGACAGGGCCATCAGCGAGAATCCGGGCGCAGACCTGGTGTATCACCCGGCCAGGATTCGATTCGTGAACGAAAACGTAGAGTATGTCAGTAATCCCGGGAGACCGGAACCGGGCGATCAATTTTTCAGGCGCATGCTGGTCCGCAACCTGGTGGGAGGAACTTCCATGGTTGTTGCCCGCAAAGAGGAGCTGAAAAAAGCAGGCGGCTTTTGGGAAGAAATGCCGGCCCTGGAGGATTATGAATTGTGGCTTCGCCTGGCCCGCGCCGGGGCCCGTTTTGTGCGCCTTGACCAGCCACTCACCATGTATGTTTACAATACCAGCCAGGGAAGCATTACGAAAAGCCGGCAAGCAAGGCAGCAGGCACTTGCCATGATTGAAAAGCGTTTTGCGACAGATTACTTGCTGCTGAATCATAACGAAAAACGTTGCTATACCGAGCGCAATCTCCGGGCTGATGTATTCAAGGCCCTGCTGAATTTGCAAAGCCGGGTGGCGTTCCGTTTGCAATGGAAAGTGTTGGTCCATACCAGGAAACTTAAAGACCTGGGTTTGTTGGTGGCCATCCCTTTCGGCACCCGCTTTGTAATAAAACTACGGGCGGCTGCAGGATAAAATAATGCTGTATGGAATTTAGTTCCAAATCTCTCTATCATAAAGCGGCCCTTGGGGCCGATCTGCAGGCCTTGGGGCCGGCTGAACTGGCGGACCTGAAGACTGTTTTGCTGGAGATCATGGATGATTTTCTTGCGGTATGCCGGAAGCATGACCTGACCGTCATGATGCGCAGCGGCACCCTCCTGGGCGCCGTTCGTCACAAGGGGTTTATTCCCTGGGACGATGACCTGGATTTCATGATGCCCCGGATCGATTATGACCGATTTCTGGAAATTTTTGAGGAGGAGCTCGGCGAAAACCATGTGGTGCAGACGCCCCGCACTGAACCCAACGCTTGCTTTGGTTTCATGAAGATCCGCAGAAAAGGGACGGCTTTTGTAGAGGTAGAAACGGCTGGCCTGCCTATCCAGAAGGGTGTTTTCCTGGATGTGTTTCCACTGGAAAACGCACCGGAATCCCGCATCAAAAGGTTCTTTCACGGAACCGGGTGCATACTGCTCAAACAAATCACGACCGTCACCGCCCTGTACCGCCATCCCTCCCGACCCATGAAAATTCTGCGGAAATACTCCCGGAACCTGAACCTGTTCATGGTCCTGAGGGAGGCAATGGGTTTCCTTTTTTCTTTTCGGTCTGTCGGATGGTGGAACCGTGCCACGGAAAACCTGTGCGCAAAGTACCGGGATCGTCCCTCGAACTTCATTGTCGCACCCTACGGCGGCAAGAAATATTTCGGGGAGGTCTATCCCAAAGATTTCTTTTTTCCGACCCTCGAACTTCTTTTCGAAGGCAGGCAACTTCCTGCTCCCGCGAAATGGGATCAATGGCTTAAAACCAGGTATGGCCATTATATGCAGATTCCTCCACCGGAAAAAAGAGAAGTGCACTGGGTAGCAGAAATCAGTTTTAAAGCCCCTGCAAAAAAATTCTGAATAATAAAACACCTTAAATCATGACCTGCCGAAAGATTGTCGGATACACCACCGGCGTGTTTGATTTGTTTCATGTCGGGCACCTGAACATCCTGAAGCGTGCAAAGGAACATTGTGACCATCTGATCGTTGGGGTGACAACAGACGAATTGGTGCTGGAACGAAAAAACAAAAAAACAGTGATTCCTTTCCAGGAGCGTGTTGAGATCATCTCCTCCATTAAATATGCTGACCAGGTTGTTATGGAAAATGACCTGGACAAATGGGCAGCATGGGAGAGATACAGGTTTGATGTCATTTTCAAGGGGGATGACTGGAAGGGGACCCCTCTCTGGAACGAGTATGAGAAAAAATTCTCTAAAGTTGGGGTGAAGGTCATGTATTTTCAATATACCCGGACCACATCATCCTCGCTAATTCGTGAGTTCCTGGAGCGAATGAATTAGAAATA
>JAWLHS010000246.1:0-3202 GCA_041690235.1 Bacteroidales bacterium
TGGTTCAGGCATAGGAGGAATTGCTTGCGCAATCAGGCTGGCCGCCAAAGGGTATGCGGTTACCGTATTCGAACAATCGGCCCGTCCGGGAGGAAAAATCTCGGAACTCCGCATGGGCAGGTTCCGTTTCGATACGGGCCCTTCTCTTTTTACCCTTCCTGAATTGGTTGACAAGCTGTTTCATCTGTCCGGGGAAAACCCCGGTGACCATTTCAGGTACGCACCGACAAAAACCTCCTGCAAATACTTCTGGGAGGACGGCACCAGTATCAATGCCTGGCAGAAACCCGAAGAATTTGCTGCTGAAGTCAATGCCAAGACCGGGGTGCCGGCAAGCCGGACGCTCCGATTCCTGGAAAAAAGCCGCAGGCTGTACGAACTGACCTCCGGTGTGTTTATTTTCAATTCCTTTCACAAGATAAGTCATTTTCTCAAGCCAGCCTTCCTTCGCCCGCTTTTCCGGCTGCACAAGCTGGATGCCTTAACCAGCATGCACAACCGGAATCAGCAATGGTTCAGCCATCCGAAAGTGGTTCAGCTTTTTGACCGCTACGCCACCTATAACGGATCGAATCCTTATAGAACGCCGGCCACCCTAAACGTGATTGCCCACCTGGAGCACAATACCGGGGCTTATTTCCCCGAAAAAGGAATGTTTCAGATTGTAGAAGCGCTCGTGGGACTGGCCCGCAGAATGGGCGTGGAATTCAGTTACCACAGTGCGGTCACCCGGGTTGTAATCGAAAACCAGGAAGCGAAAGGGGTCGTGGTAAACGACTCAATGATTCCCTTCGACCTGGTGGTGAGCGACATCGACATCCTTGGCCTATATGGGCGGCTAATGCCCGGCATTCCACCGCCCGCCAGGCAGCTTACCGAAGAACGCTCCACCTCCGCCCTGATCTTTTACTGGGGGATACGGCACGAATTCCCCGAACTTGACCTGCATAACATCCTGTTTTCAGATCACTATGAAGCGGAGTTCCGCCACCTCTTCGACACCAAAACCATCAGTGACGACCCGACCATTTACCTGTTCATCAGCTCAAAGCAGGTGAAAGGCGATGCCCCCGGCGGGTCAGAGAACTGGTATGTAATGATCAATGCACCGGAGAATGTGGGGCAGGACTGGGACGAATTGATCGCCCGTGCCAGAAAAAACATGGTGGCCAAAATCAACCGCATCCTTCATACCGACATAGAGCAATATATTGTGACGGAATCTGTGGCAGATCCCAGAAGCATTGAACGCGACACCGGTTCCTATCATGGGTCGCTTTACGGACTGAGTTCCAACGGAAGATTTGCCGCCTTTTACCGCCATCCGAACTTTAAGAAAAAACTGAAAAATCTTTACTTCGCCGGCGGCAGCGTCCATCCGGGTGGCGGGATACCGCTTTGCCTGGCCTCTGCGCAGATTGTCGGCATGGAAGTACCCGACCCAAAGACAAAATGATCCGACAACCGGAAAAACCCATGACCTTTTTACAAACCATCCGCTCATCAAAAACAATCGGGAGGTTCTTCATCCTGTATTATGGCGTGGGGCTCGTCGGACTCTCCCTGCCGGCGACAAGGGATTTGTTCATCCGGCTGATGCCCTGGTCGATCCTTGGCAGCACCGTCCTGCTGTTGATGTTTCACCAAAAGTGGACATTCAGTCACATCGGGGTGATCGCCCTGATTGCCCTGGCGGGTTTCTTTGTGGAAGTGGCCGGGGTGCTCACCGGTTTGATATTCGGGACCTATTCCTATCAGCATGCCCTCGGCCACCAGGTATTCAACACCCCCCTGATGATCGGTGTAAACTGGGCCATGCTGATCTACTGCGTCCATGCCATTTTTGAAGAAGTAAACATCCCCGGCATACTGAAAATCATTGCCGGGGCGCTCCTTATGGTAGGATACGACTATATTCTGGAGCCCGTGGCCATCAGGCTTTCCATGTGGAGCTGGGGCGGGGAATCCATTCCCTTGCAAAACTACATCGCCTGGTTTGTCATTTCCCTGGTTTTTCTGGCCACCATGCGCCTGTCCGGAATGAAAACCGCCAACCCGCTCGGCCCATGGCTTTTCTGGGTGCAGGCGGCCTTTTTCCTGCTGCTGAATTTTTCCCTGAGGTTTCTGTTTCCATAAGTTGTTTTAATAATTATTGGCCAAAGGCCAGGAAAGAAAGCGATAAACAATTTTGTTTCAACACATTGAAAAAAATCCGTCATCTGAATGATCAAGGCAAGGCACCATTGGTTTTATGAACGATTTTTCGATGCCACCATCAGTTATCTGATGCGGTCGGACTTCCGAGATTGGGTCGTGGTGGGGGATTTCAATGATACCGGCGGACCCGTTCTGATGATCGGTAACCATTTCAGCTGGTGGGATGGTTTCTTTGGCCGGAGACTCAACCAGGTGGTCTTCAGACGAAGGTTCCATATCATGATGCTCGAAAAGCAACTGGAACAACGCTTGTTTCTGAGCCGGCTGGGGGCATTTTCCATCAGAAAAAACAGCCGCGACGCCCTGGAGTCGATCCAATATGCCACGGAGCTTCTGTCTGATCCAAACAACCTTGTATTGCTATTTCCCCAGGGAAAATTCCAGTCGCAGCATCAATTCCCCCTGACATTCGACGATGGCTGGTTCCGCATCCTGAAGCAGGCCCCCGGCAACACCCAGTTGATATTCATGGCCTGCCTGACAGACTATTTCGCCGGAAGAAAACCCGCCCTCAGCATTTATTTGAAGCATGCCGACCGGACCCGCTTTAAGTCGTCCGAACAGATCCAGCAGGCTTACAATGATTTTCTGTTGGATGCCATTGGTCAGCAAAACGAAAGTCAATGACCATACTCGCCTGGTTTTTAATCGGATTCCTGATGCTGCGCCTGGCCGTGGTGATCACCAATCTGGTGACCCGCCCCTGGCTGAATAAAGACCGGAATAAACGGTGCAGTGAGGAAACACCCGGTGCCCAAGCCCTGGTTTCGGTCCTGATCCCGGCCAGAAACGAAGCCTCAGGCATCGGATCCCTCCTCGAGGACCTCATCCGGCACGACTACCGGAACCTGGAGATCCTGGTTTACGACGACCTTTCAACGGATGATACCGCCCATAAGGTACGTGAATATGAGCGGCGGGATTCCCGCATCAGGCTGATACCCGGTGACAAACTGCCTGAGGGCTGGCTGGGCAAGAACCATGC
>JAWLHS010000247.1:0-806 GCA_041690235.1 Bacteroidales bacterium
TCCAAAACCGAGAAGAGCTGTGAAATGGGTGCATTGGCGGTATCAACTTTTTCCAGCATCAGAATCAGCTCTTTTTCCATGAAGGGCATTAAGTCCAGCGAAATCTGCATGGGGGGCGACGGCATACCGATAAATGAGCCCAACACCAAGACGCCGAAGATATTTTCCATCTCCTCAACTTCGGTTTCGATGGTTCCGACGGCCTTGCTCCGGGCCACTGCGTCTGAGATTTTCAGAAATTCCGTGACCTTGTTTTTGAGGGATATCAGAATGCTGATCATTTGCGGTCCCTGAAACCAAACCCAAATGCGGTTATTCAATACGAACCTTACTTGACCCTGAAGATTCGCCGTTCAAATTGAATTCGTTTTGTTGATGGATAGAAATAATACACTGCATAAATCGCCATCAATGCCGTCCCCATGAAATAGAAATCGGGAAAGTCCAGGAGATAAGCCGGCAGAATTAAATAAGGGGTAAGCAGGGGAACGAACATTAATCTCCGTTCAAACTTGATCAAAACCGTCTCCGGAACACTTTTCCGACGGCGCATGGTGTGCGCAAAGAGGGAGCGAAAAAAAATAGGTAAGGCGAGGGCAAAAACCACGGCCAACACAAAAACGCATGGGGCGATGACAGTGAGTGAGATGTTTTGGTTAAGGGGAATGATGCCAATTCTCCGTGCCCCATAGGCCGACAATAGCGAAAATATTGCCGGAAGTAAGAGTGCCAAGTAGGTTTTTTTCAACTTTTTGGCCATGCGGCAAACTTAATGAATTCGAAAAAGTTCAAAAACAGTCTTTTTC
>JAWLHS010000247.1:816-3178 GCA_041690235.1 Bacteroidales bacterium
GTCGGGGAACGGAAGTAAAGGAGAATCATGAGGTTCCGTGTCTGAAACATGAAACGCGGAAGCAACGCATGAGAGCGCTGCTTCCGCGCTGGGTTTACGCCGCAGTTGCCGGCACAGGTTCGACAGGAGGTTTGCCCATAGAGGCAAAGAATTTAATGACGCCTTCGATCACAATCCAAACAGCGATGAGCAGTATGCAAATATTGATAACGGTCAGCAACATGTTGTGCGCACCAAGAAAGCTTACCTGGTTTAGAATGACCGCCCAAATGGTCATCACCGCCATGAACATGGCCGGTATTCCCGAAATCAACCACTTCATACCGCCCAGCCGCTGGAGATAGAGCGTAATAATGATCAATGCTAGGGCGGCAAGCGTCTGATTCACGGCCCCAAACAAAGGCCACAGTTTCAGGGCACCATTACCACCGGGGCCTGCAGCGAAGGCCAAAATCAATGCACTCGCCACCGCGATCAGGGTGGCAGGATAACGGCCGGTCAAGGCGTTCAGCTTAAGATCTCCGGCAAGCTCGGCAATCACATATCGTTGAATCCTGGTAGCCGTATCCAGCGTGGTGGCCGCAAAGGAAGCCACAAAAACCCCCATGATGGCCAAAGTGATGATTTTGGGGATACCGAGAGCGCCCATGATATTGGCGGCGCCATCCACAAATGCGGTGATTTTGGCACCCAGACCTGCGGCTGCGGCCCAAGAGGAATAATGGGTTGTCCAGGCTGCAACCCCGGTCAGAGTTTCTCCTCCCTTGGGGGTGTACCCCATCCCGATTCCGGCTGCAACCGCGATAATCACCAGTGTGGCCAGGGCGCCTTCCATGAGCATGGATCCGTAACCAACAAACAAGGACTCGGTTTCATCCCGAACCTGTTTGGCCGAGGTTCCCGAGGAGACCAAGGAATGAAATCCAGAAATGGCCCCGCAGGCAATGGTGATAAAGAGGAACGGCCACATGGGGGGCGCTTGAGCGGGACTGGCCTGTAAGGCGGGCGCTACGATCTCCAGCCTCCCGCTGAAAGACGCGGCCAGGACACCCAGCACCAACAACACCATAGCGACAATCAGTTGGTGGGAGTTAATGAAATCCCGCGGTTGCAACAGGGTGGTCACCGGCAGTGTAGAAGCAATAAAAGCGTAAGCCAGCAAGATGATCGTCCATACGCCGGTGGCCGGAATGCCTGCAATGGTCGGCATGTTGAATTTCGCCCAGGGTCCGATAACCACAAAAAAGTATATGACGGCAATGGCAAGGATGGACCAGATCATGGGGCTTTTGTCCTTCTTGTAGATGAGGTAACCCAAATAGATTGCGATGGGGACTTCCACCCACACCGCCAGGACTGATTGGGGATATATGGAGAAAACAATCGCGATCACGAGGCCGAAAATGGCAATCACGATCCACAGCTCCAAGAAGACGATCAGAAAGAAAAAAATCTTTGTGCGGTTGTTGACATATTTGGAGGTGTATTCAGAGATGGATTTTCCCTGATTTCGCATAGAAATGATCAGGGCGCCGAAATCATGAACAGCACCCATGACGATGCTGCCGATGAAAACCCATAAGAGTGCGGGAACCCAACCCCATATAATGGCAATGGCAGGTCCCACGATAGGGCCTGTCCCTGCAATAGAGGTGAAGTGATGACCGAAAATCACCTCTTTCTTGGTCGGCACATAATCAATCCCATCTTCGTACTCACAGGCAGGTGTTTTACAGGCACCCGAGAGTTGAAAGATCCTGCGGCCGATATATTGGCCGTACAATTTGTACATGATAATGTAGCCCGCGAAAGCCAATACCATAATCGCTAAAGAGCCCATGTTCCCTCCTTCCCTTAGTTAGAAGTTAATCCAGTTGAAAGTTCCTAATTAAAACAAAGTAAGCTCACAAAACGCGCAGTTTTATATACTAAAATCCACTGCAAGTCAAGAAAAATTCACCCGCTTTGCTCCGGCGACATAGGCACCCTGCCGACCTGACCGGGACCAATTTCGGGGAATTATGGGCTATCGTAAAAAGGATGACCCCCGAAGTAGGCCTGCCTGAGGAAGAAACCCGCGAGTTTAGATCTCCGGTTTGGGAACGGCGGCAATATCCAGTTTCACGTCTGATACTCCGGACACACGCTTAACGACCTCAAGCAGCCCGGTTTTCGAAACCAGTGGGCTTAACCATCCGGAAACCTGCACAACACCTTTTTCAGACACCTCGATGTTGAGTTCGTGCAGGCTGATTTTGGCCCTCAACATTGCCGCCTCAACCCTTTTAACCAGTGATAAATTTTCCATGGCGTCCAAAGCCGTTAAGCTGCACGCCTTGATCTCTTGTGACTGGGCTGTTTC
>JAWLHS010000248.1:0-3171 GCA_041690235.1 Bacteroidales bacterium
TTCCGGTTTGCTGTACGTGGACTTGTATTTTCCCTTATTGATGTTCACGACGACCACGGGGGAGTGCCTCCGGATATTCGTGTAATAAGTGTTGTGGTAAATGACGGTGCGCGGACGCCTCCAGGGCCGGTAGTAGGTGACGTAATGTGCGTGCATGGGGTGGTGGAATCCGTGGTAGTAATGCCAGTAATGGGCCCTCCAGGGCTGCCAGTACACGGGATAGTACCCGTAGCGCCAGGAAGGACGCCATACTACGTAAGTCGGACTGTAGATATACCTTACAACCGGCCAGACAGCCACTTCATAATAGGTGGTCGAAACCACCCCGGCCCTGGCATGAGTGCCTGTATTACCGGTATATCCCGGATTCGGCCTTTCGGCATAGATGGGTTCGATGATGTAGTTCTCTCCATACAGGGCCTCATCGCCGATCAGCTGGACCAGCACGGCGCCATCCCTGAGTTTTTCGACCACGAAAACGGCCACATCCTGGTATTCCTTTTCATTGAGGGCCACTCGAAGTACGATATTGTGGATATTCTCTTCTGCAAAGTCGAGGACCATGATGTAATCTACATAGCCGTCGCCATTCAGGTCAAGGTTATTGATCATTTGTTCAGGATCGTTCAGGCCTTTTTCAAAGATTTCAAGGGTTTCCGATTCCTGGAAGAGGTTCATCACGGCATAGAGGTTCAGGTTGTCCCCCGGCAGGCCAAGGTATTCCCTTTCTGTGGTCTGTGCCATGAGCACGCCGCTCCCTGCGAGCAGGAGCGCGATCATTGAGGTAAGGATTAGCTTTTTCATGGCTTTTCGTTTTTGTGAAGAATTGTTTCTTCACCCGATTAAAAACAAAAGCCGTGCCATTATTTAAGCCCTAGGGGTTTTATCCTGCGAAACCCTTTGGAAAAAGCTTTCTACTTTTTGAACAGGGTTTTAACCCTATAGCCAATTGCCAACATCAAAAACACAAAAATCGCACTGCTGCCTATAGGAACGGGAGGGGGAGGAGCCGTGTATTCAACGTAATAATGGCTTCGTTCATAGCTTTTTAGGTCGCAACCAAAAGAATAACTATAGCCAGGACCCCCAAGCACATGGGCTTCGTCTGGATCCACGCATTCCAAGCCTGTCCAATAAATAGCCCAATTATCATGAAAGCCTAATTCCTGAATTACAAAGTCGCGTTCTTCCTGGGTGGAAAGTGGGGCCAGCCATGAGCTCCAACCATCCGGGGCAAGGGTGTGTGCCGAGGCATATGAATCATACCAGTTCTGATGGGCTTCAATCCGTTCAAAGTAAGAGTCGGTGGCTGGGTTATAGACCGCATCAGGTCGGCCAGGAACCTGGCCATGAACTGAAAAAGCAGTGATTACCAAAAAAACAAATGACAAAACGCCAAAGGGTAGCATTCTGTAGCTTTGGGTGTTTGAGCTAGCGCATTTCATAGGAACAGATTTTTGTTGGTACATAAAGACGGTACGAATATATAAATTTTTTTTTGAGTTTTTTATTGTATCATGGGCGCTTCAACCCATTGGCCATAAAAAAGGTATTGGAAATTTTCTGTTTTATTTTTAAATTGCCTTGGTTTACATGGTTTTTTTCAAAGCTTACCAGCAGGATGACCCAATGTAGGAATTGTTGACCGGCCACACACGAGCATTTCTTCCCGGCAGGGGACCCGGTAACCACCGTCAATTATGCCACCGACATCTCCTTTACCCTTTCTGGGTACTACACGATCACCCGCCTGAAAGTGGGTAATGCAGTCCGTTACACGGCTTTGCCTGGCTGGGAGGGGTCAGGCCTTCCGATGAGCGTGTCGGATTTGAGCGTGATCCAGTCTCACCCATGCCAGGACGGACAATCCCTGGTCATCGGGAAGAAAACCCGGAACATTCCGGCGAGTATCCACACCGGTGCCATCGGGTTATCGGCCGATCCGGCAGGTGGCGATAAGGTTCAGATCCGGCTTTCCCCCATCGAAATTGAGGCAGAGATGCTTTCATGCACCAACCCAGACTGTGTGAACGGGTTCGGGTTTGAATATGGTGAAAATATTGTCGGATGGGACCGTGAAGCCACCCAGATGGATGAGTATGGGTATGAAGCCGATTTTGGTTACGTGCTGACAGAGATTGAATTCAAAACCCTGCGGGAGGTCGGGGCAGGAGTTGGTGAAGTTGAGCTCGCCATCCCGATCTCCATTGAAAGGGTCTGGTCAGAAGAGGAGGACACACCGACGGGCCCCGAGAGAAGTGTCTTTTGCTTTCAACTGGAAGGTTTTTTCGCCGCGTTGCCTGATGATGAATGAGGATCGCCTGAATCTTTTACGGCGATCTCAAACCTTGATGCAGCGGACGCCATAATCATCATGTCTTCAGTTGGGATCATTTAATCACGACCTTGCTGGCGGGAACATGCCGCCCGCTTTCAATCCGAAGTATATAGAGTCCCCGTGCAAGTCCCTCGACCCGGAAGGGGACTTCCAGCCATCCTTTTCCCTCCACATCCTTTCTTTGCAAGAGTCGTCCCTGGCTGTTGTATAGCATAATGCTTGCCTGGCTGCCGCCCTGGTTGTCGAACCTGAGGGTAAAGAACCCGGAGGCCGGGTTGGGATAAATCTCCGCTGTTTGGGCAAGGACGTCAATTACACTGGTATGATCCGCCACAAAGCCAGCCTCTATCGAATGGTCGTTGACTACCGCTTTGAATGTGTATTGGCCCGTCAGGCTGTCCCACCCGTTGTCCGTAACCGTGTCAACAGGGTTGCCGTTTACCCTGATGAAGTCGGTCAGGTATCCTTCGTCCGGTGTAATCAGAAAAGCCTGGTTATGACCATAAGGCACCTCGACGGCCCCTTCGGGCTCTATGCGCCCATGCATCCCTGCCGATGCCTGAATGACCAGCTTGATCTGTTCCAGCGCCGCCGTGAGGACAATGTGTTTTTCCGGCATCTGCAGAGATGTTTCCGGGGCCGTGACGTCGGACAGCCAGGTTGTGTCGCCCGACCATTTGCTGAAGGAGTATCCCGGCCCGGGAACGGCCTTTATGACCACCTCCTCACCCGGCAGGAAAACACCGCCTCCTTCAAGGGTGGCAGCCTCCGGTGGATCGGCCGACAAGGTCAGTACGTACTTTTCGGGGCATTCACCTCCCAGGTCGATCCCG
>JAWLHS010000249.1:0-3150 GCA_041690235.1 Bacteroidales bacterium
GTTGATTTTTCCGGCCCTTCTCCTGGTCTTAAACGCGGTTTTGCTGATCAGCATGCTCATTAAATGGAAGCAATCCCCGCCGGATCGGAGTCGGTTTGTTCGGTTTTCCGTGGTCTTTTTTCCCCTGGTTTTTTTTCTGGGGTTTTCTGCTTTCTTTGAGTTTATTCTTCCGGTTTTGACCGGGAAGCCCGTTCCCGTGATTACTCCCTGGGTAGGGATTGTTTGGTTCCCCTTCTTGTTTTACGCTTTCAGGGGATTTCAGAATGCCCGCTACAGCCCGGCCAATGCGGGGGAGTTTGTGCTGAAAAAAATGAAACAGCCGGTTTTTTTATGTGATACGGATTTGCAGGTGATTAGGACCAATCAACACACCCTCTCCTTGTTGGGAAGCTTGCCCCGGTCCGTTATCGGCGGGGATCTTTTTGATTTTTTCCGGGAATCGGATGTTCTGAATGAGTCCCGCAAAACAACCCTCGAAAACGGGCATTCAGGTCCGCACGGGCTTCATCTTATGCCCGCCAATGGGGATGCGATCCCCCTGCAGGTTCATTTCCTGCTTGTCAGAGACTTCTTCAATGATGTGCACGGGTTGGCGGTTTTCTGTAAGGACAAAAGGGAGTTGCACCATCTTGCATCCATGTGGAGGCAAAGAAGAAAACAATGGGCCGGGCTGTTGAAACGAAGAAAGCGGCTGGAATCAGAGCTGTCGCGGATAAACAGCGAGTTGGCTCAATCTTACCGTGAACTTCAGCTTCGCATCTCTGAAAGCCTTCGCTTAGAGCAGAAAATTGAATCTGAGTTGTCTGAAAGGGAAGTTCTGATCAACGAGATCCATAGCCGTGTCATTTACAACCTGAATCTCATTGTTTCACTGGTCCTTTCACAAGCGGAAGGTCCCTTCACCGGGATCTCGAGGCGTAAGTTTACAGAATTGGCCCAAAGGGTTCGATCGATTCTGTTGGTGCATGAGCACCTCTACCTGTCGGTCAATTACTCTGAGGTTGATTTTAGCGGGTTCATCAGGAAACTGGCGGTTGAGCTCCTGGCATATTATGAACTGGAAGGGAAGGTGGATGTGGAACTGAAGGTGTCAGACAAGTTTATTGACATTGAAAAGGCCATTCCCATGGGGATTATTGCCAATGAGCTCCTGAACAATGCCTTTTTTCATGCGTGGAGGCCTGGCCGGGCCGCTGCGGCTCCGACGGAGCCCAAAAGACTTTCTGTCGGTTTTTTCCCGGCAGGGAAAAGCTGGCAGTTACAGGTGACCGATAATGGTTCCGGTTTGCCAGAAGACTTTCGGCTTGCATCCTGCGAAACCATGGGGCTGCCCCTGGTCGACATTTTGGTCAGGGAGCAGCTTGGGGGCACCATGTCCTTAGCCACTTTAGACGGAACCAGTATCAGAATTACTTTTCCTTCAAGTCAATCCCTGGGTTAGGCAGACATTAACTGCTGGCCAATCCGACAACAAAGGCATTTCCCGGGGATACAAAACTGCTTCCAGGCTTCCAGAAGTGCTTGTGTATCGGCTGCATTGCGCGGAACAAAGCCCGAGGCCTTCCAACGTCTTACGGGACCATTATTTTCCGGGGGGATTTCGTGTAACTGGGCCAGGGCCCTTCCCAGCAGTTCAGGTGTATTCGTTTCTTTTCCATAAATATATTGCAAGGGGGAAATGGTGTTGATGATGATGTTGTTCATGGTCTCTTTACCCAGGTTTTTCGGCTGGCAGACCGAAGCTTTTTCAAATACGTAATGGGTATCCCAGTAGCCGGAAGCGGTGGTTTCCAGGATGTGATGAAGGCAACCCGGTCCGGTTGCCTCCATGGTCGCCCTGAACAATCTGATTGGTTTGTTCATCAGCATGGCAAATTGGGCAATGCGAATGGTCGGGAAATTCGGCGGCCTTAACCTGGAGAACTTCCACAGGGAAAACCTTAAGGGATTTAAACGGAATTTATGTTGCTGGTATTTATATTCCTTTTTTAAGCCTGCCGGGTAAGTTTCACTGAATTCCCGGTCAAGCATACCCGCCTGGCCGAATAAGATGGCTTCAATCCGGCTGGGCTGTCCGCGGCATTTCGCCATCAAACCGAAAGGGGTGGCCTGGGCCAGCAAACCGAAAGGGACCATATTGGTCTTCATCCCAAAGTTCCTGGCCAGCAAGAAATTAAAAACCTGTTCCCAATTGTTCGAGAAATAATCCAGGAAACGGCCCATTTCACCCGCTTTTCGCTCCATTCGTTCCATCAGCAGGTGGCGGAGCCAGTTGCTGATCAGAACTTCGCTTACCTGGTCAAGCCTGGGCAGACATGGAATCCGGCATTTGGTTGTCCAGAAATTTTTGTAGCGATCCAGGGTGCTGGGGTCAACATTGTTTTTTATTTCCAGAATTGGTACGGGTTCTCCCCGTGAATTGAACACCCTTTTGTCGCCCCGGTATACCAGATGAAGGATCACATTGTCATACGCTTCATCATGCTGGTGACCGTGTTTGTCCCAGTCGGATGAACAGACATGAACCTCCACGTTTCCCGCCCAAAGGATTCCATCAATCCGCACTTTTGCAGCCAGAAAATCGGGACCGGAATCCTGGTTGTCCCATCCGGGACTGATGATTTCCACAGCAATTCCATCCAGCGTTTTTAATCCGGTGGATTGCAAAAAACCTTGCCTCCATAAGTGGGAAATAAACTCCTCCTTCATGCCGGATAATAAGATTATGTTCTTTTTAATATCACTTTAAAATTAAAATAATTGCGATTAAAATTGATTTTGTTTTTGGCCAACGGTCCCTTGTTTTTGTTTCCCCCAATTCAAAAAAAATACGTACCTTAACAGAAAAATTTTACTTTTGTGGCATGAATTAATGCCTTGCGATATGGATGAGTTGTCGCTGATTGTTGAAGGGCTGGAAAACAAGGTCAAGAAGTTGCTGATTCGAAATAAACAATTGAAAGATAGGATCTTCCAATTGGAACAGGAGCGATTAAACCTGATGGGACAAGTGGAAGTCCAAACCGGCAGGCTTCAGCAAATGGAAGAAAAACTGGGCGAGGCGCAATCAGCCAGGGTTCTTAAAAAGGGTGACACTCTGCAGGCACGGCAAAAGATTCATGAACTTTTGCGGGAAATTGACAAATGTCA
>JAWLHS010000250.1:0-3146 GCA_041690235.1 Bacteroidales bacterium
GTGCACCGGCTGTCAATTTCCAATCAGAAATTCCCCGAATCCCACCTTGCCTTCTTTGCCAATTCCCTGAATTACAATTCGGTAACCCTCCACACCCGAAGGCGGGAGAAATTGGAAGCTGGCCAGGCCATCGAGCCCGGTGACCAGATTGGGTTCCCAGGTGATGGTCTTCACCTGTTGGTCCTCCAGGCGGGGAATGGGCATTTCGAAATCCGTACAGAACGCCCTCGGCGCATGCAATCCGGCAACCAGAAACATATGCTGCGGGCTTGTTTCCTCATTGAAGTCGCGTCGCTTGGTGTATGCCACCAAGGCCCCGGAGGCCCCCCTGGAACCAAAAGCCGCCGTGCTGGCCCCGCGAAACACCTCTATCCGATCAATATCCCTGACATGGGCGCCCATAAAGGCGCCCTGGCTTTCCACCCCGTCAATAATGAATATCGGGGGCTGTTGGTTTTGAATGCTGGTGGGGCCTCTCACCGTAATATTGCCTGCGGGTGAAATGATCAGGCCAATGGCTTTGTCCCGAAGGATGTCCACAACAGAAGCATAGGGTTGGTTTGGATCCACATAAATGGTTTGATCCGGCCGGCCATAGGGCGAATTGGAGCCGGAGGCTGCCTCCGGATCCCGCTGCGTCCGCGCCCGGGACCAGTCCCTTCCCCGGGCGGTAATCTGCTGGGGCTTTGTCAGTGGATTCATTTCGTAGGACCAACTGGATGTGGTACCTCCCTCTTCGCCAACCGGCAGGATCTCAATGCCGGGCTCCACCCCCTGGGCACCGATGGGAGCGAGAATCTCAACAAGCACGCTGTCTGTAAAGGGCAGGTTTTCAAATAAGAAAAAGCCCCTCTCATTTGTTTGGGTGGTGAAAACCTGTAACTTCTCATCTGCCTTGCGCAGGCTAACCCCTGCATTCCGCACCAGATTGTCAGGGCCTGTCAGTCTCCCGCTCACCGTGGTTCCGAATGAAGGAGCGTGGGCAAACACGGGGCTGGTAGAAGACAGTACATCCGTCCATCGAAACCGTCGCCAGCCATGGGTAAGCATCAGCAAATCCACAGCCTTTTCAATATTTTCCTGCTCATAATCAAAATACAAAGACGGATCCTGAACCAGGCCCCCCAGATCTGAGCTCATAAACAAATAACTGAAAATATTCTCCCGGTGAGACCTTTCGCCGATGTTCCCAAACTGGACGGATGCCGAAAAATCGCCCTCCATCGGAATGCCCTGCCGGTCGCTGGCCAGCACATCAACGTGCAATGCATTGTCTTCGCCCGAACGCAGGGACAAGGCCCTGATGTCAAAATAAGCCTGGTCGTCGTGATTGACAAAAACCAGTCGTTCAGCAAGCGGCTGTCCCCCGGTTGAAAACAAAGTAAAATGTGTGATGCCTGTCGGAAAGTCGGAAAGGGGAATGCGAATGGTTTCGGAATCCTGAACCACGAAGTCGGGAAGGAAAAATTTGGCTTGTCCGCGGGTATGGGCCAGAATGGCACAGTGTCCGGGTTCAGCGGAGGCTGAAGAATAATGCACGGTCACTTCCAACATTTCCCGGTCCGGCATATCCACCCCTAAAACAAACCCATGTGGTGCCACACCGGGCAAATCAGCAATAAACGGGCGATTGCCAGGAATCTGCACCTCAGCCCGGTAGCCAGTTTCAGCGGATGGGGTCAAAAAGAACACACCAAGCCCCACCGCATTTGTAGAAAAACCACCCGCCTCATTTCCCCTGGAATCCAGGATCCTGCCTGAGGCCTCAATCCCCTTTCCGGTGGCATCGGTTACTTTTACCGCGACCCGGGACAACACATCGTTAACCAAATGTCCCCCTTCCGGAAAAAAATGCACGGAATGCGTCTGCTCCATTTGTTCCAGTTCGCGGTTGAAATTCCTGTTGAAACGCCTTGCATTGTTGTCAATGCGGTTGGCATGAGCAGGATTTTCCAGGTAAAAGGACTGATGAAACAGAAAATCTTCCCCGGCATTCAGCATCCAGTCCGTATAGGCGCGGATCTGGTAGTTCCCGTCAGCCCATGATGCCTTCAGCTCAATGTCACCAGCGGCAGAGCCGTTCCTTGGCTTGAGCACCATATGATGCACCAGATTCCCTTCCGTATCCCGTATTTCAACATGCAGGTTTGCCTCCGACGGATCGGGCTGGTGGGTGACTCCGTTCACCAGGTAAGCCTTGAACCAAATGGTTTCACCCGCCATATAATTCGTTTTATCGGTGTGGAGAAAAAGCTTTTGCGGGGCTGTGATGCCTGTGTATTCGCTTAGTTTGTGGTCCAGCCCACTCAGACCATCCGGCGAAACGTCCGTTTGTGCTGAAAGGGTCAGTTTGAACATCAAGGACAAAAAGACAAGTAACATGGCGGGGAAAACAGCTGTTTTGGGTTTCATCCGGGTGGGATTTGGTTCATAACAAGGAAAGGAACAATTGATCGTTGGAACTCAGGCAGGAAAAGACAAAATTAAAAACATAACAAAAATTATACCAACAAAAATTCCGGATTAACCAAGGGAGTTTCATGGCATTCTTTTAAAAAAAGCCGCCCCATGATCCGGGGCGGCTTTTTGATTGAATCTTCCGATTCCAGGGAGATTACCAGCCAGGGTTCTGTTGTCCGGCCAGGGTCGGGTTGGCGTCCAGTTCCACTTGCGGGATCGGCCATACGAACCTATGATCTGAGTAAGGAATGGCTGAAATGCCTCTCGGACCATCATACGGACCATTCAACTCAAAGTGTGCAGCCTGGGGCATGGTATTATCATACTTGGAAGGCACTCCGTCCATCGGGAAGTGCGGGCAATGCTGCAGCCTGTGGATTTCAGAAAAACGGTGGCCTTCGAAGACCAGCTCAATCCTTCTTTCATTCAGGATGGCTTCAAGCAATTCCACGGTATTGGCAAAATCGGCCGCGGTATAGCTTTGGGTTGCCGGATCTGCAAGCGCACGGTCGCGGACCATGTTCACGAACCTGAGGGCTTGCTCCATATTGCCTTCCCGGGCATAAGCCTCGGCCAGATTCAGCGGCACCTCGGCAAAGCGCATCATGGGAGAGATGTCATCGTTGTTGACGTCATCCTTGTATTTCCAGGTAAACATCACACCACTGACATTGTTGACCATGTGC
>JAWLHS010000251.1:0-3132 GCA_041690235.1 Bacteroidales bacterium
CCCATTTAAGAAGGGGATGGCTGTTTATTTGTTGATTTGGTGATTTGTTTGTTTGATGATCTCCCATATTGGATTTTTTTATTATTTTTGCTCTCCCGAAACGGGATGCCCGGGGGCCGGACTTTACACACAGAACGGCGGGCATTCGGAACAACTGCATTTCGGGGCGTTAGCTCAGTTGGTTTAGAGCGCATGCTTGACAGGCATGAGGTCGCTGGTTCGATTCCAGCACGTCCCACAAAAAACAAGCGGATGCGGGAACATCCGCAGGCATTTTCCGCAATGTCAACCCGGTGGGTTAGCGATCTGAACGTATTGAAAGGGGGAGTTCCAGAGCGGTCAAATGGGGCAGACTGTAAATCTGTTGGCTAAGCCTTCGGAGGTTCGAATCCTTCCTCCCCCACTTTTTTCCCCTCTTGGGCATTCCTGTTGACGGTTCATCAACCGTGGTTCCATCCGGTTTTTTTCTTATTCCTCTTTTTGCCTGCAGGCCCCGGTCACGGCTTCAGGGCGCGCGTCATCTCCCTTTTGCCTTTGGGTCCGGGCGGATGCTCCAGACTAAAACCACAGGCTTTCAGGGCCCTTTTCACACTTCCCCTGGCCGAATAAGTAACCAATAGTCCGCCGGGCTTTAAACCGGCATACATTGTTTCAAAAACGGCCTGCTCCCATACCCCGGGCTGGGCCTGGGGTCCAAATGCATCATAGTAGATCAGCTGATAGGCTGATGAAGGCAGCTCAAACGCCTCCACCCTGGTCCTGATTTTTTCCAGGTCAAAGCCCGGATGCAGGCAGTAGGGCGTCTCCCAGGGTCCTGCGTGAATCCCTTCAAATACTTCCTTTACAAAGCCACCCGTGCCGGCAGTCCGGGCAACCCGCCCGGCGACAAGGGCCGGATGATTCAGGGCCGCGGCTTCAGCCTGAGTCAGGGGAAAGGGTTCCAGGGCGGTATAATGCAAGCGCACCTTCAGTTCCACGGCAAAAAGCCATGTCAACAAACAATTCAGGCCTGTTCCAAGGCCAACTTCCAATACGGCCATTTCAGGAAATTTCCCGGCAAGTCCGACGAATCCCTGATCAATAAAAACATGCAATGATTCACGGAGGGCGCCGTGCACCGAATGAAAATGTTCGTTCAATTCGGGCAGATAGATGGTATGCGATCCATCTTCGCTTTGAACAATTTGCCTGTTAATATGGTTTGCCAATTGCGTGCATTTTAGTAAATTTATAAAAAAGACAAGTAAAGGGCAATGGAAAAAATGAATCAAATGAAGGTGTGGCTGGCACAGACCCGTGCCAATTTTCTTCTGTTGGCTGTCTTCCTGGTGGCCATCGGACTGGCATATGCCGCAAAATATTCGGTGGCGGAAGGGTTCAATGCCTTTCAGGCCGTGCTGGTTCTGGTTGGAACCGTCGCTGCCCACATTTCCGTCAACCTGTTTAATGAGTATTCAGATTACAAATCAAAGATAGATTTCAATACAGAACAAACGCCATTCAGCGGGGGAAGCAAAATGCTCGTGAGCGGACAAACCAGTCCGCGGAGCGTCAAAATCGCTTCCCTGGCCTCCCTCCTGCTTGCTGCCGGCATCGGGGTTTACTTTTCCATTGTATCCCACTGGTCCATTGCCCTGATCTCCTTTATCGGGGCCTTTGCCATTGTTTACTACACCCCCCTGCTGGCCAAAATGGTCCTCGGAGAATTTGTTGCAGGTCTGACCCTGGGTTCCCTGGTGGTAATCGGTACGTTTATTGCCCTGACGGGATCGCCGGGACTCAGCCTGGGGGCGATTGTGCCCCTTGAAGTCTGGCTCATTTCCATCCCGCCGGGCATACTGACGGCCCTGTTGCTGCTGCTGAATGAGTTTCCGGATGCCGAGGCAGATAAGGCCGGCGGACGCTTTCACCTGGTCATCAAATTCGGAAAAAAGAAAGCGGCCTGGATCTATGCCGCAGGAATTGCTGCAAGCTTCGGAACCATTCTCCTGCTGCCCGTTCTCGGGATTACCTCTGTTTGGATCTACCTGGCCCTGCTGCCCCTCCCACTTGCCATTAAAGCGAGTCAGACCGCCTTGAAAAACGGGACGGACCTGGTTAAGCTGGCGCCTGCCATGGGCATGAATGTAATGGTGGTGCTGGCCACCGACCTGCTGATTGCAGTGGCCGTATTCATCCAATTATTTTAAAGCCAGGCGGGCCACGTAGTTGTGGTTTTCGCCATGCCAGATCAACTCGGTTGAGAACCCGTTCCGGGCGGCGGATTGTTCCAGGTTATCGGGATCCACAAAAAGCCAGGCAAAGGGACTGGCTTTTCTGTTTTTATAGGTCAGCATATAGGTAACATCCCCGTAATAGTGATCCCCGGCCGGGATGAGGTAAGACCCGTCTTCCTGTTCGTACATATAGATCAGGTCGGTCGACTCCAGGTAGATGACGCCCGTCGGACTCAACAGCCGGCGGGCATGCTCAAACACGCGGTCCAGTCCCTCAAGACTTCCCGCCAGCCCGATCCCGTTCATCAGGAAAAGAATGGCATCATAGCCCGTCTCGCTGAATGAAAAAAAATCTTCACACCTGGCGTTTTTTAGGCCCCTTCTCTTCATGGCCTCCACCGCTCCGGATGAAAGGTCAATGGCCGTTACATCGAGTCCGGCGGACTCCAATGCCAGGGCATGGGCCCCTGCGCCCGCACCGACGTCGAGAATCCTGCCTTTGCATTGATCCAGCACCAGGCGTTCCCACTCAGGCATCCGGGCATAATCCCGGAAAAAATAGGACACAGGAAGTTCTTCCTGCAGTTCACGGTTGATTTTCACGTCAATGACCGCCGTGGTTTCACCCCTTAAAAAATCCCTGAAGGCCTCGCCGAATACATCCATATTGATCTTTACCGGCCACCGCCGGTTTGTTGTCTTGTGAATAAACAGGCGTCCCCGTAACTCAGAAACCGGAACCCGTTTTCCATCGCATACCGGTAGGCCGTCCGCCAGGAAGGTCCGGCAAAGGCCGCAACCAACAAAAGCAAGGTGCTTCGCGGTTGGTGGAAATTGGTCACCAGCACATCCACCAATTGAAAGCGGTAACCCGGCACAATGATCAGGGCCGTTTCACCACGCAGGTTTTCTGTTT
>JAWLHS010000252.1:0-3114 GCA_041690235.1 Bacteroidales bacterium
GCCATTCGTGAATATTCCCAATTATCCGGATATAGAAAAGATCATGGCCGAAATCCATGCCCAACCCCGGTATATCGCGCTTGACGCAGAAGCCATGGCAGGGGAATTGGGCAGCATTAAAGCCGCAAACATGGTGGTGCTGGGAGCGGCATCCCCGTTTCTGGACATGGACTACAATAAAATGGAGAGCGCCATTCAGTTTGTGTTCGGAAAGAAAGGGGAAGATCTGGTCAATCTGAACCTGAAGGCCTTAAAAGCCGGAAGGGAATTTGCGGAAAAAACCGTGAACTAACCGGATCCTTCATTTGTTTATCTGTTTGCATTCCGCGGCATTGCCCGTTAAAACGTTTACCAATAAAGAAGTTTGGCCGTTGCATTATGAAACCATTCACTATTCATTCCTAATATCTAACAATATCATATGATCACAAACAACTTTATCCACCGCCATAATGGAATCCGCAAGGACGATGAGCATAAAATGCTCAAAACCATTGGATTAAAAAGCACTGATGCCTTGATTGACCAAACCATTCCGGCCTCTATCCGGTTAAAGAAGGACCTGAATCTTCCAGACGGGATGAATGAGTACGAGTACCTGGGGCATCTGCGCCAACTTGCCGCAAAAAACAAATTGTTCAGAACCTATATTGGGATGGGGTATTACAACACCATCCTTCCAGGGGTGATACAGCGAAACATCCTTGAGAATCCGGGCTGGTACACCTCCTACACCCCTTACCAGGCAGAGATATCCCAGGGCAGGCTGGAAGCCCTGCTGAACTTTCAGACTGTGATTTCCGACCTGACCGGCCTGGAAATTGCCAATGCATCCCTGCTTGACGAAGGCACCGCGGCCGCGGAAGCCATGATCATGCTTTTCAATGCCCGTCCCAGGGAAGCCGTTAAAAAGGGTGCCAACCAATTTTTTGTTTCCGACAGGTGTTTCCCACAAACCATCGATGTGCTGAAAAATCGGGCGGTGCCCCTGGGCATCAAGCTGCAGATCGGAGACCATGAAGAGATTGACTTCGACGGACAATTTTTCGGTGCCCTGATCCAATACCCCGACGGTTTCGGCCGGATTGATGATTTTTCAGGTTTTGTCACCAGGGCACAGAAGGCCGGGGTCCGGATCACCGTTGCCGCGGATCTGCTGAGCCTGACCCTGCTTACCCCTCCGGGCGAATGGGGAGCCGATGTGGTGGTGGGTTCATCACAGCGTTTTGGGGTGCCCATGGGTTTTGGCGGTCCCCATGCAGGGTATTTTGCCACCAGGGAAGAATTCAAACGCCAGATACCAGGCAGAATCATCGGCGCATCCATTGACAAACTGGGCAATACGGCCCTGCGTATGGCCCTGCAAACCCGCGAACAGCATATCAAGCGCGAAAGGGCGACCTCAAATATCTGCACGGCACAGGCCCTTCTTGCCACCATGGCGGGCATGTACGCCATTTACCACGGTCCGGACGGACTGAGAAGGATTGCCCGCCACATCAACATACTGACCGCGGTTTTGTCGCAGGAAGCAGAAAAGTATGGGTACCGGCAGTTAAACAAGCACTTCTTTGACACCATTCACCTGCAGCTACCCGAAGGAACTGCATCCAAAGAGGTGCAAAAGCTTGCCGTGGCAAGCGAGATGAACTTCCGGCCCATTGACGACAGTCACATCGGGATCAGCCTTGATGAAACGACTTCCTTAAATGATGTCAATGCCATCCTGGAGGTCCTTGCCAAGGCCGCGAAAAAACCTTTTAAGGCTTTTGTCTGCGACCCTGAGGTATGCGAAAAGATGACCACCTTCGCGAAAAAGCAACACAGGAAAAGTGCATTTCTCACCCATCCCAATTTCAACGCCTATCACTCTGAAACAGAGATGATGCGCTACATGAAAAAACTGGAGAACAAGGATCTGGCATTAAACCGCACCATGATTCCCCTCGGATCATGCACCATGAAGCTGAATGCAGCGTCTGAACTGTTTGCGCTCAGCTGGCCCGAGTTCAACAGCCTGCATCCTTTCATTCCCTCAGACCAGGCTGCCGGCTATCTCGAAATGATCGAATCCCTGGAAAAAGACCTTTGTGAAATTACCGGGTTTAAAGGGATGTCGTTCATGCCGAACTCCGGGGCTTCGGGCGAATATACCGGACTGATGGTTATCCGCGCCTACCATGAGAGCAGGGGTGAAGGCCATCGAAATGTGACCCTGATTCCCTCTTCCGCCCATGGAACCAATCCGGCCAGCGCCGTAATGGCCGGGATGAAAGTAGTCGTTGTCAAATGCGATGAACACGGCAACATCGATATGGATGACTTGTCCAAAAAAGCCAAAGAGCATAAGGACAACCTGGCTTCCATCATGGTCACTTATCCTTCCACCCACGGCGTGTTCGAGGAGGAAATTCTGGACCTTACCCGTATCGTGCATGAAAATGGCGGACAGGTTTATATGGACGGTGCCAATATGAATGCGCAGGTTGGGCTGACCAACCCCGCCATTTGCGGTGCCGATGTTTGCCACCTGAACCTGCATAAGACCTTTGCCATTCCCCATGGTGGCGGAGGCCCGGGAGTCGGACCCATTGGTGTTGCCTCCCACCTCGTGCCGTTCCTGCCCACCCATCCCCTTGTTCAGACGGGTGGGAAAAAGGGCATTCATGCCGTTGCAGCTGCACCCTTTGGAAGTTCCCTTATTCTGACCATTACTTACGCCTATATCAAGTTGTTGGGTGGAACCGGGCTGAAAGAAGCCACTCGGATAGCCATCCTCAGCACAAATTACCTGAAAAAGTCGCTCGAAAAAGACTATCAGGTACTCTATACAGGGAGGAACGGCTGGGCTGCGCACGAAATGATACTGGACTGCAATCCATTAAGGCGGGCCACCTCTATAGACGCGATTGATATCGCCAAACGATTGATGGATTATGGATTCCATGCTCCCACGGTTGCATTTCCGGTGCCCGGCACCCTGATGGTCGAACCCACCGAGAGCGAACCCCTTTCAGAACTTGACCGCTTTATTGATGCCATGGTAAGCATTCGGGGAGAAATTCGCGAAATTGAAGAGGGAAAAGCTGATCCGGAAAACAATGTGATTAAAAA
>JAWLHS010000253.1:0-3113 GCA_041690235.1 Bacteroidales bacterium
TGACCCCGGGACAGGAAGAAGAACCGGCCCGATCACCAATGAACTTACTGGCCGGACGTAAGCTCGCCAGGGAAATCTCTGAATCTGCCCGTTGGGACAATCTTGTTGTCAACTACCTGGAGGCAATCGGATCAACATTGGAGAAGGTGAACGGGCGTCAGGAACTTTTCAGGGGAAAAATGGCACCGGCCAAGATCATTGAGATGCCTCCTGCCGAAAGCATGCGTCCCAAATGGAAAAAAATCCATGTTGCGATCAAAGTGCCTGAGGTATTTAAGATGCTTCCCCGTATGGCCAAAAACCTTTGGTGGACATGGAATTATGAGGCGGTTGAGATGTTTGAGGGCATCGATCCGGATTTATGGGAAAAATGCAAAAAGAACCCGAACATCTTGATGGAAAGATTGTCTGTGGAGCATTTCGAGAGAATCGAAAAGAATCCGGAATGGATGGAAAGATATAAGCGGGTGAGTGAACGCTTTCAGAATTATATGGATGCCGGCAAAAATAAGGCCACAAATAAGATTGCTTATTTTAGCATGGAATATGGATTGCACGAATCGGTAAAAATATATTCCGGCGGACTGGGTGTGCTGGCCGGTGATTATCTGAAGCAGGCAAGTGATGACAATATTGATCTTGTTGGCGTCGGCTTGCTTTACCGTTTCGGGTATTTTAGCCAGAATCTATCCGTTGGCGGGGAGCAACTGGCCTCCTATCATTCCCATAATTTTCCGAATATGTCTGCGGTTCCCGTGCGAAATGAAAAGGGTGCGCTGGTGAAAATCAGCATTGCCTTCCCCGGGAGAACCCTGCATGCAAGGGTCTGGCGCATAGATGTTGGCCGGGTGCCATTGTTTTTACTTGATACGGATATTTCCGAGAATACGCCAATCGACCGCTTCATTACCCATCAACTGTATGGGGGTGACTGGGAAAACCGATTCAAACAAGAGTTTTTGCTCGGCATTGGGGGGATCCGCCTGCTGGACGCCTTGGGTATCAAACCTGAAGTTTTCCACTGCAATGAGGGCCATGCGGCGTTCACCGGACTGGAACGGCTAAGGGAGTATGTTCAGTATGATAAACTCACCTTCCAGGAAGGCCTTGAGGTGGTCCGGGCCAGCAGCCTTTTTACCACCCATACCCCGGTTCCTGCAGGCCACGACCTTTTCAGCGAAGATATGCTGCGCACCTATATGCCACATTATGCTGAGCGACTGGGAATCAGTTGGGAAGCATTTATGAACCTGGGGAAAATGAATCCGGACAATCCTGAGGAAAATTTTTCCATGAGCATACTGGCCAGTCGACTCTCCCAGCAGATCAACGGGGTTAGCCGCATTCATGGCCAGGTATCCAGGAATATGTTTAAAGACATGTACCCTGGGTTCTTTCCGGAAGAACTGCACATCGGGTATGTGACCAACGGGGTGCATTATGGAACCTGGACGGCTCCTGAGTGGCAGCAAATTTATTCCAGTGCATTCGGCCCGGACTTTCAATTAGACATATCGGACCCGGTTTCCTGGGAAAAGATCTTCGATGTGACTGACGAGACGATCTGGAATGTCCGCAGGAAACAGAGGAAAAAACTGCTTGCCTACATAAAAAACCGCCTGCTTTCCAACCTTTCGCGTCGGCAGGAAACACCCCGGAAAATTTACAAGATGCTGGAGGCCATCGATGATAAAGTACTTACGGTGGGTTTCGCCAGGCGTTTTGCGACCTATAAGCGGGCCCACCTTTTGTTCAATGACCTGGAGCGGCTCTCCAGAATTGTGAACAATCCCCACATGCCCGTTCAATTCATATATGCGGGGAAAGCCCATCCTGCGGATGATGCCGGACAGGAGCTGATCAAACACATCAATGAAATAAGCCGTCGCGAGGAGTTCCGCGGAAAGATCCTGTTTCTGGAAGATTATGACATGGAATTGGGAGCGGCCTTGGTTCAGGGTGTGGATGTTTGGCTCAATACCCCAACCAGACCGCTTGAAGCCTCAGGAACGAGTGGAGAAAAAGCAGCCATCAATGGGGTATTGAATTTTAGTGTGATGGATGGTTGGTGGGCCGAGGGGTATATCCCGGAGGCAGGCTGGAACCTGCAAGAAGAGCGTACTTACGAAGACCAGGCATTCCAGAATGAGCTGGACGCGGAAACCATTTACAACACCTTCGAAACAGAAATAGTCCCCTTGTTTTATCAAAGAGACGAGAAAGGCGTTCCAACAGAATGGGTCAGGTACATTAAGAATTGTATAGCTAAAATTGCCCCCCATTACACCAACAAAAGGATGATGGACGACTATCTCAATAAATATTATAATCCATTGTTTGCTCATTCGGAGCGAATTAAAAAAGATCATTATCAGCTTGCAAGGGAGCTCTCTCATTGGAAGAACACCATGGTCAGGCGCTGGGACAGCATTGAGGTATATGCCAAACGGATCATGAGCAATTCGGGCAAAACGCTCCTTTTGGGTGAGCCATTTTTGGCTGAAATCGAGCTGGACCTGAATGAGATGGCCCATTCAGACATCGGCGTTGAAGTTGTTTTTGTAAGGAGATCGTTCGAAGATGAACCCGAGATTATTTCGGTTCATGAGATGGAGCGCCTGGAGGGTGACAAGGACCGGGTCACTTTTGGGTGCAAAATCCCTGCCAAGCATATCGGGGTTTTTAATTATGCATTCCGGATGTTTCCCAAAAACGAACATCTGCCCCATCGCCAGGACTTTAATTTAATTAAGTGGTTATAAACTTTTTACTAAACAGGTTTTATAATGAAGCTATTGGAAGGAAAAACCGCGCTCATCACGGGAGCCTCCAGGGGAATTGGCCGTGCCATTGCACTGGCCTTCGCACAACAGGGGGCCAATATCGCTTTTTCGGATTTGAAATATGATGAACAAGCCATTGAACTGGAAAAGAAAATCCAGGCACTCGGTGTGAAGGCGAAGGCGTTTGCATCCGATGCAAGCAGTTTTTCAGGGAGTGAAAAAATGGTAGAAGAGGTGGCCGCACTATTTGGGCGAATTGACATACTGGTCAACAACGCGGGAATTACCCGGGACACATTGCTCATGCGCATGACCGAGGACCAGTGGGAT
>JAWLHS010000254.1:0-3073 GCA_041690235.1 Bacteroidales bacterium
AATCAGTTCCGTTGAATCGTAAAGATAACCGTCGGACGCAATACGGATCACCTGGTTGCTGATAAAGAGCAACAGCAGGGGCAGCAGCAGCAGGGCAATTAGCACTCGCGTGAGCGTGGATATACACCTTCTGAGGATATTTCTTCTCTTTCTCGCCATTATGCGGTAAAAATAATAAAATCCCTTTTGTCCCACGCCCCTTCTGAAAGTTTTAAGAAAAGGCTGTCCCCACCATTTTTGGATCGTTTGGGCTCAATGAATTTACCTTTTGAAAATCAGGATATTAAAACCAAAGTTGAAAATTGTTTCCGGATTTCACCCGCTCTTTGAATAAATAATTTTAGTTTTGTCGCATAACAGAAAAGTTTCTTCAATAACGTTCAACAGATTCCATTCAACAAACCTTCGACAATGGCAAAAAAAGGAGATGTTGTCATCAACATAGAAAAATGCAAGGGCTGCGAGGTGTGCCTGGCAGCTTGTCCACATGAGGTGTTGGCCCTTAGCAACGAGGTGAATAGCAAGGGATACCACTACACCGTTAAGGTGAACAGCGGGTGCACTGGTTGTGCCAACTGTGCGGTTGTTTGCCCCGATGCGGTGATTACCGTATACAGGGAAAAATAGTCGACCACCCAAAATAAACCGGAACCTGTTTAAATTCAGCAAAACCATATGAAGGAATTAAGACTTATGAAGGGCAATGAAGCCCTGGCCGAAGCCGCGATCAGGGCGGGAACAGATGCTTACTTCGGATATCCCATCACCCCGCAGTCTGAAATTATTGAGTATTTGATGCGCGAGAACCCGGTTGATCGCACGGGAATGATTGTTTTGCAGGCCGAGAGCGAAGTGGCTGCCATCAATATGGTCTATGGCGCCGCAGGTTGCGGTAAGCGAGCCATGACATCCTCATCCAGTCCGGGCATCAGCCTGAAGCAGGAGGGCATTTCCTATATTGCCGGGGCAGAACTGCCTTGCGTGATCGTGAACGTGGTGCGGGCAGGTCCCGGCCTTGGTACGATTCAGCCCTCTCAGTCCGATTATTTTCAGGCGGTCAAAGGCGGAGGGCACGGAGATTATAAATTGATTGTCCTGGCCCCTGCCACCGTTCAGGAAAGCGTGGACTATATGAAGTTGTCTTTCGAGCTGGCATTTAAATACCGGAATCCGGTCATGATCCTTTCGGACGGAATCATCGGGCAGATGATGGAAAAAGTGGAGTTGTTCGAACAACAGCCCCGGCTGACCGAAACCTTCGACTGGGCCACCGTGGGTAAGAAACCGGGGCGCGACAGCGTCATTGTCACTTCTTTGCAATTGCAATCGGAAGAACAGGAGAAGGTGAATCTCCGCCTGCAGGCCAAGTATCGTGAAATAGAGAAGAATGAGGTCCGCTATGAAACGCATTTATGTGAAGACGCCGACTACCTGTTTGCTGCATTCGGCTCCTGTGCCAGGATCACCCGCAAGGCCATGGAAATGGCCAGGGAGAAAGGCATCAAGGTTGGACTGATCAGGCCACAAACCCTCTATCCATTCCCGGTAGAAGCCTTTGACAAACTGGCCGGACAGGTAAAGGGCATTCTGACCGTTGAAATGAATGCCGGACAAATGGTGGAAGACGTCAGACTGGCCGTGAATGGAAAGACAAAGGTCGAACACTTCGGCCGCTTTGGCGGAATGATTCCCAGTCCGGATGAGATTTTGGATGCATTGGAACAAAAAATTATTGGAGGATAGATACCCATGGCTGAAAACCTGATAACCCCCGAGAACCTGGTTTACGAAAAAACCAAAGTATTAACAGACCGGATCATGCATTATTGCCCGGGATGCGGCCATGGCACCGCCCATCGCATGCTTGCCGAGGCCATCGATGAACTGGGCCTGCAGGGTGAAACCATTGGGGTGGCCCCGGTTGGTTGCTCCGTGCTGGCCTATTATTATTTCGATGTCGACATGACCGAAGCCGCCCACGGAAGGGCCCCGGCCGTTGCCACGGGCATCAAGCGGGTATTCCCCGAGAAGACCGTTTTTACCTACCAGGGCGATGGCGACCTGGCCGCCATCGGAACGGCCGAAACCATTCATGCCTGTAACAGGGGCGAAAACATCCTGATCGTTTTCATCAATAACGGCATATACGGTATGACCGGCGGACAGATGGCACCGACCACCCTTGCCGGTATGAAAAGCTCCACTTCTCCCCGCGGACGTGACGTGGCCACCATGGGCAATCCGCTTAAAATGACGGAGCTGGTCGCCCAATTGGAGGGAACCTACTTTGTTACGAGGCAGTCGGTGCATACCCCGGGAAATGTCAGAAAAACCAAGCGGGCCCTTAAAAAGGCACTCGAATACCAAAAACTGAACAAGGGAACCTGCTTTGTGGAGATTGTCTCCAACTGTCCCTCCGGGTGGAAAATGACCCCGGTTCAGTCGAACAAATGGATGGAAGAAAACATGTTTCCTTTCTATCCCTTAGGAGATATCAAAGTTCCAGAATAAAAAAACCAAAAACCATGATCGAAGAAATCATTATTGCCGGGTTTGGCGGACAAGGTGTTCTGTCAATGGGTCAGATCCTCTGCTACAGCGGCGTTATGCAGGACAAGGAAGTGAGCTGGATGCCCTCCTACGGTCCGGAGATGCGCGGGGGAACGGCCAATTGTACGGCCATTATCAGTGACAAGGAGATCAGTTCTCCCGTGCTGAATGCCTTTGATACCGCCATCGTGCTGAATCAGCCTTCGATGGACAAGTTCGAGGACGCGGTAAAGCCCGGGGGATGGCTGATCTATGAAGAAAACGGCATGACCCGAAAACCCAGGCGCAAGGACATTCATATTTGCTCCATTCCCGCCTATGATGAAAGTGTGAGGATGAACAACACCAAGGTGTTTAACATGATTGTCATCGGGGGATTTCTAAAGGTGAAGCCCATACTGGAACTGGAAAATGTGATCAAGGGCTTGCAAAAGGTGCTGCCCGAACGCTATCATCACCTGATTCCCCTCAATGAAGAAGCCATTAAGAAGGGAATGGAGATTATCAAAATCGAACACCGCCC
>JAWLHS010000255.1:0-3057 GCA_041690235.1 Bacteroidales bacterium
TCTTTGTCTTGTTACGACCCTCTCTTATATTAGAGAATCAACGGGTATTTTTGCTACTTTTTGGCTTCCCAATTTTTTCAAAGATCGTTGCTTTTACCCTTAATTAGGGAGGGCAAAATTAATAAAATTTTATTTGATGGCAATGTTTTTCTAAAAAAATGAATAAAAAAAGCCGCACCAAAGATTCCGGTGCGGCCAGAACAACACGAAGAGAATCAGGATATTAATTTTTGGAGAACATGCACTTCAAATATTCAAGACGCTGGTTTACAATAATTTCCACAAAAATGGCGCGTGTATTGATCGTGACATCATCTGCATCGGCCTCGGGCTTGGACATCTGGCTCAGATCGAATTGTTTCGTGCGCAGGGAGGCGTATTCCTTGCTTTGTTCTTCCTCAATGGCCATGGCCAGGGAAGCCGGGATGGTATCAGGGGCTTCTTCCACTTTAACAGGCATCTCAACCTTCATGCCTCTGATATCGAATAGGACGGTGGATTTCTGGGGGGCGCCTGCATGTGCGGTCATTGCCAGCATCATCAGGATCAATGTCGTCAGGGTGATTGTGATTGTTTTCATGACTCTATGTTTTTAAATTGTTGGCTTCGTTCAAATCTGTTCTATTGTATTCCAATCGCGTGCCAAAGTATGTTATTACTTGTTTTTCAGTGAATTATAAATTATTTGTTTCAATACCGCCCTGAAAAAACCTGTTCGCTTTTGAGAAAGAAGGTGTGCGGTTCCGAACACCCTCTTGCTGTTCCTTTTTATTCATAAGACGGAATGACATTCTCCTTTGTTACAGCGTAATAAATGAATATTGCGATGATTGAAGCGGACAAGCCTTCAGGCTTAAAGAATGCGGTCAAAAACCTTCTGTATGCCAATATTTATTACTTTTGCAAAAGCGTCAGCATTCAAAACAAACTGTAAATCAAATAATTAAAAACCCCATTATTTCCCTTCAACACCGGATTGGGCACAAAACCGGCTTGAACACCATCCTGGACCACAATCATGGAAGAAAACCAAGGTCTTGAAATCCGCTTCCTGGAATTTATCAAAAAACACCAGCTGATTCGCAAAGGGCAACGGGTTCTCCTGGCTGTCAGCGGGGGTATGGATTCCATGGCCATGGTCGGTCTGTTCCGGTTTGCGTCCATTCCGTTCGCCCTGGCCCACTGCAATTTTTCTCTTAGAAAAGGGGATGCCGACAGGGATCAGAAACTGGTGGAGAAGATGGCCAAAAATCTCAACCGGACAATCTTCTCCGTCCGGTTCGACACCAGGCAATATGCCCTGCAGAACAAGTGTTCAGTCCAAATGGCCGCCCGGGAGCTGCGCTATCAATGGCTCGGCGAGGTCCGACAAAAGGAAGGCTTTGACCTCATCGCCACCGCCCACCACCTGGATGATGCCATGGAAACCTTGCTGATCAATCTTGGCAGGGGGACCGGCATTGGTGGATTAAAAGGGATCCGGGTTAAAAACCACATCATTATCCGGCCCCTGCTTTTCGCTACAAGGGAAGACATTCAGGACTATATCCGGCTTCGGCGGCTGGAGTACAGGGAGGATCTTTCCAACCAGGATGAAAAATACCTGCGCAACAAGATTCGTCACCAGGTCATCCCCCCACTCAAAGAAACCTTCCCGGGCATCAGCCAAACCCTTTTCCAGTTCTTCGATCACATGGAGGGAACCCATGCCGTTTACCGCTTTGCCATTGAGCAACAAAAAAAGCGTTGCATGAAAGCCAGGGGCAGTGAATATCATATCTCCACTGCGAACCTGCTTAAGCTTCCCGAGCCGGGAATGTTCCTTTATGAGTTTTTAAAGGACTTTGGATTCAATGCTTCCGTTTGCAGTGACATCCTTCAGGGCCTGGACAAACAAGCAGGAAAATTGTTTGATTCAAAAACCCATACTGTGCTCCGGGACAGGTCAGCGCTCATCGTTTTTCCAAAAAGGGATCAGCCGGCCACAGCGCCGCGTCCCATTGACGAAAACACCACGTTCATTGACACAGGAATGGATGTTTTCAGGTTTGGGAGCCATTCCATTGGTAAAGGGGAAAAACCCGAATGGCCCGAAGATGAGAATACCGCACTGATGGACATGGAACTGCTGCGCTTTCCCCTGCTGCTTCGTCACTGGAAGCACGGCGACCGCATCAGGCCTTTGGGTGGCAAGGGAAGCAAAAAGATCAGCGACCTGCTTTCCGATAAAAAAGTACCGCTTCATAAAAAAAGAAACATCCTGGTGTTGGAGTCGGATGGGGAGATCGTATGGGTCGCGGGCCTCCGGACCAACGAAACCGTCAAAATCACCCCAGGTACAAAACGGGTTTTTTTTGCAAAAAAGATCGGAAGAAGTTCAGGAAAACAATAGTTTTGCACCAATAACTACATATATCAATGCTTTTAACTTGTTTTAACACCTTCAAGGCAACCAAAGCGGGATCACATTGTTTGAGTTAAAGCGATAATCAGATATACCCCCATCATGACAAAAATATTCAGCATGCTCCAGCGCGGCCTTCTTATCATGTTGTTCTTCGCTTCGGCAACGGCGAGTGCACAAATCCTTGACCCGGTCGCCTGGGAATTCACCAGCGAAAAGACTTCCGGAAACCAATATGAAATCATCCTGACGGCCACCATGGATCCTGGTTGGTCGATTTACGGAACGGACATACCGCCCGGGGGGCCCATTCCAACTACGATAGATTTCACACCCGGATCCGGATACAGACTGGTCGGTGAGCTGCGCCACCCCGCCGCAGAAGTCAAGTTTGACCCCAATTTTGATATGGAGATATCCATGTTTGAGGGACGTGTGAGTTTCAGGCAAACGATAGAGGTACTTTCTTCTGCTCCGCTTCAGCTTACAGGGGAGGTGGGCTTTATGTCATGCGACGACCAGCGTTGCCTTCCTCCTGATTTTATTGGGTTTTCTTTTGATATTCCGGGCACAGGCGAAGTGGCAGACCAACAGTCAACTGCCCGGGAGGCCGCACTGGAGGCGGCCCAGGAGGAAGAAAAAGCAGATACCCC
>JAWLHS010000256.1:0-2994 GCA_041690235.1 Bacteroidales bacterium
TCCGATCGGATCGATGATGTGTTATCGGCCGACAACCAGATTACGGACAGTCCGGCTGCCCTTACAAAGAAAGACTTCCGCTCCGACATCAGTTTCAGGGAGGTGGGATTCAGGTACGAAAACACCTTTGTTCTGAAAGGAGTCAACCTGGTGATCAGAAAAGGACAAAAAGTGGCACTGGTGGGCCAGTCGGGTGCAGGGAAGTCGACCCTCGTGGATCTGATACCCCGTTTTTATGATGTCACCGAGGGCGAAATTACCCTGGATGGTATGTCAATCAAGGAACTCAGAATCAAAGATCTTCGTTCGCTTATCGGGAATGTGAACCAGGAACCGATATTGTTTAACGATACGTTTTTCAACAACATTGCCTTTGGCAAACCCGATGCAAGCATGGACGAAGTCGTTCTGGCCGCTAAGATTGCCAATGCCCACGAGTTCATCTCAGCCACGCCCCTGGGTTATCATACAAACATCGGTGACCGCGGAGGAAAACTATCCGGAGGCCAGCGTCAGCGAATCAGCATTGCCAGGGCGGTATTGCAAAATCCCCCCATATTGATCCTTGATGAGGCCACATCATCCCTGGATACAGAATCCGAGCAGCTGGTGGCGGAGGCCCTTTCAAACGTGATGAAAAACCGGACCTCGGTGGTGGTTGCCCATCGCCTCTCAACCATCATCAATGCAGACCAGATCTGTGTGATGCAGGATGGGCAGATCGTTGAACAGGGAACCCATAAGGAACTGATCGAACTGAGCGGCATGTACCGGAAACTGCATGATCTGCAAATGTTTTCCTGAGTTTTTCTTTTTGCCGCAATTGTTGTATTTTTGCACACAACCAAGCCCCTAAACAGGCTATAAGCTCTCGCACCATGGATCTGAGTCAAATTTTAACCATCGCCGGAAAAAACGGATTGTTCAAAGTCGTTTCGCAGGGAAAAAACAGCCTGATTGTTGAATCCCTGGTAGACGGAAGGAAGTTGCCGGTGTTTGCAACAGACCGCTCAAGCAGTCTTGAGGACATCAGCATTTTTACACGCGGTGAGGACATGCCCCTGCAAGAGGTGCTGTACAAGATATTTGAAAAAGAGGAGGGAAAACCAAGCATTGACCCAAAGGAAACTCCCGCTGCCCTGACTGCGCGGTTTGAAGAGATCCTGCCGGAATATGACAAAGACCGGGTCTACCTTTCAGACATTAAAAAGGTATTCAGCTGGTACGCCCTCTTGCTTGAAAAAGGTTTGATTACGAAACCATCCGACGAAGAGAATGAAACAGTGACCACGGATTCAGACCAGGACCCCAAAACCATTGCCGAAGACAAAGTACCGAAAAAAGTAAAGCTTAATGCAGGGGCCGACCGGGTAAAGACCCCGCAGGTTGATGGGAAACACAGCAAGATGGAAGCCCCAAAAAGAAGAACCATGCAAAAGAAATAAACACAGGAAAGTCCGCTTGCCGGACTTTTTTTTTGACATGTACAAGACCTTTATCCGTCCCCTGTTTTTTCTTTTTTCTCCCGAAAGGGCACACCGGCTTGTCAGCTTTTTCCTACGGACCGGCTTGCGCATTCCGGGTATCAGACCCCTTGTGCGCCGCTTCTATTTGGTGGAAGACCCCAGGCTTGAAAGGGAGGTGTTCGGGCTCCGGTTTCCAAACCCAGTGGGCGTGGCAGCGGGCTTTGACAAAGAAGCAGCCCTGTACAACCACCTGGCCCATTTCGGCTTCGGACACGTCGAGATCGGTACAGTAACCCCCCTGGGCCAGCCCGGAAACCCGCGGCCCCGGCTGTTTCGTCTGCCGAAGGACCGGGCCCTGGTTAACCGGATGGGGTTTAACAATCAAGGCGTTGAAGCCTTTGTTTCAAACCTTCGGGCCAATCAGCCCAGCCTCATTGTTGGCGGCAACATCGGGAAAAACACCCAAACCCCCCACCAGGAATCGACCGGGGACTACTGCCGGTGTTTCCAGGCCCTGTTCGACCATGTAGACTATTTTGTGGTGAATGTAAGTTGTCCGAATATCGAGGGCTTGTCCAGGCTGCAGGACAAGGATGAGTTGGTGGGTTTACTGCAGGCCATACAGAAGATCAACCACAGCCACATAAAACCCAGGCCTGTGCTGCTGAAGATTTCTCCAGACCTTACGCACAAACAACTGGATGAGGTGCTTGAGGTTGTCGAGACCACCGGGCTCAGCGGGATCATTGCCACCAATACGTCCAGCTTACGCGATGGTCTGCAATCGCCCGACGAGCAGGTAAAGAAAGTGGGAAAAGGGGGACTGAGCGGGGCCCCGCTGAAACGAAAATCAACCGAAACCATCGCCTACCTGAGCAAAAAATCGGGTGGAAAATTGCCCATTATCGCTTCGGGTGGCATCATGGGTGCGGACGATGCCCTGGAGAAATTGTCGGCGGGCGCTTCCCTTGTCCAGCTCTACACCGGTTTTATCTACGAAGGACCCTCCCTGGTGAAGCGCATCAACAAAAGCATCCTAAAAGCATTATCCTGAAGGCCCCGGCCAGTTAATCCGAACCTTTTCAACCAGCCGCCAAAGCCCTGCAAGGCCATGTCTTATCAGTCGCCCGCCATACGCAGCAACTCCATGTCTTTTTGCCGCCCTTTTTCTTTCCATGGGGCAGGGATGATTTCCCAGTTGTTTCTCTTTTCCGGCGTCACTTCCTGATGCCGCTGGAAATAGTCCATCAGCATGGACCGCAGGTCTTTGTTGGAAGCAAATACAATCCGGTCCGACAGGTTTTCATGTTCAATGCCGGCGCCCCGGGTCAGGTGTCCTCCCCCGCCGCTGCCGCGATAGGAGTTAATGGCTACGCGGTAAATCCGGTCCGCTTCAAACGGACGCCCGTCTTCCATGCCGAGAATCCGGACCCGGTCACCAACAGGCCTGCTGACATCAACCACATAGCGGATTCCGGCAGCCGAATCAAAGTTGTAAAAGGCATTGCGCAGCCTGAACCGGGGTTGG
>JAWLHS010000257.1:0-2972 GCA_041690235.1 Bacteroidales bacterium
TGCGCAAGCTTTGGCTGGTGCAGGTTAATGAAAGGCAAAATATACAACTCATCCCAGAATATATGTCCGCGGTACCCTTCCCCATGCCAGCCGCGGGCAGGGACTCCAATGTCGTAGTCAATGCTGTTGTGGGACACCGTTTGGTACAGATGAAAAATATGCAGGCGAACAACGAGCTGATCCAGTGTATCTCCGGCCTCCAGACTCAAATTATTGTATTTCCATAACTCATGCCACGCCATACCTTGCCTGGAGGCCAGGTTCTGAAAAGTTTCGAGCCGCCCGATCATTTTCTTCGCCTCCGTCAGCAGGTCGCTGATGGCAAAGTCCCTGGAAGAGAAAAGGGCGAGGTTCTTCTCAATGGTCAGGGTTTTTCCAGCCTCACAGGCAATCAAAAAGTCACTGGCAATAAACCCTGCGTCTTCTGTCACTTCCTGCACGGCCCCAATGTCTGACCCGCCTGCAAATATTCGGGTCCGGATCGCCTGGGCCATCAGCACACGGGATTGTTTGGCCTGGCTGACCAGAAAAAGGCGGTCTCCCTCCAACGGCCCCTGCTCAATCACACGGATGTGATCCTGGTTCAACTGGCTGTAACGTTCCACATTGTTATTGATCACCTGTCCGTCGATTCCCGAACGAAGCATCAGCTTACCCGACCAGTTTTCCGGAGTCAGTTCCCATTGTATGGATGCCGCATGACAATTATCCATGCTCACCAGGCGCTTGCTCCGAATGCAGGTCAACCGGTTTTCCGCGTCGCGAAACCGCATGCGCCGCTCAAGAATCCCATCCCGCAAATACAAACGGGTTTCCATCTCCAGGATTTCAACATCCTCCAGGTTGAACCACGCCCCGTCCCCCGGCCTGAAGGTCATATACGTCCAGTTGGGCCAGTTCACCAGATCCTCATTCTCAATTACCTTGTCCTGCACCTTGGATTCCATGCGGTTGTAGCCTCCGGCCAGGTATGTACCCGGGTAATTATAACCATTGTCGTTTTCCATTTCAAGGGATCCCCGGCTGGCAAAATACCCGTTTCCAAGTGTGCAGAGGGCCTCTTGCAGGGGGTGATCCACCTTTTTCCATTGTGGATAAACGATAGTCCAGTTCTTATCCATAAGTTGTTGTATTTTTTCGTCGGATGAAAGCGGCCTTTATGCAACCCATTATCTGTACATGTCGATCAATCGCCGGAAGAACATCCGTACCTGGAACACATTTTTCAGGGAATACCGGGCAGCGGTTTCCTGCCCGTGCCCCCCGACCAGAATCCCGAACCCAATGTCCTTAAGGGCTTCAAAACCATCTTCATCCGTAATATCGTCGCCGATAAAAACGGGTATATGATCCTTTCTGTCCTTCAATTGCAGTGCGTCAAGAATCCAAAGGACGGCCTTGCCCTTGTGCCAGTCAAGATCCGGTTTGATCTCCACGATTTTCTTGCCCGCCCCCTTCTTATGACCGGGATGTTTCCGGAGCATATCCTCCACTACCCTGAAGACTATTTCTTCGTCTTCCGGGCGCGCATTCCGGTAATGAATTCCGATGGCATACCTTTTTCTGTCGACCTGGACGCCGCGGGTCCTGCCCTCCAGGGCCTGTTCCACTTCTTTCTCGATCTGATCCAGCTTCGGGATAATTTTCTTTGAATCCTCGTGCTCCATAAACAGTCCATCGGGTCCCGTAATAATGTAACCGTGGCTGCCTGCATATATGAGCCCGTCCAGCCCGACAAGCTGTTCCACATCATCTTTATCCCGGCCGGTAACCACCGCCACCGTGAAAAGTGTGGCCAGCTCCCTGAGCGTTTGTTTCATCTCATCCGCTATAAGGGCGTCCTCCGGTCGCGAAACAATGGGTGTGAGGGTGCCGTCATAGTCCAGAAAAATGACCGGTTTCTCATCTGATAAAGTCTTGAAAATCTCTTTGTTATCCGGGAAAACGGGCTCGCCCTGAAGAGAAAAATACGTCCGGCGCAGGTCTTTGTCCGACAAATCCAGGTCTGAAAAATCCGTAATCACCTCATCGGCCCCGTTTTCCCTCAGGGCTTCCCCGTTGTTGAAGCGGTCCACGCCGACAACCAAAGCAAAAAAGCCATGTTGGCCGGCCTGCACCCCCGAGATGGCGTCTTCAAACACGACGGCATGCAGGGGGTCAGTCCCCAGCTGCCGCGCGGCCTCGACAAATATATCAGGATCGGGTTTGCCCTTGAGTCCGAGTTCCTCTGAAACCAATCCGTCTACCCGGGCGTCAAACAAATGAGTCAGTCCGGCGGCTTCAAGTACCTTTCGGCAATTTTTGCTTGAGGAAACGATGGCCGTCTTTAAACCCTTACCCCGCCATTTCTTTAGCCAGTCGACTGCATCCGGGTACACTTCCACGCCATCCCGGTCGATCACCTCATTGAAAATTTCATTCTTTTTGTTGCCCAGGGCACATATACTTTGCTGGCCGGGTGGGTCTTCCGTATTACCAAAAGGCAAACCAATACCCCGGGATTCAAGAAAACTATGAACCCCTTGGTAACGAGGCTTTCCATCTATATACAACTCATAATCCAATTCACTCATCGGGGCATTGTCTCCCTTCCCCTGTCGCTCAAAATACCAATCAAACAACTCCTTCCAGGCTTTTCTATGGGTTTTCCGGGTTTGTGTGATCACTCCATCCAAATCAAAAATCAATGCGTCTATCATTGTTCCTCCTGATTTCTAAATGAATCTGAATCCAAAGGGCATAACTGCCCTGTTCGTTTGTAAAAACCCCAATTTAATAAAAAAAAGGTGGGTTTCCAAGTTTTACCCTTCCCGGTTTTTGCTTACAACCGGGGGAAATGGGGAAAACGAAACGGACAACATGGCCTGCAGGCCCGGTAAAAAATGGAGACAGCCAATTCAAAATCAGTCCGATCCAGGCATTGTCTGCCTGATCTTCTGCATGGCTTTCAGGGGAATGATCAAGGACTCTGG
>JAWLHS010000258.1:0-2952 GCA_041690235.1 Bacteroidales bacterium
GAGCCTGTTCAGGGGCAGGGATATACTGGCAAGCCGGGTGGGGGACCACCGGAGGACCTTCAGGGGCGGAAACAAACTGCTGCGCCGGGTGGGAGACCGCTTGAGGACGCTCAGGGGCATGGATATACCGGCAAGCCGGGTGGGCTGGCTTTCGAAGACGAACTGGCCCGCATCCTGGCACTGCGTCCGCGTGTGGACCAGATTGCCGTGAAGGATGCCAAGATGCGCACCTTTATCACGGAAGACACCAAGCGAGACGACCTGGTGGCCCACGTATATGACGTCACCTACGGGGTGGTGAGGCCCGGCATCGATAACCTGGTGGTGATCGACGACAGCATTGTGCGCGGCACCACCCTGAAGCAGAGCATTGTCAGGATCCTTGACCGGCTGGGGCCCAAAAAGATCGTGATCGTTTCTTCGGCGCCCCAGATACGCTACCCGGATTGCTACGGAATTGACATGACCAAGCTGAGTGATTTTATTGCGTTCAGGGCGGCCATAGAGCTGCTGAAGGACACCGGGCAAGCGGGGGTAATCAATGAGGTGTACCGGAATTGCAAGGCCGAGGAGCATTTGCCCGCTGCGGAAACCACCAACTGGGTGAAAGGCATCTATAGGCCGTTCTCGCCGGAGGAGATTTCGGCACAGATCGCCAAAATGTTACATCCACCGCAGGTTCAGGCCAGCCTGGAGATCGTCTTCCAGACCATCGAAAATCTGCATGCCGCTTGTCCGGGGCATACGGGCGACTGGTATTTCACGGGAAACTATCCGACACCGGGAGGAAACAAGGTGGCGAACCGCTCCTTCATCAACTACATCGAAGGGCGTAACGAACGTGCTTACTAAAAAACGTAAGGACAAGCGAAGGGGCCGGCCTGCTGAAGGGGGGTTGCCGAGGTGTGAGCCAGCATAGATGCGGGCCTGGTGAGGGTCGGCTGACCGAGGAGAGCGGGGGCCACAACAAACAGGCCTGCCGATGAGGGCCCCAAAACAAACAGGCCTGCCGATGAGGTCCCAAAAACAAACAGGCCCGCGAATGTGCGGGCCTGCGAAATACCGGTTATTTTCTGGGGTTAAGTCAGGCTTTTGTGAGGTTGTGTTGCACGGCGTACCGAACCAGCTGGGCGGTGTTGTGCAGCTGGCGTTTCTTGAAAATACGGGCCTTATGCACTTCAACAGTCCGCTTGCTGATGTTCAGCTCTTCGGCAATTTCCCGCGCAGTCAGTCCCTCGGCAAACATCACCAGGATTTCCCGCTCGCGCGATGAAAGGGCCTCTTCCTTCAGTTCTTTTTCATGATGGCCGGTGCTGGCGGCAATAAAGTAGGGGGCGATGATCTCGGCAACAGGACCCTTGAACCAGGTTTGTCCGTCCTTTACGGCAGCAATGGCCGAGACGAGCGACTCGGTTTTTTCTTCCTTGAGCAAAAAGCCTTTGACGCCGCCCTGAACGGATTCCAGGATAACATCCTTGGCCATATAGGTGCTAAGCATCAAAATTTTCATGCCGGGGAACTGTTTTAACAGTTCACGGGTGCCATACAGACCATCGTAATGGGGCATGTCGTAGTCCATGATGACTACATCGGGCGGTTCCTCTTTGGCTTTCAATACAGCCTCGTGACCGTCTTTCGCCTCAAGTACCTTTGGCTTTTGAAGGCTTTCCTCTTCGGCCAACACACGCTTTAGTCCCTCCCGGACCATGGTGTGATCATCAACAATGAGAATTTTCAGCATACCCGTAACTTCCTTAATAATTAAACGTGGCCTGCATCCGTATGTTATCCGGGCTTCAGTTAAAAATGGCCCACCTGGTAAAAGCCGGTGAAAAACCGGGGCAGGACCCAACCTGCCCCGATAGCCAAATCTAAAAACAAAAAACAGAACGATGCAGAACTTAAAACACGATTTATCAACAACTTATCTACAGTGCTGGCGTCGACATGAAACATTAAAAACGAATATACATGTACCGACACCTTTGCGTTCCTACGAGGAACACGTACGGGCACACATGCGCGGAATGGCGCAACCAAATCGGATCGAAAAACGATCACTCATTTGGGGTTCGAGCAAACCCCGGTAAACAGCCAAGTCAAAAACACCATTCCCTGGAAAGGAAATCTGTTTCAGCAAATCTACGGCTTGAAATTGGTTTAAACAATAAGGGTAGAGACGTAACTTTTCAGGCGGGACTACGCATAAATACGGATACTGCGCTCACAAAAATTTGTCATTCAGCATGTTATATAACCACCCGCAGCCAGCATGTTATATGACTACCTGGAAAAATTCGGGTTTCGCCTTATTGCAATTTTGTCAGGTTGTTGCGTATGGCGTAGCGAATCAGTTCGGCGGTGTTGTGGATGTACAACTTCTTAAATATCTTTGACTTATGTACCTCAACGGTGCGTTTGGAGATGGTGAGTTTTTCCCCGATTTCCTTGGCCGAAAGTCCCTCGGCAAAGAGACAAAGAATCTCTTTTTCCCTTTTGGAAAGGCTGTCTTTCTGGGGTGTTTTCTGCTGACCGGTCGAAGCGGCGATCAGGTAGGGCGCAATAATTTCAGCCACGTTTCCCTTGTACCAGGTCTGCCCGGCGTGAACGGCCTTGATGGCGCCGATCAGTTCGTCGGCATTCCCTTCTTTCAGTACAAACCCTTTCACCCCGGCCTGGATGGCTTCCAGTATGAGCTCTTTTGTCTGAAACATGCTAAGCATTAGCACTTTCGCATCCGGTGATTCTTTCAGTAATTCCTTGGTGCCGTAAATTCCGTTGTAATGGGGCATGTCGTAATCCATGATGATCACGTCGGGCTGCATTTCCTTTGCCTTGATCACAGCCGCCAACCCATTTTTGGCCTCGTCGATCTGACCGACAAAGGAATCCTCCCCAAGCATCCGGGAAAGACCCTCGCGAACCATCGCATGGTCATCGACAATCAGCAGT
>JAWLHS010000259.1:0-2883 GCA_041690235.1 Bacteroidales bacterium
TTTCAAAGTCATCCAGCGGCATATCATCGGGCGGGAGAACGAAAACCATGGAAAAGTTGCCGCCGGCATACGGGATCTCCATGGCCTGCACTTGCTGACTTTCAAAATGCGGGTAGCTGCCCTGTCGAAACATAAAATCGGTACTCATTTCACTGCCATCCAGGTTATAAAAGGTCTCTTTGCGGGTCGATTCTTTATTGAATTCCGTCATCCAACGACCCAGAAAATGAATGGCATTCACCAGTACCAGACGGGTATCTTCCGTCAGGATCCCTTCTGCAATCAGATCAGGTATTTTTTCGCTGGTTTGATCGTACACCCACTGGTTGATGTCCAGCCTGATGGGCTCTCTGGGTCCCCTGAAGTCGACCTGTTTTACCGTTGAACCATAATGGGCTTCTATGAGTTGGAAAAATTCGGGCAGAAAGTGGAAGCCCTGCTGTGCCCACAGCCGGTTGGCGATATTTAGCTGAATGTCTTCCGCGGCCAGCTCATCCAGTTGCTTCAGGTAATGGCCGTATGCTGAATGGAAAGCTTCCTGGTCGGAATCAAAAAACAGGGTGGCTGACATTTCTTCCCGGGTAAGTCCGCGGGCCCCTGCATAGGTCATGGCTAAGGCCGAAGAAATGCTGAAAGGGGAAAAAACCAGGTTTTGATTTTCCAAAGGGAGTGTCCGCATCAGGTCGAAGGCGAAGTAATTGGTTCGCCCGGGCAGGTCCTTTTCAAATATGGCAAGGATTTCCTGTTCAGTTCGGTTGTGCATGCTTTTTTGGATTTTCCGGTTACAGGCGAAAAATATTAGGCATAAGGAAAGCGTTAGGAGAATGGAAGTCCGGTTCATGCGTAAATAATTTGGTCAAATGGTTCTTATTACACAAATTTACGATTAGTTAAGGGAAGTCGGACCTGTTTTATGAGAAAAGCCTTGCTGTTTTTTTTGTGCATGATGATGGGGGGGGCTTTTATGGCCGTCAGGGCCCAGACCGAAGGTGATCCGACCATTCAGACCGTCAGGCAGCCACTTAGTCTGCGTGACCAGCACAGGCAGAACAACAGGGAATTCGAAGTCGGTTTCCGGTTGGGAAATTCCTATGGGTTGCACGATATTTCAGGGGATCCGACGCGCTCCTTCAGGTTGTTTATTTGGGATACCAATTGGGCTATTGTGAACATGCATTACGGGGTGTTCGGGAGGTTTCGGATCAATGACCGTCTGGGCCTGAATCTTGGCCTGAATTACGGGAAAATCTCAGGCTCCTATGTCTTCTACGAACCTTCCACACCGCAGTATAGCCTGGGTTATTCCTTTCAGAATCACCTGCTTGAACTGGCGCTCTGCCAGGAAGTTTTCCTGCCGCGGATGATTGATCAGCTGGCATTTGATACCTACGGATACATTGGGGCGGCTGTTTATTATCATGATCCCGTGCCGGGTAGCCAGGGCGTTGTGCCCAGGCTGGAAAACGGACCGGAATTCGGATTTGCCATCCCCATGGGGGTCGGATTCTTTTACACTTTTCCCTGGCATCTGCGCATGGGCGGATCAATTGGCTGGAGAAAAACCTTCACCGACTTCCTTGATGGCTATCAATCCGGAAGGGGAATGGATAGTTATTTCTTTATGTCAATGAATGTCAGTTATTTAATTCAGTCTCAGAAAAACAGGCACTTCTTGTATGATTAAATAATCAATACTTCATTAACTTTGTAAAACGACAGGCTTCTCCGGAAGTTTAAACGCCGCCAACATGAAAAACCATTTTTCCCGACGCTTTCTTTTTGCCGGCTTACTGATTGCAATGTTTACCTGGCAAATGGCCCCTTCCGAGGGACTGGCCCAGGCAAGGTCCGCGCGTTCAAAATCGAAAAGCGAGTCCCAGCCGCATGACGGGAAACGTAAACAGCGTTACACGCCCCCCAGAAGTTCCAGCAGGGCTGTTGGTTCCAGGGCCCCGAAAATCGATTGGAACGGCAGCCAGGCGCCTTTTATTGAGAATAAGCCCAGGGAGCCGCTCAAGCCTTCGCAAAGGGATATTTATTATGGGGTGGGACGAACCGAAATGGGTCTTACCCTTGGTGCTGCCCATGCTTTTACCGATATCATTGGCAAAAGCGGGACGCAGTATGATATCATGGACTTTGCCCAAAGAAATGCCTCTCTGATGGGAGGTGTGTATGTTCGACAACGGGTGAACTACTGGTTTGGGCTGAATCTCGGACTGGAGGCCGCTCGATTGCATTCCAGCAACCCGGAGGGCTTCAACTATGTGTTTGATGAAGACACCGAGAATGGAAGTTACAATTTGTCCGAGTTCCGCAACGATATCGCCGGGGCTTATGCCAAGATGGAGTTCTACGTGCCGGGAGATGTGCTGCCCGGTCTTCAGGCCTTTGGCTTTGTGGGGATTGCGGGGTATTTAAGTAATCCCCGTGTTTTTGGTATGGGCGGAGACGAGGTCATGCTGGACACACATAATCCCCTGATTGTTCCGACCCTTCCCATGGGCCTGGGTCTGGCCTATTTTCTTGGTGATCGGTTTAAGCTGGGGTATGAGTTTAATTATCAATATGTGGGTCGCCGTTCCCTGGACGGGATATCGGTCAGAACCTCAGGTTATGATTCCATGATCGTTAACCAGTTGAGAATCGGGTTTATGCTGCCCCCGAAAAGAATCGAAATTGTTCGGTAGCGGTTGCCGGCCGGTGTTGTAATTAGTAATTATTAACATACACATATATAGATGAATGATTAATTTTGCATCATCATTCTGAAATCAAATTAAATATAACGAACATGAGCGAACAACCCGAAAAGATCAAGTGCTTGATTCTGGGTAGCGGACCCGCCGGCTATACAGCGGCCATATATGCGGCCAGGGCGGA
>JAWLHS010000260.1:0-2883 GCA_041690235.1 Bacteroidales bacterium
GATGAGCTAAGAGCCTCCAAAACAATGCAGCACAGGGTCATGAAGGCCCCAAATATTGAGATTGTCTGGGATTCCATTCCGGTGGAGGTGTTGGGTGACAAGACCGTTGAGGGGGTAAACATCGAAAATGTGATAACCGGCGTGCAATCCCGGTTGGATATTCAGGGGTTTTTTGTCGCCATTGGACATACCCCCAATAGTGGCATATTTAAAGGACAACTGGACATGGATGCCAATGGTTATTTGCTTACCAAACCCGGGACTACACAAACCAACGTTCCCGGGGTGTTTGCAGCCGGTGATGTGCAGGATCATGTTTTCAGGCAGGCCGTCACGGCTGCCGGAACCGGTTGTATGGCAGCCATTGAGGCGGAACGCTTCCTGGCCGATGTGGAGGAATAAAACCGGATAATGAATGTATTTCTTTTCCTGTCGATTATTGCCCTTGTAATCTATTGTCAGGCCGTAATTCTTTTTCTTTTCACCATGCCCCGTTCCAGGGTGAACGGGGCATTTATTGCTGCCTCTGCTTCTCTTGCCTGGTTTTCGGCCTTTGTGCTATTGATCCAAATGCAGGATGAAATCTCAAGGGTTTACCTGTTTGATGGTTTTGCCGTGTTGGGTTGGGCCACCTTTCCGGTCTTACTGACCATTTTATTTCTTTATTTTGAGGGTACGGGCGGGAAAAGAACGGAGCGGATCGTTTTTTATTTTCTGGTTCCCCTCTCCCTTGCTGTTATCTCCCGTTACCTGTATGACCCGCAAACCATCAAAATGTTTTATAGGACCGGAGATCATTGGTTTTTTTCCGTGAACCTTCAATCTCCCTGGCCCTATCTTTTCCTGTTCTACCTTATCGCCTGCGGGTTGATCTCCTTTATGCTGTTGTACCGGCGAACCCTGACGGCGAAGACCAACAGGGAAAAACTCCAGGCCAGGGTGGTGTTTTTCTCTCTCGTTGTATTCTTCCTTTTCAGCCTTTTAACCAATGTGGCCCTGCCTTTTGGAAGCCGCCAAACCCTGCCGGCCATGGCCCATATTAATTTTTCTCCCCTGATCATAGGGATCTTTGTTTCCCTCTCGGGTTTACAGCTCAGGCCTTTTTCGCGTGAAATGACGGCCCATCTTGTACATCGAAAGCTCGGGGAGTTTGTTTTTTACCTGGATCCCAATGGATATGTTTTGGATGCCAATCAATTCAGTATGGACAGGCTGGGTTATCCCCCTTCCTCTATCCGGGGAATGGATCCCGGGAAGTTATTCGGTGATTCCGTGGGGTATTGGGATGTCATTCGCCGGGTGAAAACCAGCAGGTCTGCGGTCGAAGCCAGAATGGAACTATACCCGGAATCAGGTCCGGTTGTGGATATCCAGGCCACTGTGGTTCCCGTCTTTGATCAGACAAAAAGACACAGTGGGATTGTTCTTGTGGGCATTTATTGTGAGGAAACCCAAAGGATACAGAGAGGGATTCGGACTTATGATGAAAAATTGATGGCCCTGGCAGACCATTCTGAAAAATTGGAGGTCCTGCTGAGCCAGCGCAGGTCTGAGGTTTCGGGCGTCAGGGAGCAATTTGGTGTCGGACAGTTCCGGAGCAAACGGGTCGCTGAAACAAGCCAGAGGGAACTGAAAGAAAAGGAACAATTGATACAGGAAATTCATCACAGGGTCAAAAACAGTATGCAAATGGTGATTTCCCTGGTCAATATGCTGAGGCAGCAAAAGGATATCTGCAAACCTGCGGTCGACGAACTGGCTGGAATTGCTGAAAGGATCAGGGGCATTTCATCCATTCATGAAGATTTTTATTCCACACCCTACCTTTCAAAAATTAATTTTGGGCAGTTCCTGCATAAAGCCACGGGAACAATAAACAGCCGGGTTAAGCCGGCAAGGAAAATTTTCTTCAACTTAAATGTTGCCAATGAACTTCTTCCAGTGGACCAGGCCATCCCTTGTGCCCTGGTTTTTCAGGAATTGTTGCTGAATGCGCTTCGTCACGCTTTCCCCGAGGAAAAGAATTCCGCAGGTTCCTCTGTGGCGGCAGGGATGATCGGGGTGGAGTTTTTTCTGAAGGACGGAGAGTACACGCTGATTGTCAGTGACAACGGACGCGGTTTTTCCGGGATGGAATCAAGGAATTTTGAACAGGCCAGCACCGGCTTACGCCTGGTGCATGTTCTGGTCAGGGAGCACCTGAAGGGTGTTTTTGAAATAAAACAATCGTTTGGTACCAGGGCGTTTCTTCGATTTAAGCGGCGGGATCTCTGACAAAAAATAGCTGAATGAACGTGGCTGATTTCATTACGGTGGTTGTTTTCCTGCTTTTCATGCAAAAAGCGGGATACCTTTTCGTGAAAGCCAAACCGGACTCCCTTTCCATTCGGTTCATCGGACTTTCCATGTTTTTTTCGTTCTGGGCTTTGTTGAATGTAGTGGCAAATAACGCGCAGATCCGCGATGCAGTGTACCCTTTTAACGGGCTTGGTTTGATTGCCTGGAGCTTTTTGCCCATTCTGCTGTATCGGTTTTTCTCCGTCTTTACAAACCCTCGTGGGGAAGTTTCAAGAGGAAACCGGGTTTTTCCTGTGCTGCTTATTGCGGCAACTTTTTCCTCCCTGTCGGTGCTTAGTCACTGGCTGCCCACCGATGGTCCCATGAGGCTGTTCTCAATGGATGCAGGATTGTTGATTTTTCCGGCCCTTCTCCTGGTCTTAAACGCGGTTTTGCTGATCAGCATGCTCATTAAATGGAAGCAATCCCCGCCGGATCGGAGTCGGTTTGTTCGGTTTTCCGTCGTCTTTTTTCCCCTGGTTTTTTTTCTGGGGTTTTCTGCTTTCTTTGAGTTTATTCTTCCGGTTTTGACCGGGAAGCCCGTTC
>JAWLHS010000261.1:0-2877 GCA_041690235.1 Bacteroidales bacterium
ACCTCTTCCCTGACCACCCACCTGTTTTCTCTCATTCCAAAACAATCTTTTCGTAAAGATACGGAATTTGGGGTAAAGGGTGTCGGAATTTATTCGAACGGCCCGGTTTCAGGGGGCTTGTAAAGGTTGAATGAGGCTTCTATTCAGCGACTTCCGTAAGTACGGTGATGGTGTTTCGTCTGACTTTCACCATGCCGCCGCTCAGCGGAATAAAATGGGTGTTCCGGTCGGTATCGATGATTTTCAGTCTGCCTTTTTCGAGGATGGCCACCAGGGGCGCATGGTTTTGAAGAATCTCAAACGAACCCATTTTCCCGGGAAGCTGAACAAGATCCACCTCTCCCGTGTAGAGGATTTTTTTGGGTGAGATGACTTCCAGCTTCATGACTTTGTTGCTTTTTTCGGAGCACTTTTCTGGTCTTTCCCTTTAACAGCCTGCTCCGGGTTTTTCCCTTTCAGCGTCTGCTCCGGGTCTTTGTCTGCTTGTGGGTCTTTTTCTTTGGGATCGTTCTCCTGTGCCTTCCCTTTCTGGATCACGTCCTCAATGGTGCCCGCCAGGTTGAACAGGTGTTCGGAATAGTTGTCCATCTCTCCGCTCAATATCATGGAAAACCCTTTGATGGTGTCGCTAAGGGGAACCAGTACGCCCTGTATTCCCGTAAATTGCTCGGCAACAAAGAAAGGCTGGCTTAAAAAGCGCTGGATCTTGCGTGCCCTTTTCACCACCAGCTGGTCTTCATCGCTCAGCTCCTCAATGCCGAGAATGGCGATGATGTCCTGAAGCTCTTTGTAACGCTGCAGCACCATTTTGACCTGTCGTGCCGTGTTGTAATGTTCCTCACCGACGACTTGGGGTGTCAACAGCCGGGACGTTGAGTCAAGCGGATCCACGGCGGGATAGATGCCCAGCTCGAAGATCTTGCGGCTGAGGACCGTGGTGGCGTCGAGGTGTGAAAATGTCGTGGCGGGAGCGGGGTCTGTCAGGTCATCGGCCGGCACATAAACCGCCTGCACCGCCGTGATGGATCCCCGTTTGGTGGAGGTGATCCGTTCCTGCATCAATCCCATTTCCGTGGCAAGCGTGGGTTGATAGCCAACGGCCGACGGCATCCGGCCGAGCAGGGCCGACACCTCTGACCCGGCCTGGGTGAAACGGAAGATATTGTCCATAAAGAACAGGATGTCGGACCCGCTTTCTTCGCCCTCCCCGTCGCGGAAATATTCTGCAACGGCCAGTCCCGACAGGGCCACCCGTGCCCTTGCACCGGGGGGCTCGTTCATCTGCCCGAATACCAGTGTGGCCTGCGATTGGGCAAGGGCTTCCCGATCCACCGCCGAAAGGTCCCAGTTGCCCTGTTTCATCGACTCTTTAAATGCATCCCCATACCGGATCACATCCGATTCGATCATCTCGCGCAGCAGGTCGTTTCCCTCGCGGGTACGCTCGCCCACTCCGGCAAACACGCTGGTGCCGCTGTAGCTTTTGGCAATGTTGTTGATCAGCTCCATGATGATCACCGTTTTGCCCACGCCCGCACCGCCAAACAGCCCGATCTTTCCACCCTTGGGGTAGGGGGTCAGCAGGTCGATCACCTTGATCCCGGTCAGCAGGATCTCGGATTCTGTGGTAAGCTGGTCAAATTTCGGGGGGTCGCTGTGAATCTGGTAGCGCTTTTTCGTTTTCACCTCTCCGAGTCCGTCGATCGCATCACCCGTTACATTAAACAGCCTTCCGCGGATTTCCTTTCCGGCGGGCATGGTAATGGGACCACCCGTACAGACGACTTCCATTCCCCTGGCCAGTCCGTCGGTCGCATCCATCGAGATGGCGCGTACAGTATCTTCACCCAGGTGTTGCTGACATTCAAGCACGATGCGGTGGCCCCCCTCGTTGTTTACCTCCATGGCTTCGTAAATCGAAGGAAGTTCCTCGGTGTTCTCGAACATCACATCCACCACCGGACCAATCACCTGTGACACCTTTCCCCTGGTCAGCTTGTCGCTGCCTGGCTCCCGGTGTTGCTTTGCGTCTGCTGTTTTTTTCTTTTCCGGCTTGTCTGCCTTTTTCTTGTTGTGGCTGTCTGCCTTTTTCTTGTCCGGACTGGATGCCGGTTGTTTCGGCCCGGACTTGTGCTTGCGTCCTTTGTCCGCAGAGCCCGGATTCTTGTCGGTATGCATAAAGCGACCGTTTTTCAGTTTGGTGTATTGGGCCCTCTTTGCCGCCATCGGCTTCTCATTGGCAAGGGACCCCGCTATGGCGAATTTACTCATTTTTAAAATTCGGGCCCCGCCCGGGCTGGTTTTTTATTTTTATCTTTATTGCCCACGTCAATTTTTTTCGTCGGATGGTGAAGCAGAAAGACAGCAGGCAAACAGCGTTTCCCGAAGCGGCCCTGAAACAGGTCCGGGCCGGTGCCACCCTGGCCTTTCTGAAACGCACGGCACAGGCATACCGGCTTACGGGCAAGGTGGTCGAAGGCAATAAAATCGGGAGGACACTGGGCTATCCGACGGCAAATATGCAACTGGAAAACCCCACGGAAGTTGTGCCCGGGCAAGGGGTTTACACGGCCATGGTGAGCATGAACGATCACTGGTACCAAAGCATGGTGAACGTAGGGATCCGCCCTACGCTGGATATGTATAATGTGACCATTGAGGCACACCTGTTCGGTTTTCAGGGGGATATCTACGGCAGGACATTCACCATCCATTTTCTTGAACGGATCCGGGACGAAATGCGGTTCAGTTCCCTGTCAGAGTTGAAGGAACAACTGGACCGGGACAGGGAAAAATCCCGGAAATCCCTGGGCAAAATGGAAGCCAGGCTGTTGAAAGGGGAAGGGGAGCTGTTGTTGAAAACCGCCTGATCCATGG
>JAWLHS010000262.1:0-2793 GCA_041690235.1 Bacteroidales bacterium
CTTCCGGCGATCTGATACGGTGCGTCCGTTGGGACAAATCTCTTTTTTACCGTGGATTACCTGGCTTCTTTCAGGAAGCGGAACAATTCATTGTCGGTCGTCAGAATGATGCTGGTCTGGCTATCCAGTGAATTCTCGAGGGTTTCCATGGCCCGCATAAAATTGTACAGATCCCTGGACATGGCGTTCCGGTTATAGGCCGAAGCATAAATTTCGGTGGCCTGGGCATCCGCCCGTCCCCTGATCATTTCGGCTTCGCGGACGGCCTCCGATTGAATTTTTGCCAGGTCGCGCTCCTTGTCTCCCTCAATTTTCAGGGCTTCTCCCTGTCCCTCCGAACGGAACTGGTCGGCGATCCGGTTTCTTTCGCTGATCATGCGGTCGTAGACCCGCTCGCGCACCTCTGTCACGTAGTTCATGCGCTTAAAACGGAAGTCAAGGATGACAATGCCCAGATCGGCCGTTCGTTCATTGGCCCGTTCCAGCACCATGGCTTCAATTCTTTCCCTGCCGACGTTGATGTCTTCGAGAATCTCCAGTTCCTGCAAATAATCTTCATACACTTCGGGGGTGCGGTTGGTGGACCGCACCAGGTCCAGCAGTTCATGGCTGGCCACCGCGTTGCGTGTCTCCCCGTCGAGGATGTCGTCGAGGCGTGATTGCCCCGAGCGTTCGTCCCTCAACCGGATAAAGAACTGGAGGGGATCAGTGATCTGCCAGCGGGCGTAAGTGTCCACATGGATGAATTTCTTATCCTGGGTGGGCACCTGGTTGGGGTCGCCGTCCCATTTCAAATAGCGTTTGTCAAAGTATTGCGTCTTATGGATAATTGGGGCCTTGACGTTCAGCCCGGGCTGGGTGCGTGGACCCCCTATGGGTTTCCCGAACTGTGTAACGATGGCCTGCTGGGTTTCATCCAGAATAAACAGGGTGTCGAATATCAGGATGCCTGCAATGACGATGGCAACCAATATACCAATGATTTTTGTCGGACTCATATTTGTTTTTTTTGTCGGATACGTAATCATGTTTGTTGTTCCTTCGGCCCGGATCAGGGCCGCGGGGGGTGAACCCTTTGCAGTTACGCTGCGGCACCTGCCGCAGGGGGTGAACCCTTGTTCTTTACTGCGCGGTGCCTGGCTGTTGCATGTTCAGCAGGGGCAATACGTTGCTCCCCTGTTCATCCAGGATGATTTTATTGCCCAGCTTGGGCAGAATCCGTTCCATGGTTTCGAAATAGATCCGCTTTTTGGTGACCTCGGGGGCCTTGACATATTCCGCATACTGTGAGTTAAAGCGGTCGGCCTCGCCAGTGGCCCTGTTCACCCTGTTGAGGGCATAGGCTTCAGCCAGCTGAATGGTTTCCAGGGCTTCGCCCCTGGCCCGGGGAATGACCCGGTTGTATTCTGATTCAGCCTGGTTGATCAGGGTTTCCCGTTCCTGCTGGGCCTCATTGACCGCGTTGAAAGATGGCTTTACCGGGTCGGGCGGGTTGACGTCCTGCAGCACCACCTGGTCAATTCGGATGCCGTTTTCATAGTCATCGCACATTCGCTGAAGCAATACCTCAACACTTGAGGCCACCTCTTGTCGTCCCACGGTCAGCACTTCGTTCACCGTACGGTCCCCCACGATTTTTCGCATGGCGGCTTCCGACATATCGTGAAGGGCGTCTTCGGCATCCCTGACCCGGAAAAGGTAATTGTAAGAGTTCACGATACGGTACTGGATCACCCATTCCACATCCGCCAGGTTCAAATCGCCCGTAAGCATCAGGGACTCGTCGCGGTAGTTATCTTTGGCATATTGGGTGCGGGTGCCGGCCTCCACGGTGCGAAAGCCAAACTCCTGTTTCAGCTGCCGCTGCACCGGGATCTTGTACATGCTTTCCAGTCCGAATGGCACAATGAAGTTCAATCCGGGCTGAACGGTGCGGTTAAACTTTCCCAGAAAGAGCACGATGCCCTCCTGTTCGGGTCCGACCGTACGCACGGAGGTCAGCAAGGCCACCAGCACCAGCAGTCCGACGACCACCTGCCGGAAATGTTTTTTAAATAGGGCCAGCATTCGCTGCATTTGGATTTCCTGTTCTGTCATTTTTCTTTTGTTGTTTATGTGTTTGTTTGAAAATCAAACCTGTTCGAACGATAAAGGTAAGGTTTTTTCCGTCCTGTCATGTCAGGAGATGGCTTTCCTCCCGAGTGGGAAATGCGCGTATTCCTTATTGTCGATGATTTCTTTCAGGGCCTGTGCCACCTTCCAGACTTCCACGAAGGTGTTGTAAAGAGCCACCGGCGCAATGCGGATAATGTCGGGCTGCCGGAAGTCCGGGATAATGCCCCGCGACTTCAGGGCCTCGCAGATCCTCAGGGCCTCGGTGGGGTGGGACAGGGCAATGTGGCCGCCCCTGCGTTTGGGCTCAGTCGGGGTGGCCAGTGAATAGCCGTAGGGTTCTTCAGTTAGTCCGGCGGCTACCAGGTCGATGAAATAAGCCGTCAGACGGAGTGACTTTTCCCTGATGGCATCCATTCCGGCTTCAAGGATCAGTTTCAGTGAACCTTCCATGGTTGATGAGCCCAGGATGCCGGGAGTGGATATCTGCCAGCCACCGGCTCCCTGTTCGTGGCGGAACTCCAGGGACATATCGAACTGACGGGATTTTTCATACCCGAACCAGCCCGCCATCAGGGGCTCCCGCTTGAAATGTTTTTTGTTCACATACAAAAAGGCCGCGCATCCCGGTCCCCCGTTCAGGTATTTATAACTGCAGAAAGTGGCAAAGTCAACGCCCCA
>JAWLHS010000263.1:0-2793 GCA_041690235.1 Bacteroidales bacterium
TCCATAAAGAAAAAGATCTCGGCCACCGATTTCACCGACCGGTCCGCGTAAAAGTCTGACGGATGAAAAATGCGGTAATGCCCCCCATCCATGGGATCCTCCGGTACCGCCAGTATGGGGAATACCTGGTCGGCCCGGTTAAACAATTCACTATAGCTGTACACCGCCCTGTATCCGTCCAACCCGGCAAAGCAAACCAGTCCGTGACGGTTCCAGCGGAAATCCGCAAAGGCCTCTTCCTTGTTCAGCATCACATCCAGCCTGGGTCCTTCGAAGAATTTGGTCCCATGGTGCCCCATTCCCATTCCGTAGAAACTGGAATGGTAACGGAGTACATAGTCAAAGCCTTCCCCGGGAAGCAACTGCAGTCCACCTTCAGTTTCTGGCCGCATCTCCACTTCTTCGGATCGCTTTTCCCCGCCTGCGGTTGGCACATCCCCTTCTTCGGGTCGCTTTTCCCCGCCTTGGTGCAGCCTTGCTCCGCCTGCGGTTAACCCTGCCTCTGCTGCGGGCGGCGTTGCCCCGCCTGCGGCTGACCTGTCCCTGTATTCATGATCCGTGGCGCCGTCACAGACCACCCGGATAGACGGGCTGTGCATGGGCTCCAGGTCCCGGTTAATCGGATAGGTCTTCCGATCGAACGACCGCACCGTGATTTTCACCGGGTTGTCCAATGTACGCCAGGCATACAGGTCCCCGGCCGACACCACCTTCCACTGGTCCCCGACGGGGTAATCCACCTCCTGCCTGTAAGGAACAATGGGTGCCACCTCCGTGGCAATCAATACCTGGTGCGGGTTGACCGTATGGAAGATCTCCGACCAGCTGAACACCACCGTTTCGCCCAGGTCGTTTTCTATCACCACATACAGGTCGATGGCCGGTCGAAACTCTTCGGCGTTCTTTTTGTCCTGGTTGAAGGGATGCAGCAGGTCAAACAGGGAGTATCCCCTGTATCGGTAAGAGCCAATGAATTCGGTTCCCGTATCGAGGTGATACCGGGCCTCCTTGATGAACACCTCCCTTTTGTAGTGGTTGTTCAGGTTCACTATCCCGGGATTCTTCACCTCCCCAGCCACTTCCAGTGTACCCGCCTCCAGGCTGACCTCATCGGTCTGGTGGTACAAACTGTTGCCGTCCATCGCCATGGCCTTGCTGGCCCCGCTGATGGCATCTGCCCAGGATTCGGGAATGAGGCTGCATGAGCCAAGGGCAAACAGGCAGCCGGCCAGAAAAAGCAAATTGAGGGCTTGCGTTTTTGATCGGAGGACCTGTCTGTGGATGAGTGCACATCCGGTTTTGTGAGCCGGTATTGTTCTTACAACACGCGGTACAATCGTTTTCATTTCGTCGGATGGTTTAGGTGTTTGCCTAGGGTTCCCGCATCGTCTCGTTCAGGCATGCCTGATTGCGTTATGCGTTTTTTGCAACTCGCAAAGATGCAATAAAATCCTGAATCATCCGACGAAAAAAAAATTGAACGCTGCAGGCAGGCTGGCTTGTCCGGGAATAGCTGGGCTATTTTCATTATCATTGCAGGGGAGCGGAACGAGGCACAAAGTATGTGTGGACGAAGCAGGCAAGCAATTAAACCAGACAAGCATGGAGCAAAAAAACAAGCAACCGGAATTCAGGCTGAATTTCAAATGCTGGATTGAGCGGACATCGGGTGAAAGCATCCTTGGGGAGGGAAAGTGGCGGCTTTTGAAAGCCATTCAGGCCAGTGGGTCCCTGAAAGCCGCCGCCGAAGAAATGGGGTATGCCTACCGGCAAACCTGGGAAAACCTCAGAACCATTGAAGACCGCCTGGGCTTTAAGCTGATTGAAAAGTCACGCGGTGGTTCCGGGGGCGGCAGAACCACATTAACCCGCAAGGGGGAAATGATCGTGGCATTCTTTGACCGGCTGTACGGCGAGATTGAACCCGGGCTGCAAAAACATTTTGAAAAAATGGTGCAGGAGCTGGAGCAGATCGGTTCGGGTTAGTAAAGAATCAGCTTTCCCCTGCAAATGGCACAAAAAAGCATCCGCTTATGAACCCACCAACATCAACCTAAAGGTGTCCGCCCGGATCACTTTCTGATTAAAATCTGCGAATACTGCAACATTGCCCTTGAATTCTGTAACGGTTTTGGGCATCTAATCACGACCTTTGTCATGAAGCCAAACCCCGGGAAGACGCATTCGTTCTTTCCTGCTGAATTATTCAGAGACAGACCTTGAAATCATAGTGATGGAATTACAAACACTGGAAAGCAATACCCTGGTTTACAACGACAGGCTAATGAGTCAATCAATGGTTGCAGTCAAACTGCACAGACTGGTTGACGGACTGAAGCTTAACCTGCAGGAGTCCGGAAATAATCTGAATTCCATTGTTTTGTCACGTCGCCTGGACAAGAAAATTGTTCTTGTGGCGCTGAATGAGGCTGTTGAGGTTGAGTCGGTTCAGGCAGACGATTCGGTTACCATTCAGCTGATTGAAGGACAGGTTCGATTTCAGGCAAAAAAACAATTGGTTGTCCTTAGAAAGGGCCAGTTACTAAAAGTCAGCGAGAAAATTCCATACAGCCTCACCGCGATGGAAGAATCCGTTATTATGCTTACCGTAGTCAGTTGAACTAAAAAGTTGTCATAAAATAACCGCTGAAATCCCCACGGGGAACCAAAATTGTCCATCAGATTAAATCTTTAAACCACATTAAAAAATGAAAAAACTATTTTTTACACTGACAGTAGCCGTTTTTATGGTTGGAACCATTTTCTCCGGCTGCCAATCCTCAACAACCAGGG
>JAWLHS010000264.1:0-2745 GCA_041690235.1 Bacteroidales bacterium
GGCAGGCCAGGTGGTTCAATATGGGCGGCGGACATCATATCACAAGGAATGATTACGATGTAAAACACCTTGTCGGACTCCTGAAGGGGTTTAAGGCCCGCTATCCCAACCTGGAAACCATTATCCTGGAGCCCGGAGAGGCCGTGGGCTGGCAGACCGGGTACCTGGTATCCACCGTAAAAGACATTGTCGACAACCAGGGGATACGGGTGGCCATGCTGGATGTCAGTTTTTCAGCCCATATGCCCGATTGCCTTGAGATGCCCTACAAACCCCGCATACTGGGCGCAGGCCATGCCACGGAAGGCAAACCCCGTTACCGCATGGGAGGAGGTACCTGCCTGGCGGGGGATTATATGGGAATGGGCGATTACAGCTTTGAAAAAGAATTACAGGTGGGCGACAGGGTGGTGTTCGACGATATGATCCATTATACGATGGTGAAGACCACTTATTTCAACGGGGTGAACCATCCATCCATCGGCATCTGGAGAGAGAACGGGGGATTCGAACTGCTCAGGCAATTCGGTTATGCAGACTACAAGGGCAAGTTGTCCTGACCGCTTCCCTGCTTGGTCGCATCCCGTAAGTCACGCTTGTGGCGCCTTTCCATTTTCATGTGGTGAAAAAACGTCCATAACCATCCGACGAAAACACCGATAAAGAAAAGGACCACGTAAATCAAAAATGCGGGCCCGTCAAGCGTGATGCCCAGGAATTTGATCGTGGCATCCCCGCGGTTTTGCAAAACGAAGATCAGCAATAGCACCGCGATCACGCCATTGATGACCCAAAACCAGGTCCGGTCTTTTTTCTGTTCCATGGCAGGTAGGGTTTTGGTTTGCTCACCCAAATATACGAAGAAAAGAGTTGGGTTGACTACCTGCCCCAGTTTTCCCTGTCAAGGCTCCGGTACTGAATGGCTTCGGCAAGATGTTCGGGCCTGATTGTCTCGCTGTCGTCCAGATCGGCGATGGTGCGCCCCACTTTAAGAATCCGGTCGTATGCCCGCGCGGAGAGGCCCAGCTTTTCCATGGCTGTTTTCAGCAGCAACTGGCCCACCCTGTCCGTGCAACAAATCTTTCGCAGCAAGGCCGGGTCCATCTGTGCGTTGCAGTGCACCCCGTCCTGGTTCTTAAAACGTTGCGATTGACGCTCCCGGGCTTGGATGACCCGGCCACGAATGGCTACACTCTTTTCCAATGGCCCACCCTCATTCAATTCCTGAAATGGCACCGGGGTCACTTCCACATGAATGTCAAAGCGGTCGAGCAGTGGGCCTGAAACACGGTTCAGGTATTTCCGGACCAGGCCGGGGGCACACATACAATCCCTGTCGGGATGGTTGTAGAACCCGCAGGGACAGGGGTTCATGGAAGCCACCAGCATGAACCCGGCGGGATAGCGGACGGAGTACCTGGAACGGTTTACCGTGACCTGCCGGTCTTCCAATGGCTGCCTGAGCACTTCGAGTGCGGTGCGCTGGAACTCCGGCAATTCGTCCAGAAACAACACCCCATTGTGGGCCAGGGAAATTTCCCCCGGGAAGGGAACGGTTCCCCCTCCGGAAAGGGCCACGTGGCTGATGGTGTGATGCGGACTACGGAATGGACGTTCCGCCAGCAGGGAGGCATTGGCGCTGAGCTTTCCCGCCACGCTGTGTATCTTGGTGGATTCAATGGCCTCCGCAGTTGTGAGCGGGGGCAGGATTCCGGGCAAGCGTTTCGCCAGCATGGTCTTTCCGGCACCTGGCGCCCCGATCATCAGCAGGTTATGACTTCCTGCCGCCGCCACTTCGAACGATCGCTTGATGGCTTCCTGTCCCCGTACATCGGCAAAGTCGGGTTCCCCCTTGCCTGTGCCCCGGAGAAGGTCTTTCCGGACAGCCGGTGCCACAGTGTTTAACTCTTTCTCCCCGTTAAAAAAACGGATGACCTCCCCGATGGAGGACACCCCAAAAACATCCAGCTTGTCCACCACAGCGGCCTCCGGCGCATTGACTTTCGGAAGGATCAATCCCCTGAAACCCTGTTCCCGGGCATGCAGGGCAATGGGAAGGGCTCCCCGTATGGATTGCAGTCCGCCGTCCAGAGAGAGTTCCCCCATCAACACGTAGCGCCCTGCATGTTGCGGATGGATTTGGCCTGTGGCCGCCAGGATGCCAATGGCAATGGCCAGGTCGTAGGCAGAACCTTGCTTTCTGATATTGGCAGGGGCCAGATTCACCACGATGCGCCTGCCGGGAATGCGATACCCATGGTGCTTCAATGCCGCATCGATCCGGTGGTGGCTCTCCTTGACGGCGTTGTCGGGCAGGCCGACCATGTAGAAATTGACTCCCTGGGATACATCCACCTCCACGGTGATGGTCCGTGCCTCTATACCAAACAGTGCACTCCCAAAGGTTTTAATGAGCATGGGCAAGGGTTTTGCCCAAAGTTAAGGGATCGAAAGCAGCAGCCGGAACACAAACACGATGAATCCCGCCAACGGACGGTCATACAACCCCAAAAAAACCGGGAAACTGGCCCTGGGAATGCAGCAGAGGGGCCTGCGACCTCCCTGAACGGCCAGCTGTTTCTATTTCACTGCAATGCAGCTGATCTCCACGTTTACAAACATGGGCAGTGCGCCCACCTGAACCGTTTCACGGGCAGGGGCATCCTCGCCAAAGAATTTTCCGTACACTTCGTTGATCTTTGGGAAATCAAGCATATCGGTAATAAAAATGCTGCACTTGACCAC
>JAWLHS010000265.1:0-2740 GCA_041690235.1 Bacteroidales bacterium
GGGATGCACCTGGCGCCGGTCCGCCGGCCCGCCAATGTTCTCACCCCGGCCTGGGGATGCACCTGGCGCCGGTCCGCCGGCCCGCCGTTGAAACTGTTACAAACTTTTTGCGGGGTGGGTTGTTTCAATTAAAAGAAACAAAAAGCCCTGGTGATGAGAGAAAAAAAGCGTGTGGTGGTCGGACTCTCCGGTGGGGTGGATAGTTCCGTTGCGGCCCATTTGCTTCTTGAGCAGGGTTATGAGGTGGTGGGCGTGTTCATGAGAAACTGGCATGACGAGTCCGTGACCCTTTCGGATGCCTGCCCATGGATTGAAGACAGCAACGATGCCATGATGGTCGCCCAAAAACTGGGCATTCCCTTTTCGGTACTGGATTTTAGCGAACCTTACCGCAAGCGTATTGTGGAATATATGTTTGCCGAGTATCAGGCCGGCCGTACCCCCAACCCGGACGTGCTTTGCAATCGCGAAATCAAGTTCGATGTGTTCCTGGAGGCGGCCCGTAAGTTGGGTGCTGATTTTGTGGCGACCGGCCATTACTGCAGGAAAGCATCCGACGAAAAACACGGGAAGACCGTTTACCGGTTGCTGGCCGGATCGGATCCCGGCAAGGACCAGAGCTATTTTCTTTGTCAGCTTAGCCAGGAGCAGCTCTCAAAGGCCCTTTTTCCGATTGGACACCTTCATAAGACAGGGGTGAGAAAACTGGCCGCCAGCCTTGGCCTGGTCACGGCCGAAAAGAAGGACAGCCAGGGCTTGTGTTTTGTGGGGAAGGTACGTTTGCCGGATTTTCTGCAGCAACAGCTTAAACCCAAAGAAGGAGATATTGTGCTGATTCCCCCCGATGGCACCGCGGCCCGACAAGAACAAACCCTGCAAGCGCAGCCTTCAGGAGATGAAATCCTGAAAACGGTTTGTGCAGCCCCTTTCTACACCCCTGATCTGGGAACCGTCGTGGGTCAGCATACGGGGGCGCATTACTTTACCGTTGGTCAAAGAAAGGGTCTGAATACAGGGGGGATGGAAAAGCCAATCTATGTGTTGGCTACCGATACCAAAAATAATATCGTCTACACGGGCATGGGGGATGACCATCCCGGCTTGTACCGCAAGGGTTTATTCGTTCATGCCACGGACATTCACTGGATCCGTGGGGACCTTCGCCTCTTGCCCGGGCAGAATGCCCGTTACCTGGTCCGGATCCGCTACAGGGAACCACTTGGGCTGGCCAGTCTGTCCATGCGTGAAAACGGGCTGTATGTGGTGTTTGACGAAGACCGTCGGGGCGTGGCGCCGGGGCAGTTTGTGGCATGGTACGACGGGGAGGAATGCATCGGCTCTGGTGTGATTGCCTGAGGGCTGTCCTCACTTCAGAAAGGACCGTGCTGGAAGGATTTCCACCACATAGGGGTCAAATATGTCTCAGGATTTGATGGTGGCCGTCCGTTTCAATTGTCTTCGGATCAGCACAATGAGTTTGATTGTCAAAAACTGAAGGGTCAGAAAGAAAATGATCGCGGCCCCTGAAGGGATGTTCAGGCTGTAAGCCGACATCAGTCCGACGAAAGAACCCGTTATGCCCCAAAAGGCAGCCAGGGGCAGAATTTTTGCAAAGTTTCTGGAAAATTCCATGGCTGTGAGCTGGGGGATTGTGAACAGGCTTAACACCAGAATGATGCCCACGCTGCGTATGCTTAAAACGATGGCCAGTCCGATGATTACCGACATGGCATACCTGAAAAAGCCGACCCGTATGCCCATCACCGTGGCAAACTCCGGATCGAAGGCCGTATGCACCACGGGCCGGAAAAAAACGATAAAGAACAAAGCCGTTACGAGACAGAAGCCCAGTAAAAGGAACAGTTCCGTTTTTCCCACAGAGAGAATGCTGCCAAAAAGAAAGCTCATCAAATTGGGTGTATAGCCAGGTGTCAGGAAAACGAAAATGATGCCCAGGGCCATTCCGAACGACCAGATGATGGCAATGGCGCTGTCTTCCCTTACTTTTCCCCTGGCCGATATCCATTCAATGCCCAGGGCCGATAACACGGCAAAAACCGCCGCCCCGAAAAAGGGATTCAGTCCGAGGAAATAAGCCAGTCCGATCCCGCCGAAAGAGGCATGGGTAATGCCCCCGCTGATGAAGACAATCTTCCGGGATACAATGTAGGTGCCCACCATGGCCGCCAGGATACTGGTAAGCACGGCCGCCCAGATCGCATGCTGAAAAAACTGGTATTCAAAAATGGAGAGGAACTCACTCATGATCGTGCACTTTTAACACCCGGTGGGGTATCGGTCCGTGCGCGATGATGTCGACCGGACAATTGTATACCTTCAATACCTCTGCTGATATCCTGTTGGAAGGGTGGTAATGCAGGGTCCCGTTTACGCAGGCAATGGTCTTGATCATGGGGGAGATGGTTCCGATATCGTGTGAAATGAGCAAGATGGCCATTTTTTTGTTGAGTTCCTTCAGCCAGCGGTACAGATCCTCCTCGAAATTCTTGTCCACAAACGTATTCGGCTCATCCAGGATCAGCAGTTCGGGCTGGTTGATCAGCGCCCTGCACAACAGGGCCTTCTGCAATTGTCCGCCCGACAGCTCGCCAATGGGACGGATGGCCTGGGCTGATAATCCGGCTTCGTCAATCATCGCGGACACCTGCTTTTTCTGATCTTTCGTCAGATGGGGAAACCAGTTGCTCCCTGCCTTTAATCCCGATCCAATGACTTCCTT
>JAWLHS010000266.1:0-2718 GCA_041690235.1 Bacteroidales bacterium
GTTATGCACCAAGTCTCCAAGACAATACAGCGTCCCCTTCTCATCAAGAACGGACTCGGCCATGTCCACGGCACGCCGGACCCCCGGACAAAAGCCAGACCGGGGGTCGATTTCAACATGAAGTCTCATGGATCCCATCCGGCAAATTTAAGCATTCCCTCCATCTTATATCCAACCGAATTTGTTCCGCAGAAAAGCCTTCACCAGCAACAGCAGCTTTTTTTGGTTGCTGACCCTGAACCGGGTTTCCCTCAGGTTCTCGGGGGTTTCTTCCTGGATTTTTTTCAACAGCTCCAGGTAATACCTGTATGCCAGGTAAACGCCCAGGCGGGCATTGCTATTCAAGGTTCTGATCCCCGGAATCGCTCCCTGGAAATCTTCCCGGATCTCTTTTTCAATGCGGTCTTTCATTTCCTGATCGAACCGGGTAAAATCGACCTCCGGAAAATAGACCCTCCCCCTTTCCTGAAGGTCAGACCGCATATCCCTCAAAAAATTGACCTTCTGGAAGGCTTCTCCCAGCTTTCGGGCGGCGGGAAGGAGGCGACGGTATTCATCATCCTGTCCTGAATAAAACACCCGCAGACACATCAGTCCCACAACTTCAGCTGATCCGTATATGTATTCCTTGTACTCCTGAATCGAAAAGGTCTTTTTCTCCAGATCCATCTCCATGCTTTTCAAAAAAGCGACGATCAGTTCCTTTTCAATACCGTAAGTGTTGACCACCCATTGAAAACTGTGAAGGATGGGATTTGTGCTCATCCCGTCGGCGATGCACTCAAAGGTTTCCTTTCTGAACTGGCTCAGCAGTTTTCGCTTATCCTGGTCGTGAAAGGTATCAACAATCTCGTCGGCAAATCGCACATAGCCGTAAATGGCATAAATGGGCGGCCTGAATTGCGCATCCAGCAGCCTGACCCCCATGGAAAAGGATGTGCTGTAGTTTTTTGTGGTAACTTCACTGCATGACAGTGCATTACGCGTGTACAGGTCCATATGCTTTGGTAATACGTTCTACAACCAATTTGGAGCTAATAACCGCCATGGGCAAGCCGGTTCCCGGCACAGTAGAGGCGCCCACGTAAAAAACATTCCCGAACTCCTCGTCATAGTTCTTAGGCCTAAAGCCCCCGATCTGGTTCAAATTATGACCGAGACCCAGACCGCTTCCCTTATACAGGTTAAAGGCATCCCTCCAGTCGATGGGTGTGAGCACGGTCTGGGAAACAATGTGTTTTTTCACGTCCACGCCAATGCGGTCCGACAAGTCATCAATGATGCCGGCGGCCAGCTCATCGCTGTCCGACCAGTCCGGTTTAAACCTCAGATCAGGAACCGGGCAAAGCACAAACAGGCTTTCACAGCCTTCGGGCGCAGCGGCAGGGTCTGACTTCGACACCACATTCACATAATAATAGGGTTGGTCCAGCTTGATGGAGTTTTTGAACACCTTGCCCGAATATTCCTCGAAATTGTTTCCCAGAAAGTAATTATGAAGGGGCACGTCTCCTAGCTTGGTATCCAGTCCGAGATACATGGTAAACGGTGCCAGCGTCCACTTCATCTTATCCAGTTTCTGCACTGAAAACTTCTTGCGTCTGAACACCTGTTGCCTGAAATAAGCCGCATCGGCATTAATCACGAAAAGGTCCGATTCCCATATCTTTCCGGTTTGATCCACCAGTCCCGTGAGCACCTTCCCTTTTCGCTGGTAATCCACGATTTCCGTATTGTAGTGCACCACCACCCCCGCTTTGTCCAGTTCCTTTTTCAAGCCTTCAACGATCTGATACATGCCGCCCTCCACATTGTGGTAACCATCGTGCACCAGTTCGGTATAGGATAAAATGGTGTAAATGGCCGGCGTATCAAAAGGCGTGGCCCCCAGGAAAAACGCCACCAGCGAAAAGATCTCCTTCACCTCACGCGATTCAAAGTGGCGTTCCATTTCCTGCCACACCGACCGCAGCAGCTTGGGAGAATGCCTGAGCGGAACCCTGACCAGTGTCAGCAAATAATCCCATACCGAATCGTAGTTTTTCTTCAGCACCAGGTATTCGGTGTCATGAAAAAACTTTCCGGCGCTGGCCAGGAAACGCTCCATCTTCTCCTTAAAGTTGGGTTCCACCGCCTCAAACTCTTTGGCCAGGCGGTCCAGATCACGGTGGATCATGTATTTCTTGTCAGATCCCCTGAAATGAACGGCATATAAAGTGTCCAGTTCCCTGAAGGTAAAGGGCATCTTCTCCAGCCGCGCGTCCTCGAAAAATTCCCTGAACTCATAGGTCATGCTAAAGAAGGTGGGTCCCAAATCGAAGGTAAACCCGTCTTTCTTTAACTGGTTCAGTCTTCCTCCCGCCTGGTGGTATTTTTCGACCATTTCAACCTTATAGCCGCGCCTGGTCAGCCGCAGCGCAGTGGTCATGGCCCCCAGGCCAGTGCCCACAATCAGCACTTTTTTCATACAATTTTAAATGATGGTTGTCGTCGGATGGGCATCCGGCCCCTTCCTTGAACAAGAATAATGATGTGACCCGTTAAGAAAAACATTTCATGTCGTTGAACCGGGAGGAAATTTTCCCGTTATTTGGATATGCAACAAACAACTGCCATCATTGGTTCAGGCATAGGAGGAATTGCTTGCGCAATCAGGCTGGCCGCCAAAGGGTATGCGGTTACCGTATTCGAACAATCGGCCCGTCCGGGAGGAAAAAT
>JAWLHS010000267.1:0-2676 GCA_041690235.1 Bacteroidales bacterium
AATGATCAAAAAAGTGGCCACCACAACAATGCCGGTCAGGTTGTTGAAGAAAGCACCGATTTCTTTTAAAAAAAGCCTGCTCATTGTTTGGGGGAAAGCACTTAATTGAATTCAATGGAAACCGTATCGTTCATATACAAACCCAGCAAACTGGAGGCCTTTCCCTGGTTGATGGCGATCTCAAGGTAACCGGTAGAACCAAAAAGGGCCAGCTTTTCACCGGGAACCACGTCGGCATAAGACTGGTGAATCTGGGTAATGCTGTAACCCGGAGACCTAAAATGAATGGTAAACGGACGGTTTCTGCCAACCTGCCGGAACAGCTCACGGTCGATGTTGACAAGGACATTGTCGTAGCGATCAATAAAAATAACCTTTCCAATGATCTTCTCCGGATAGATCACCGGCCTGAAAGGAATGCGCTGGTTGAGTTCTTTATGTGGTTTCCCCAGTTCCCTGATGCCCCCGGCGGATGCGATCATGGCTGCTGCCTTGGCAAACACGTCTCTCGTCGAGAAGGTGAAATAATCTGAATCCTGCAGAAGCTCAACCTCAACGGCTTCCTCGGGATCGTGGTCGAACAGCAGGGAAAAAATACCATTGTCAGCCCCAACGAAAAACTGCGCCTGCTGTTTGACGGCAATGTGGGGTGTCTGAAGGCCCGCTTCGGTATTCACTCCCAGAAGGTGAATCGTTCCCTCAGGAAAATGAGGGAAGGCGTTCTTCAAAACAAAGCTGGCCTGCATGATATCAAAGGGGGGTATCTCGTGACTGATGTCTACAATCTGAACCCCGGGAATCAGTTTCAACAAAGTGCCCTTAACGGCGCCCACGTAATGGTTTGCGCAACCCCAGTCGGTTGTCAGGGTAATGATTGCCATATCTCAGCTTCTTTCCTTTTTATGGATTTCAAAAAAAGGGTGGAATAAAATCGTTTCGGTCGGAACAAATTTGGTAAAAATATTGTTATTTTGCACGATCAAAAGTAATGATTTATTGCATGCTTTACAGGGTTTCTCGATGGCATTTGCAGACAAAATAAGAAAGGGAAGGGCGTGGGCCTTTTATGGGTGAAATAACAATTACACTGGAAGCGGTTCATCCACCGGATATTTTCGGATTGCGCGAGGAAAAACTGCGTTTGCTCAGAAATTTATTCCCGAAACTAAAAATCGTTTCCCGGGGCGAAGAACTGAAGGCCATCGGTGATGACAAAGAACTTGGTTTCTTCGAAGGGAAATTCTCACTGATGCTCAATCACTACGACCGGTTTGGAAAGCTTACCGAGGAGAACATGCTTGAAATCGTTGCCCACGAAGATGGCAGGGTCGAAACCTCCTCCCCTGTTGAGAAAAGTTCAGAACTTATTTTATACGGTCGTGACGGGATGCTGATCAAAGCCCGCACACCCAATCAGCTTCGCATGGTCAAACGTTTTGAAACCCGCGACCTGCTGTTTGCGATTGGGCCCGCAGGAACAGGGAAGACCTACACCGCCGTTGCCCTGGCTGTCAGGGCACTGAAAAACAAAGAAGTGAAGCGCATCATCCTGGCGCGTCCGGCCGTCGAGGCAGGGGAAAACCTTGGTTTTTTACCCGGCGATCTGAAAGACAAGCTGGATCCTTACCTTCAACCCCTTTATGATGCCTTGAGGGACATGATTCCACCAGCCAAACTGGCTGCTTTTCTGGAAGACGGCACCATAGAAATTGCCCCATTGGCTTTTATGAGGGGACGCACCCTGGACAATGCATTCGCCATCCTGGATGAAGCACAGAACGCCACGGAGAACCAGTTGAAAATGTTTCTTACGCGGATGGGGAAATCGGCCAAGTTTATTGTCACCGGCGACATCACCCAGATTGACCTGCCCAGGAACCAGGTTTCCGGCCTGATCACGGCCATCAATATCCTGGGCAAGGTGGAGGGAATTGACTTTATCTTTCTGAATGAAAAGGATGTTGTCAGACACCCCCTGGTTACGCGCATCATTGATGCCTATGAAAGGGGCTCAAAGCCCAGAACGGATGAAAACCTAAACCCCAAAAAATAATTGAAGCATGGAAGCCATTACCTCTGTAAAATTTGATTTTCCAAAACAAACCGGATTCTATAAAGGAAAGGTCAGGGACGTCTATACCATAGACCATCGGATCATGCTGATGGTTGTTTCTGACCGCATTTCGGCCTTTGATGTCGTTCTTCCAGACGGCATTCCCTATAAAGGACAGGTGCTCAACCAGATTGCCGCCAAATTCCTGGATGCCACCTCCGACATTGTTCCCAACTGGAAGATAGATACCCCGGATCCGATGGTCACAGCCGGCATTTTCTGCCATCCTTTCCAGGTCGAAATGGTGGTCAGGGGTTACCTGACGGGCCACGCATGGAGGGAATATAAAAAAGGGAAGCGGATGCTGTGCGGGGTTCCCATGCCCGAGGGAATGAAAGAAAACGACCGTTTTCCGGAGCCCATCATCACGCCTACAACCAAAGCCGCTGTTGGCCACGATGAGGATATCTCCAGGGAGGAAATCCTGAAACAGGGCTTGGTTCAACCAGCAGATTATGCCGTACTCGAAGAATACACCCTGGCCTTGTTCCGCAGGGGCACCGAAATGGCACAGAAAATGGGATTGATTCTGGTGGACACCAAGTATGAATTTGGAAAGGCCG
>JAWLHS010000268.1:0-2651 GCA_041690235.1 Bacteroidales bacterium
CAACCTTGCCCTGGTCAGGCACGGACTTGTGGTTTTTACATGGGGCAATGTAAGCGGAATAGACCGGGCGAGCGGATTGGTGGCCATCAAGCCAAGCGGTGTGGAGTATGATCACATGAAGATCGACGACATTGTGCTGGTCGATCTGGATGGCAAGCTGGTTTACGGGAACCTGAACCCTTCTTCCGACACCCCGACCCATCTTGCATTATACAGGCGGTTCCCGGATATCGGAGGGATTGTACATACCCATTCCCAGTGGGCCACCTCCAGGGCACAGGCGGGAAAGGGCATTCCAGTATATGGAACCACCCATGCGGACTATTTTTTCGGAGAAATTCCCTGTACCCGGCCCATGACGAAAGAGGAGACCGCGGAAGCCTATGAGGAAAACACCGGATATGTCATTGCAGAATGTTTTCAACACATTGACCCCATGTCCGTTCCAGCCGTCCTGGTTCACAGTCACGGTCCATTTGCCTGGGGCAGCGACGCCCACAATGCCGTTCACAACGCAGTCGTATTGGAAGAGGTCGCCAAGATGGCATTTCGCACTGAAATGCTGGGACAGGAGGCTCCGGTTGAAAAATTCCTACTGGAGAAGCATTTTTTCAGGAAGCATGGAACCAGCGCTTATTACGGACAGAAAAAAAAGAAATAAAAGCGAAAAACGATCTTATGGAAAAATATGTAGTTGGACTTGACTATGGAACCGACTCTGTCAGGGCCTTGATTGTCAATGCGAAAACCGGGGCTGAAGCCGGAACGGGCGTGTCCCATTACAAGCGATGGAAGCAACAGGCATTCTGTGATGCCTCCCGAAACAGGTTCAGGCAACACCCCCTGGACTATATTGAGAGCCTGGAAGAAGCACTCAGGGATGCATTGAGCCAGGCGCCCCGGGGGGTGGCAGACAACATAGTGGCCATTTCAATCGATACCACCGGTTCCACACCCGTAGCCGTTGACAAGGAAGGCGTTCCGCTGGCATTGCATCCGGAATTTGCAGAAAATCCAAACGCCATGTTCATTCTCTGGAAGGACCACACCGCCGTACGCGAAGCCTCGGAAATCAACAAGCTGGCCGCTTCCTGGGGCGGGGTGGATTATACAAAGTATGAAGGCGGCGTGTATTCCTCCGAATGGTTCTGGGCAAAGCTCCTGCACGTTTTGCGCGAAGATGAGATCATCAGAAAGGCTGCCCACTCCTGGCTGGAGCATTGCGACTGGATTCCGGCCCTGCTGACCGGGACGAAAGATTTGTCCAGGGTCAAAAGGAGCCGTTGCGCCGCAGGCCATAAGGCCATGTGGCATCCCGAGTGGGGCGGGTTGCCTTCTGAGGAATTCCTGACCCGGCTGGATCCATTGCTGGCCGGATTGCGCGACAGGCTGTATAAGGATACCTATACCAGTGATGTGGCCGCCGGACAGATTTCAAAAGAATGGGCCGGCAGACTGGGCATCCCGGAAACAGTGACCATTGGGGTGGGTGCCTTTGATGCCCACCTGGGCGCTGTCGGAGGGGAGATCAAACCCTATTACCTCAGCAAGGTGATGGGCACTTCGACCTGCGATATGGTCGTTGTTCCCGATGGAGAGCTTGGCGAGAAGCTTGTGCAGGGGATCTGCGGACAGGTTGATGGTTCGGTCATTCCCGGGATGCTGGGCCTGGAAGCCGGGCAGTCCGCTTTCGGTGATGTGTTTGCCTGGTTCAGAAGCGTGCTGCTCTGGCCCATCAACACCATGGTGGGTAAGAGTAAACATGTCCCGGAAGAAACCCTCCGCAAACTCGCAGAAGAGATGGCCGATAACATGATTGAGGAGCTTGCCCTGGCTGCCGCGGACATTGATCCGGAGGAGTCCGGCGTACTGGCCCTTGACTGGATGAACGGAAGGCGGACCCCGGATGCCAATCAAATGCTCAAGGGTGTGGTGGCCGGACTGAATCTTGGAACGCAGGCCCCCGCCATTTTCAGGGCCCTTGTGGAGGCCACCGCCTTCGGCTCCAGGCGGATTGTTGACCGTTTCCGGGAAGAAGGGGTGCGCATCGATGGTGTCATCGCCCTGGGCGGGGTGGCCAAAAAGTCTCCCTTTGTCATGCAGATCGTGACTGATGTGCTGAATATGCCCATAGAGGTGGCCAGGCACGAACAAACCTGCGCCCTGGGTTCTGCCATGGCCGCATCGGTGGTGGCCTCCGTGCATACCGACTTTAATGCGGCCCAGCAGTCCATGGGCAACGGCTTTGAGAAAGAGTATCGTCCACGGCCCGCCTTTGTGGAGAAATACGAACGACTGTATAAAAAATATTGCGAACTTGGGGGTTATATCGAACAGATGGTCGGAAAGTGATCCGCCCGGAGACCCATGTACTATTTTAAACTTTTTTTAACCCGGAACCCATGAAGAGAAAGAAAATTTTATTCACTGCAATCATTTTTGTTATTATGTGTGCCACACAGACAGGATGCAAGACGGATCAGCAGAAGCTGGCTGAAGGGGTTCAATTCCCCACCCCCGAAAATTTCATGACCGAGATTGACGGAAAGGCCGTGAGCCTTTACACCCTGCAAAACAACAACGGGCTCAGAATGGATGTCACCAATTACGGGGGACGCATAGTCAGCCTACTGGTACCTGGCCGGGACGGT
>JAWLHS010000269.1:0-2616 GCA_041690235.1 Bacteroidales bacterium
CATTGGGTTTGACTGAACAGCGGATGCTTGTGGTTTGGGTTCTTTTACTTTTTATGGAGAAACTGACCTTGCCGCTGAATAAGGACGATGGCAACCGGTTCTTTGTTTTCATCAACCAGATCTATGAAACGACCTCTTTTATCATCACCACAAACAAGTCGCACGCAGAGTGGGCAAAGTCCCTGGATGATGAGACCATGGCCAAGGCCTTACTTGACATGTTGTCGCACAAATGCCAACTGGTGATGCTCGAAGGAGGTAGTTACCGAATGCTTAACCGAAAAACAAACTTTTAGGATGCGGTCTCAAATTCAAAATAACTCTATGTTTGTTAACAAGTCACTGCACTCTTGTTCCCATTTTTCCTGTACTGATTGTTCCCGAAATCACTGCATTCTTATTTCCTGTTTACACAGGTTCCGTGAAAAAAGTGCGGCAATAAGGACTGGCTGTCACAATCTGTCCAGGATATGCTGTTTCGCGTTCTCGCTCTCAATATATTGGCGGACCAGGAAATCGATGGTATCCTGAGGAATGCCGGCCCGTGAAAAACTCGAGAGCAGAAAATCGTAGTCGGTTACCTGACCATCTGAGTTGATCACTTCCTTCATCCAGGCCCACATGGCCTCCTCCCCGATCTCTTTCTCCACCGCAAGCAGCATCAGGGGGACGTAACGGTACCTGTACATCTCTCCAATTTCACCAGCCCTGCTGACCTTGTTCAGTGGGATGGGCTCAAACCGGGCCACATTCTCCCGATACACGGAGATTCTTTTACCAAAAAACTCCTCTCCCGAGAAATGCCTTACGGCGTGCGGGGAAAGGTAATCTGTCAACCCTTCGGCGAAAAACCAGAACAGCGTGCTGTTGGGCCTGAAATGGTTCCCAATGTAGTAATGCCCCAGTTCATGCGCGATCGTGGCAGTGAACGATTCATTCCTGAGCTGAAATGTTTCCGGGTCGAAGCGCTCTCTTAGGGTATACCCGCTCCCCCCCACTACTGCAATGGTCGGATAGGTGACAAACATCCAGGCGTTATTTTTTGACACCGGCGTGGTATTCAGGAAAGCCAGTGAACTGCTTCCAAAGGGGATGCCCAACTTATCTTCGTAGAATCGAATGATGCGGTCGGTCAAGCCAACCAGGGTTTCCTGTTTTTCGGAACGCAACCCGGAATGGATAAAATAGACATTTCCCTTATGGGAGAATTCGAAGTTGCCAGCGAAAATCATCAAAGGGACAGGGATTTCTGACTGGAAGGTCGACTGCGGCCCTTTAACCGGTGCGCTGCCGTTAAAATAAATGGATTGGCAATCGGCGCAGCTGATCGTTACATCATAGGTATAATTCAGGTGCATGACCCCTGTTTTCTTATTCAGGAGAATGGGATACCACCCGGTTTGCTCCGCAGCCCTGAGCACCTGTCCGTCGAAAGCGATATTGCCTTTCCAGTCGCCCCAATCATAGGCGCGGAGGGTGTCATTGAAAATCGGAAATTTCCCGGTATACCTGACCAGGAAAGCATTGGGCAGGTACTGGCTTTTTTTATCGCTTGAAGGGAAATAATACTGAAAGCCCTCTTCATACACCTCCGCGTCATACACACGCTTGAAATAATAATTGAAAGAATCGCCGGAATCACGGAAATACTGAACGTTCAATCCCGTGTTCAGCAAGAGGGAGTAATTGTCCGTTTCCGGAAGGTTGCTGAGCTTAAGGTCGGCATCGATGGTGCCGGACTGGATGGAAATGATGACTTCACCGCTCAGATGCGGCGTTTGCCCCAGCCCCTGCTGCATCAGAAACAGCAAGGCCAGTATGGCAATACTATTTTTCATGATGGAAAGACAATGGTTTGTGGTTATATGAACAAAATACGCAATGCCAAAACAATGCCTACAAGACCAACTGTCTTATTTTCAACAAACCAGTACTAAAAAACAAAATTTCCGCGTTTTCCGTCCTGTCCGGAACGGAACAAGCCTGTTCAAAAACGGACACCTACGTAAAAGGCCATGCTGAATTTACCGTCGCATGGAAAAATGTCGCAGCTTATTAACCCCTGTATGTAAATATTAATTAAAAACCGCTTCTCTACCTATTACCGTCCCGTATCCATAATTAAGACTTCCGGGGTTTTTTGGGGGGTGCAGCGCAGTGGTGCGCGCAAAAACGGATTTGCCCGGTGGCGGGCGGGAGAACACCGGTGGTATCTATTTCAAGAATCAATATAGTCCGGTATGTCCCCATTTACGAAGATGGTGACGAGAACGCCTTATGATCTGCCAAAAAGCAGGGCTTTGGATCAGGTTGCATCTTTTACACAGCGAACACTAAATCCGAAAACTTTTGTAAAAGCTTCCTGGTATAGTTGTGAGGAATAGTACCAGATGTTATAGGTATACCCGGCCGTGGAGGTTTGGTCAGAGCTCCACCAAAAAGTGGCGCTACCAAAATGGGGATAACTCCCCCATTGATTGACACCACTCGGCAAGGCATTAAATCCGCTGCTGTTATTGCTCCCGGGGTCGTTTCCGATTGTTCCGGGACTGGGATAAGTACTCCATCCGGTCGTTGAAGCAATTGCTTTGGCGATATCATCCCCACTGCCTTCGT
>JAWLHS010000270.1:0-2587 GCA_041690235.1 Bacteroidales bacterium
AGGATCTGCCACCATGCCGGTACCCCCACAATCACGCCGATGTCCCAGTTCGGGGCTTTTTTGACGATCTCGTTCAGTTTTGTGGGCCAATCGCGTTCCTTGGAAATGCGTTTACCGGGTTTGTAGAAATGCTGGAACCAGAAAGGGATGTTCTTGGTGGTGATGCCGGACAGGTCGCCCTCGTAATAGGTGCCGTTGTAGTTCAGGTGGGTGCTTCCCCCCAGCATCAGAATGCCTTTCTCGTAAAATGATTTGGGGAAATCATAACGGGCCAGGCTGAAGATTTGCTTGGTGCTGGTTTTTTTGATGGCCCGCAGCATGTCGGCGGTCACCGGAATGTGTTTGCTTGAGGCTTCCGAGGTGCCCGAACTCAGGGCAAAAAACCTGACCTTTCCGGGCCAGCAGACATAGGGCTCACCATTCAGGGAGCGGTACCACCAATCCCTGAAAATGGCGTTGTAGTCGTGCATCGGTACCCTTTTCTGAAACTGCCCCACCGGATCATGGCCCATTAAGATGTCAAAAAAGTCGTAGCGCTCTCCGAATGCGGTGTTTGAAGCCCGGCGCAGAAGTTTTTTGAGTTCCCTTTCCTGGGTCGTGGTGGCGTCCCTGGTGCTGAAGATTGCCGGCAATTTGCCGCGTAACTCAATGGCCCTTTTTACGATGGATCCCAGGATAGGCATATTGAAATGGCTTTGGTCAGCAATGTGTTGCCGGGGTTAAATGTACAAAAAACCAGCATGACAGCCGCTATTTGTGGTCGGCCGCATTTTCGATCCACTGCCGGACATCTTCCAGCCTTGGCGCAGGGATGCCAAGTTTTAGTTTTTTTCGAAGGCCGCACAGTTGGTTGAATACCTTGTTGGGGTTTCCCTCACCCAGGGCTGACAGACTGGTGTGGCCCGATTGCTGCAGTAAGGGGATCCATTCCGCGGGTATGCCGGCCTTTTCAAAATCTTCATTTTTATTGTCCGACAGGGATGATCTCTCCGGACGCATCTGCGGAAACAACAATACATCCTGAATGGAAGCACTGTTGGTCATGATCATGGCCAGGCGGTCGATGCCAATGCCGAGGCCGGCCGTGGGCGGCAAGCCCGTTTCGATGGCCTTCAGAAAATCCTCATCCAGCATCATGGCCTCTGCGTCCCCGCGCCGGCCCAGCTCCAGCTGCTCTTCAAATCGCTTTCGCTGGTCGATGGGATCGTTCAGCTCGCTGAAGGCATTGCAAATCTCCTTGCCATTGCATATGGCCTCGAAACGCTCCACAAGCCCGGGTTTGCTCCGGTGCCTCTTGGCCAGGGGTGACATCTCAACAGGGTAATCGGTGATAAAAGTGGGCTGGATCAGATGGGGCTCGCATTTTTCACCGAAAATCTCATCGATCAGTTTGCCCCGACCCATGGTGGGATCGGTTTCCACACCGATGCTGTCTGCAAACCGGCGCATGCCATCCTCATCCATCTGTGATACATCGGTTCCCGTGAAGTGCTCAATGGCCTTGTACATGGAAAAGCGTTTCCATGGCCTCCGGAAGTCGATCTCATGGTCACCGACCTTTACCAGGGTGGTGCCGTGAAGGTCCCGGGCGATTTTCTCCACCATTTCCTCCACCAGGTCCATCATCCATTCATAATCCTTATAAGCCACATAGAGCTCCATCATGGTAAACTCCGGGTTGTGGAACCGGCTCATGCCTTCATTTCGAAAATCCTTGGCAAACTCAAACACCCCTTCGAACCCACCCACAATCAGCCTTTTCAAATAAAGTTCATCGGCAATCCGAAGGTATAGCGTTGTATCCAGGGTGTTGTGATGCGTTTTAAAGGGCCTTGCGGCCGCTCCTCCGTATATGGGCTGCAGCACCGGGGTTTCCACCTCAAGGTAACCGGCATCCAGCAAAAAACCCCGCATGCTTTCAATCAGTTTGGCGCGCTGGCGGAATACGGTTTTTACCTGTGGATTTACAATCAGGTCCAGGTATCGCTGCCGGTAGCGTTGCTCTGCATCAGAAAATGCATCGTATACCTGCCCGTCCTTTTCCTTTACCACGGGCAGTGGCCTGAGGGATTTGCACAGGATCTTATATTCTTTTACGTGAATGGTGACCTCGCCCATCCTGGTGGTGAATACATGTCCCTTAACCCCGATGATGTCTCCGATGTCCAGCAAGCGTTTAAAAACCGTGTTGTACATGGATTTGTCCTCGCCCGGACAAATCTCATCCCGGTTGAAGTACAGCTGGATTCTTCCGCTGTCGTCCTGTATCTCAGCAAAAGAAGCGCTGCCCATAATGCGTCGGGTCATGATTCTCCCGGCGAGCTGGACGTCCTGAAAGAGGCTGTCGTCTTTCGGGAAGCGATCCAGGATGTCTTTGGCCGTTGCATTCACTTCAAACCCTTCTGCAGGATAAGGGTCTATGCCCAGGTCCGTGAGTTCCTGAAGGGCCTGGCGGCGGTATTGTTCCTGTTCACTTAGTTGGTTGCTCATGCTTATTCAGATATAAGGGCCCTTACAATTTGTTCATTACCGGTATTTCCAAACGCTTGCCATTCATTTGCGCGGGTGGCCTTTGCACTGCCGATCA
>JAWLHS010000271.1:0-2522 GCA_041690235.1 Bacteroidales bacterium
CAGAACAGCAAGGTCCTGATTGTGATCTCCGATGGTGAAAATCACGGGGATGATCCGGTCGGCATCGCCAGAATCGCCCGGCAAAGGGGAATTACCATCCATACCGTCGGAATTGGAACTCCGGGCGGAGCGCCCATCCCCGTTTACCAAAACAATCAGCTCAGCGGCTATGTCAGGGACGAAGGAGGAAACACGGTGGTTAGCCGTTATGATGAATCCAGCCTGCGTCAGATTGCGGAAGCAGGAGGTGGCTCTTTCTCACCCGGGATGGGTGCTGATCTTGGTCTTGGTGCATTGCTAGACGAAATGAAGGACATGGAGAAGGGGGTGTACGAAAGCATGGTATTCGCGGATTATGAAAGCAGATTTCATTATTTTGTGGCCCTGGCCCTGGCCCTTCTGACCCTGGAAATCTTTATTTTTGAACGAAAAAACAAATGGTTTAATCAACTCAGGCTGTTTTCGGTCCGGAGCATTTGGGACCGGCCTGTTGTAAAAGAATGATCGCAATGATCAAATATTTGGTATTTGTTTTTTTTACCGTCGGATGGTTCAGTTCCCCGGCCCAGCCAGGAAATGAACGGCAGATGGTTCGTAAAGGCAACCAATTGTACGAAAAAGGCAATTTTCCTGAGGCAGAGCTGGAGTACCGACGATCATTGGAAGAGAATCCCCGGAACGCCCGGGCAATGTTTAACCTTGGCAATGCACTCTACCGGCAGGAAAGGTACGATGAAGCCGCTGACTTGTTCGAATCCCTGACCAGGGGAAATCATCAAGAGGTGGAAATGGCAGCCAACTATCACAACCTTGGAAATTCTTACCTTGAAGCAGGGAAAATCAGAGAAAGCATTGAAGCATATAAAAAAGCCCTTCGGCTTGATCCGAAAGACGCAGACACCCGTTACAACCTTGAATATGCCATGAAGCTGCTGGAAGACCCCCCTCCCCCTGAGCAGGGCCAGGATCAGGCGCAGGATCAGGATCAGGCGCAGGACCAGGATCAAGATCAGGCGCAGGAGCGAGATCAGGAACAGAAACAAAACCAGGACCAGGATCCAACAAACAACCAGGACCAGCCCCAGGAGTCCGACACTGAACCCAGGCCCTTACCCGGCCAGCTTTCTCCGGAGGAGGCGGAGCGAATACTGGATGCCCTGAATCAACAGGAGCAAAAAGTACAGGAGCAGCTCAGCCGGGAAACGGAAAGGCCTCAGACCGGCCGAACCGGAAAAGAATGGTAAAAACAGCCAACCCATGAAGCAAATGCTTTTTTCATTCTGGCTTATCCTCTGCCTGTTCACCGCCGAGGCTTCTGGCAGTGATGTGACATTTTCCGCATCGGCTCCGTCCCGGGTTGCCGCCGGGGAACGCTTCAGGCTGGTATTTTCCCTCAATGCCAGGCCGGAAGCCTTCGATCCGCCCGAATTAAAAGACTTTCGCCTCATTTCCGGGCCAAGCCAGTCGACCAGCAGCTCAACCCAAATCATTAATAATAATGTAACCACCTCTTTAACTGTTTCTTATACGTTTATAGTTGAAGCAAAAGAAGAAGGTGAGTTCGTGATTGGCTCCGCGATAGCAAAAGTGGACGGAAAGGAGGTGAGAAGTGATCCGGTCTCCATCCTGGTTTCCGGAGAGGCAAGACCAGGAAGCCAACCTGCTTCACCTGGTACCGGGCAATCCCCTTCCGCCCAGGGACCCCAATTGCCGGGGGAGAATGACCTCTTCATCAGAGCTGAAATTACCAATGCCAGGCCCTATCAGTCGGAACAGGTCATCATTGCCTATAAAATTTACACAAGGGTCCCTGTTTCAAGGTATTCGATCCAACGGCTTCCCTCCTACCGGGGATTCTGGTCGGAGAACATCACCCCTTCTGAACAACCAGGGGTTACCACAGAGGTGATCGATGGCATCACTTACAATGTTGTGGAAATCAGACGTGTTGCTTTGTTTCCTCAACAAAGCGGTGAACTGGTTTTGGAACCCCTGGAAGTAGAATGCCTGGTTCGGGTTCGATCCCAGCAAGGAAGGGGAAGCTTGTTCGACGATTTTTTTTCGGGAACCCCGTTTGACAGTTTTCAGACCCTGCCCCAAACCATTCGATCAGAAACCCTTGTCGTATCCGTCCGTCCCCTTCCGGCAGAGAACAGACCTGCGGCCTTTAATGGCCTTGTCGGCAGTTATGAGCTTTCCGGAACCCTTCAGCCTGCTGAGCTGCATGTGAATGAGGCGGCCAATCTTTCCCTGACCATCAGCGGGGAAGGAAACCTAAAAATGCTCGAAGAACCTGGCGTTTTGTTTCCCCCGGATTTTGAAGTATATGACCCGAACGTCATCGACGACATCCGGTCAAACCGGAATGGAATCAATGGAAGCAGATCCTTTGACTTTTTGCTGATACCCAGGGGGGACGGAGCGTATGAGATTCCCCCCGTTGAAATGGCCTACTTTGACCCCGACCGGGGCCAATACATGACCAAAAGAACCGGCCCTTTCCACCTGGAAGTTATGCCCTC